>USCR01000106.1 GCA_900553295.1 uncultured Eubacteriales bacterium | reverse complement strand
CCACAGGTAATGAAACCCGCCCTGGTAATACTTGGCGCTGCTCCCCGTGGGGTACAGGGTGTCCTCCACCAGGTTAATGCCGCCCATGTTGGGGGTGGCGTCCATCCACAGGTCCAGGGGAATCACGCGGTTGCCGGGCTGGGTGGTTTCGGAGAGCTCAGCGGTAGGGGCCTGGGGCGGGGTATAGCGCAGGGTGCCCAGGTCAGGGGACGCCGCCAGGGCCGGGAGCATGGCCAGGCAAAGTATTCCCACCAGCAGCATGCACCAGCGGAGCTTCATGGCGGGGCCTCCTTTCTTTTATTGCAACGTTGCATAGGGAAACAGCCGTCCGGGCAGGGGAAAAAACGCCTCGCCCGCCCGGAGGCCAATGGTAATTCTTTCGCGTTTTCCCGGCAAATCCCTGCCGCGGGCCCGGGGAGAAGCCCCTGAGAAAATAAAGCGGGGGCGTGCCATGTTTCTTCCTGGAGAAAATGTGATATACTTACAGTGAAAGAAAATTTATGTGCAAAGGAGGATATACCATGTGCACCAGCATTGCCTTTACAAAGCCCGCACTCTTCGGGCGTAACCTGGATTTGGAATATTCCTTTGGGGAGCAGGTGGTTATTACTCCACGGAACCACCCCTTCCGCTTCCATCACTTGCCGGAGATGAAGCGGCACCTGGCCCTGATCGGCATGGCCACGGTGGCGGAGGACACCGCCCTGTATGCCGAGGCCGTCAATGAAAAGGGCCTGTATATGGCCGGGCTGAACTTCCCAGGCAATGCCCACTATTTTGTGCGGGACGTTCCCGGCAAGGAAATGGTGGCCCCCTATGAGCTGATTCCCCTGGTGCTGGGGCAGTGCGAAACCCTGGCCCAGGCCCGGGAGCTGCTGGCCCGGCTGGCGCTGACGGCCATTCCCTTTGCCCCCGGCTACCCCCTGGCGCCCCTGCACTGGCACATTGCCGACGCCACCGGCGCGCTGGTGGCCGAGCCCATGGCCGACGGGCTCAAGCTCTACGAGGACCCGGTGGGGGTTATGACCAATAACCCGCCCTTCCCCTTCCAGCGGATGAACCTGAACAATTACCAGCACCTTTCTCCCTGCCCCCCGGAAAACCGCTTTGCTCCCGGCCTGGAGCTGCAAACCTACGGCCAGGGCATGGGCGCCCTGGGCCTGCCGGGGGACGCGTCGCCCATGTCCCGCTTTGTGCGCGCGGCTTTCCTGAAGGGCAACGCCGTCTTTACCGGGGAACCCGTCAGCGACGTGACGCAGTTCTTCCACATCCTGGAGGCGGTGGCCATGGTGCGGGGCAGCGTCATCACCCCCGAAGGCAAGTGTGACATGACCACCTATGCCTGCTGCGTGGACGCGGCCCGGGGCGTGTACTATTACAAGACCTATGAAAACTGCCAGCTCAGCGCGGTGTATCTGTTCGGGGAGGACCTGGAGAGCGAAGACCTGAAGTGCTTCCCCCTGGCCAAGGAGCCGCGGGTGTTTGCCCACAACGCCCCGCCCAAGGGCTGAAAAAGCCAGGAAGATAAAACCAGCGGTGGCTTGATTTGCAAATACTTCAACAAGTATGGGCCCGAAGGTTTCCAAAGGGCGACCGGAAAGCCCTTTGGTCGCCTCCGCAGAGGCGAAATCCTCTACGCTTGCAAGGGCACAATGCATGATTTGCAAAATGATAAGGCAGAATACTTTGCCAACAAACGAAACGGCCGCGGCTCCATAAAAGCATGGAACCGCGGCCGCTTCTATGCATCTCATCAGCTGTTTTCAAAAAAGGGCGTGCCATCTTCCTGCACCAGCACATCCATGTCGGAGAAGTGCAGGGGCACAGGCTTGGTAATCAGGTATTTCAGGATCTCGTCCATGCGCACGCTCTCCTGGAAGGTCACCAGGGAGAAGCTCACCCCGTGCTTGTGGGCGCGGCCGGTGCGGCCAATGCGGTGGAGGTAATACTCGTTCTCGTTGGGCAGGTCAAAATTGATGACCGCCTCCACATCGTCCACGTCAATGCCCCGCGCAGCGACGTCTGTCGCCACCAGAATGGGGAATTTGCCGCGTTTGAAGTTCTGCATCACCACATCGCGCTGTTTTTGGGGGATGTCGCCATGGAGGCAGTCCACGGCGTAGCCCTCCTTTTTCAGGCGGCTGGTGAGCTTGTCGGTCATGAACTTGGTGTTGCAGAAGATCATCACCCGCTGGTAGACGTCCGCGTCCAGCAGGTACAGCAGGTGGTCGATCTTCTTGTCCCGTTCGGTGGCGATGACGTATTGGGTAATCTGCGGGCGGTCCTGCTTGGTGGCCTCCACCACAATCTCCACGGGATCATGCTGGAAGCGCCAGGCGATGGTCATAACCTCCTGGCTCATGGTGGCGGAGAACATCACCAGCTGCCGCTGGGCGGGCACGGATTCGATGATCCGGCTCACGTCCTTCACAAAGCCCATGTTCAGCATCTCGTCGGCTTCGTCCAGGACCATGGTGTGCACCGCGTCCAGGCGCACGTTGCCCCGGTTCATGTGGTCCAGCAGCCGCCCGGGGGTGGCCACGATAATCTGCGGCATGCGCTTGAGGGCGTTGAGCTGCTTGACAATGGGCTGCCCGCCATAGAGCACAGCGATGCGCACCTGGGGGATAAAGGCGGCCAGCTTGGTCAGCTCCTCGCCAATCTGCACGGCCAGCTCCCGGGTGGGGCAGAGCACCACTTCCTGGATGCGCTTGTCCTTCAGGTCCATGTATTCCAGCATGGGAATGCCGAAGGCGCAGGTTTTCCCCGTGCCCGTGGGGGCAATGGCCATGATGTCCACGCCGCTCATCATCAGCGGAATGGTCTTGGCCTGTACGGTGGACGGCTCGGTAAAGCCCATTTTTTCGATGGCCTTGAGCACCTCGGTGCTGATGTCCATCTGATCAAAACGTGTAATGACTTCTTCTGACACGGATTTCCTCCTCCTGCGTGGCGTGTAAGGGGCCGGCGGAAGCGCCGGTCAGTCGTGGTAGGCGCGGATCGCCTTGGACAGCTGATCCGGGCAGGAGGTGTCACCCCGGCAGGGAATGCCGGCCAGCTTGTCGGCTACTTCGTCGGCCTTCTGGCCAATGACCATGCGGGCCAGGCCCTGGGTGTTGCCTGTGCAGCCGCGGGTGAACTGGCAGTGGGTGATGATGCCATCGCGGATCTCCAGCTCAATCTGGGTGGAGCAGGTGCCGTGGGTCTTGTATACAAACATAGGGGGAATTCTCCTTTCATCCTTTTGCATAAAACAAGATACTATTCGACGGCGACGCCGCGCATTCCTGCCGCCTTTCGCCGGTGAGCCGCCCTCCCCGGGAAATTTCCCCCGCACCCTCCGCGTCCCACGTCATAGGATGAAGAAGAAGGGAGGGGGGCAGATGGGGATACTGCTGGCCCTGGGTGCCGGGAAGCTGTGGTCGCGGGATTCGCCGCTGCCCTGCCCCCTGGAGCGTGTGGACCTGATCGCCGCGGGCGGCGCGCTGCTGGTGGATAACCAGGCCCGGCGCTGCGCCTGGCGGGGGCGCTGCTTCACCTGCGCCCCGGGGATTGAGGACGCCCTGTGCTGGGGGCAGCGCCTGCTGCTGCTCTCCGGGGAGGCGGACTGCCTGACCCTGCATGCCCCGGACGGCATGCCGGAATGGACGCTCCACGCGGGCATGGAACCCCGGCAGCTCTGCCTGCTGCCCGGGGGCCGCTGCCTGGCGGTGGCGGGCGGGCTTTCCGGGGAGATCCGGCTGGTGCGCCTGCCGGAGCTTACGCCCCTGCGCAGCTTTCCGGTGCCGGGGGCGGCGCTGTGCCTGGCGGTGCAGCGGGGGTGGCTGTATGCGGCCTGCGCCGTGGGGGAGGAGGAGATCCACTGCCTGCTGTGCCGCCTGTCCCTGCGCACGGGCAGGCTGGAAACCCTGCGGGCCTTTCCGGGCCTGCCGGGAGCCCTGGCCGCCGGGCCGGAAGGCGCGCTGTATCTGGGCGCCACGGAGCGGCTGTACCGCTTCACCGGCGATCCGCCGCAGCTGGGCGCCCTGCGGGAGGGCTTCGGGCTGCCCCGGCGCATCCTCCCCCTGGGCGGGCAGGTGCTGGTGGCGGACCCGGTGCTGGAGCAGGCCCTGGTGCTGGATGCCATGCTCCAAAAAAAAACAATGACGCTCTATCGCGGCGAGGTACAGGATGCGTGCATAACTTCTTCCGTCCCTGGCAATCCTTCCCCATGAAAGGGAGGGATATTCGATGATGGACAAGGTTTCCCTGTTGTTGGTAATCATCGGCGCAATCAACTGGGCGCTGATCGGCGTGTTCCAGTTTGACCTGGTGGCGTGGATCTTCGGGGGCCAGGCCGCGGTGCTCAGCCGCGTGGTCTACACCCTGGTGGGCGCGGCCGGCATCTGGTGCATCTCGCTCCTGTTCCGGGAAAACGCCGTGGCGCGCACCTGACGGAGCACACCCACCCACGCAATCGGCCCGCAGGCCGTCCCCTGGAAGGACGCATGCCTGCGGGCCGATTTTTTTGTGCCTTATGTGTCATGGCAGGGCGGACGCCCATGGGCCGGGAAGCGCCCCGGCCGGGCCCTTATGCCCGCGCCAGGGTGCGGTGCAGGGTATCCCGCACGGCCCCGGGGCCGGCCAGCTCCTGGCGGAACAGGTCCTCGATCTGCGCGGCCAGGGGCGTTTGGGTCAGGTCCAGGCCAAAGATGGACGCGTTGGCCAGGATGGGCCGCAGCTTGTCCCCGCAGCTCTCCGGCTCGCCCAGGCGAATGCCTGCCAGGCGGGATTGCAGCTCCTCTTTCAAGGGATCGGCGCTGACCTCAAAGGGCTTGCCCTGGTCGTCCACCGCCAGCAGGTAGCGCAGCCACCCCGCCAGGGCCAGGGGAATGGCCTTGAGCTGGGTCAAATCCCGGCCGGTGGCAATCCAGCTCTTGATGGTTTCCCCAAAGCGGATGCCCACCTTCTGGCTGGTGTCCGTGGCAATGCGCTGGGGCGCGTCGGGCATGAAGGGATTGGGCAGGCGCTGCTCCAGCACCTCCGCCAGGAAATCCTTGGGGTTCAGGATGCCGGGATCGGTCACCACGGGCAACCCCTCCTGGTAGCCCAGGCGACGGATCAGCGCCAGGATGTCCTCATCCTGCATCTCGTCGCAGATCAGCGTATAGCCCAGCATGCAGCCGTACACGCTCATGGCCGTGTGCAGGGGATTGAGGCAGGTGGTGACCTTCATGCGCTCGGTGCGGTTCACCGTGTCCCGGTCGGTGAGGTAAACCCCCGCCTTTTCCAGGGCCGGGCGGCCATTGGGGAAGCGGTCCTCCACCACCAGGTATTGCGGCTTTTCCGCGTTCACAAAGGCGGCGATGTACGTGCCCCGGGAGGTGACGATGGGCGCCATGTCCTCCAGGCCCATGGCGGTCAATTCGCTCTCCACCCGCTGATGGGGGCGGGGGGTGATCTTGTCAATCATGCTCCAGGGGAAGGAGACGCGGGTTTCATCCTCCAGGTAGGTGAGGAATTCCTGGGGTACCAGGCCGCGCTCCGCCCACGCCCGGGCGAGCTCCACCACGCTCTGGCGGAGCTTTTCGCCGTTGTGGCTGCAGTTGTCCATGGAGCACACCGCCAGGGGCGCGGCTCCCGCCTGGAAGCGCTCGTAGAGCAGCGCGGCGGTGATGGCCATGGCGTGGCGGGGGGCCTCCGGGCCCTTCTCGATGTCCTCGGTGACCACGGGCAGATAGCTGCCGTCCGGGCGGCGCAGGGCGTAGCCCTTCTCGGTGATGGTGTAGCTCACCATTTGCAGCCCCGGGTCACGGAAAATTTCCTTCATCCGCGCCCAGCTTTCGGGCAGGGAGGCGTCCGCCTTCACGGCCTCGGCCACGCTGGCGATGATCTCCCGGCTGGTGTGTCCGTCGGGGTGCAGGGTCACGTTCAGGGTCAGGTTGTCAAAGGGCGCGTAAATGCGGTCCACAATGTCATAGTCGAAGGTTTCCGCGGCAATGATGCCCCGGTCCGCCAGGCCCTGGTTCAGCAGGGACTGCTGCAGGGCCGCGATGAAGCCGCGGAAGATATTCCCCGCCCCGAAGTGTACCCACAGGGGATGGGCCTTGGTGCGCTGGACCATGGCGGCCACATCGTAGCGGGGCAGGGTAACGCCCAGGGCTTGCCAGGCCTCGGGGGCCTCCAGCGCGGATAAACGCATTTTCATGGTATTTTTCCTCCTTGTGCCTCAGCCTTCGTTGCGGCAGATGGCTTCCCACAGGCCGTTGAGATACGTGGCGCCCAGGGCGCGGTCGTACAGGCCATAGCCCGGGCGGCCCTTCTCGTCCCAGATCATGCGGCCATGGTCCGGGCGGATGTAGGTATTCGGGCAAGTGTCATGCACGGCCTTCATGATGGCGTACATGTCCAGGCTGCCGTCGCTGGACAGGTGGCTGGCCTCCCGGAAACGGTGGTAGCCCAGGTGCTTGATGTTGCGCACGTGCAGGCAGCCGATGCGGCCCATTTCGCCAAAGTGGCGGATGATGGCGGGGATGTCGTTGGCCGGGTCGCTGCCCAGGGAGCCGGTGCACAGGCACACGGTGTTGCAGGGGGAATCGTGCAGGGCCACCATCTTGTCAAAGTCCGCCTGGCTGTGGGCAATGCGGGGCAGGCCAAAGATGGGCCAGGCCGGGTCGTCGGGATGGCAGGCCATGACCACGCCGCACTCCTCGCACACGGGGATAATGGCGTCCAGGAAATACTTCCAGTTGGCCCGGAGCTGCTCCGCGTCAATGGTTTCGTACTGCTTCAGGGTGGTTTCCAGCAGGGCCAGGCGCTCGGGCTCCCAGCCGGGGAGGGTGAAGCCCTGGGAATCCTCCGCCGTGCGCCGGACGATCTCCAGGGGCGTCATGCCCTGCAGCTCCGCCTCATCAAAGTACAGGCTGTTGCTGCCGTCCTCGGGGATCACCCGCGCCAGGTCCGTGCGCAGCCAGTCAAACACGGGCATGAAGTTGTACACGATCACCTTCACGCCATACTCCGCCAGGTTGCGGATGGTCTCGATATAGTTGGCGATATAGCCATCCCGGGTGGGCAGGCCCATTTTGATGTCCTCGTGGACGTTCACGCTTTCGATCACTTCGCACTCCAGCCCGGCGGCGTGCACCTGCGCGATGTAGGCGGCAATCTCTTCCTTGGTCCATACTTCGCCCGCGGCCTTGTAGTCCAGAAAGCCCATAACGCCGCTCATACCGGGAATCTGCTTGATCTGCTTCAGGGTTACGGCGTCGCTGTTTTCGCCGTACCAGCGAAAGGTCATCTTCATGGCAATGCCCACTCCTTTTGTTTCTTTTGGAAAGCATAGCAGCAGTATACCCCATCACAGGGCAAATGTCCATCCAGTTTTCAGGTCCGAAAAAACAAAAAGACGTCCTTTGTGCCCGGTTGACAACCGGCGGCCCTTGGCCGTACAATGCAAGCTGTCGCGATTTGTATACAAAAGGAGATGAGGCCATGGGCAGCCAGCGCATGCGCGCCCTGGGCGCGGCGTTTCCCCGCACGCTGCCGGTGATGGCGGGGTATTTGTTCCTGGGGCTGGCCTGGGGGATTGTGCTGCGTGAAAAGGGATTCGGTGCGGAATGGGCGCTGCTCATCAGCGCGGCGGTGTACGCGGGCTCCATGCAGTTTGCCATGCTGGGGCTGATGACCGCGCCCTTTTCCCCGGTGACCACGGTGATGATGACCCTGTTGGTCAACGCCCGGCATTTATTCTACGGGCTGACCATGCTGGAACCCTACGGCAAGGTGAAGCGCGGCAAGCCCTACCTGATTTTCTCCCTGACGGACGAGACTTTCTCCCTGGTGTGCGGCGCGCCCATTCCCCGGGATGTGACGGCGGAGGATTACTACCTGGCCGTCTCCGCCCTGGATCAGCTCTACTGGGTGGCGGGGAGCGTGGCCGGGGCGCTGCTGGGCCAGATCCTGCCCTGGGACCTGACGGGCATCGACTTTGCCATGACCGCGCTGTTCACGGTGATTGTGGTGGAGCAATGGGAGGCGGCGGACAAGAGCGGCCTGCCCTGGCTGCGGGCGCATCTGCCCGCGCTGGCGGGCTTTCTGCTGACGCTGGTGAGCCTGCTCCTGGTGGGCAGCGAGCGGTTCCTGCTGCTGTCCATGGGGCTGATGCTGGGGTGCTTCTATATGCAATACTGCCGGGAAAGGGGGCGCGTAGCGTGACCACCGCAGAGCTTTTGATGACCGTGGGGTTGGTGGCGCTGACCACGGTGGCCATTCGGGCGCTGCCCTTCTGGCTTTTTCCCGCGGGGAAGAAACCACCGGCATTTGTGGCGTATCTGGGCCGGCCGCTGCCTGCGGCGGTGATGGCCATGCTGGTGGTGTACTGTTTGAAGGATATTTCCTTTGACAGCGCCGCCGGGTTTGTGCCTGCGCTGGCGTCCTGCGTGTTGGTGGTGCTGCTGCACCGCTGGCAGCATAAGATGGCGCTGTCCATTGCGGGGGGCACCGCGGCGTATATGGTGCTGATTCGGCTGCTGGGGTAGGGAAAAGGTGGTTTTTGGGAGCGTGGCTCCGCTGGCAAAGAAAAAATTACTTTCGGGTATTGCGAAATGACTTTCCTTTTGGAGCGTGGCTCCGCCGGCCAGGGGGGCAGGGGGGATTCCGACCTCCCCCCTATGCCCCC
>USCR01000105.1 GCA_900553295.1 uncultured Eubacteriales bacterium | reverse complement strand
GCTCCCAGAGATGTCCTCTCTTCCTTTACTGTCCAATATGTTTGACAAACCTACACGCGGCAATTTTTTTCTGCAACTTTTTTTCTTTGCCCGGGTGCAGGCGAAAATTCATGGTCATATTGGGGGGAAAGATTGGATACATTGACAAAAACAGAGAAATTTCTCTTTCGTTTCTGCCTGCGGCATGGTACAATATCAAGTAAAGAACAAGAATCGCATGTGTGCGGTTTTGAGGGAGGGAATATGATTTGGTAAGCGACATCATCATCGTGGGTGCCGGTGTCGTGGGTTGTGCCTTGGCGCGTGTGCTGAGCCGCTATCACGGTAGCATTACGGTGCTGGAAAAGGCCGGGGACGTGGCCGAGGGCGCCAGCAAGGCAAACAGCGGCATCGTCCACGCGGGCTTTGACGCGCATCCGGGAACGTTAAAGGCCCGGTTGAACGTGGAAGGCGCAAAAATGTACCCGGAGCTTTGCCGGGAGCTGGGTGTTCCCTACAGTCAGCCTGGCGCGCTTGTGCTGGGCTTTAGCGAAGAGGACCGCGCTACCCTGGAAAATCTGGTGCGTCAGGGCGAGGCCAATGGTGTGCCCGGCGTGCGGCTGGTGGAGCGGGACGAAATATTGCAAATGGAGCCTCAGACCAATCCCGCGGTGCTCTGCGCCTTGTATGCGCCCACCAGCGGCTTGACCAGCCCCTACGAAATGACCTTTGCCCTGGCGGATCACGCGGCGCTCAACGGCGTACGCTTTGAGCGGGATACGCAGGTGCAGGCGGTCAGCGCCACGGAAACAGGCTGGAAGGTGGAGACCAACCGCGGTGAGTTTACCGCTAAGGTGCTGGTGAACTGCGCGGGCGTGTTCTCTGCCAAGCTCCATAATATGATCTCCGACACACGGCTGAATATTATCTACCGCCGGGGCCAGTATTATCTGCTGGACCGGATGACGCCCCTGCCCTTTACCATGACCATGTTCCAGTGCCCCACCAAGATGGGCAAGGGCGTGCTGGTTTCGCCCACGGTGCATGGCAACACCCTGCTGGGGCCCAGCGCCGAGGATATCCCCGACGATACCGACGTGTCCACCACCGCGGAGGGCTTGAAGTTTGTGCTGGACAAGGCGCGGCTCACCTGGCCCAACCTCAGCGTGCGGGGCTCCATCACCAATTTCTCCGGTATCCGTGCCCATGAGGAAAAGGGCGACTTCGTGATCGGAGCCGTTTCCGGGGCCAAGAACGCCTATGAAACCGTGGGCATTGAAAGCCCCGGCCTGTCCGCTGCGCCCGCCATTGCCGAAATGCTGGGCAAGCAGATCGCGGAGGAAATGGGCCTCACCCTCAAGACCGACTACCAGCCGGCGCAACCGCTGCCCAAGCCCTTCTATGCCATGACGACCCCTGAGCGTAAAGCGGCCGTGGAGCAGGATAGCCTGTATGGACGCATGGTTTGCCGCTGCGAAACGGTTACCGAGGCGGAGATCCGCGCGGCGATTCGCCGCCCCGTGGGCGCCCGGAGCATTGACGGCGTCAAGCGCCGCACCCGGGCGGGCATGGGCCGCTGCCAGGGCGGCTTCTGCAGCCCCCGCGTGGCGGAGATCCTCTCCGAGGAACTGGGCATTCCCATGACCCAGGTCACGAAGAATGGCGGCAACAGCTATCTGCTGACGGGCACCATTCTGGACGCGCTGAAGGAGGAATGATGACATGACACAGGCAGGAAACGGCGTGCAGTGGGTGGACGTGCTGGTCATCGGCGCGGGTCCGGCGGGCCTGGCTGCCGCCATCGCCGCCCGGGAGGACGGCATTGACAATTTGCTGGTGCTGGAGCGGGAACATACCCCCGGTGGCATTCTGCGCCAGTGCATCCATAACGGTTTCGGACTGCATCGCTTCAAGGAAGAATTCACCGGCCCCGAATATGCCCAAAAGGACATTGACCGGGCCCGGGAGCTGAACATCAACATCCAGTGCGATACCACGGTGCTTTCCGTGGAGGCGAACCATCGCGTCACCTGCGTAAGCGCGGAGCACGGGGTGCAGATTTTTGAGGCTGGGAGCATTGTGCTGGCCATGGGCTGCCGGGAGCGTCCGCGAGGAGCCCTGGGCACCCCGGGCACCCGGTGCGCGGGTATCTATTCCGCGGGCACCGCACAGAAGTTTGTGAACCTGGAGGGCTACATGCCCGGTAAGCGGGTGGTCATCCTGGGCAGCGGCGACATCGGGCTGATTATGGCCCGGCGCATGACGCTCCAGGGGGCCAAGGTACTGGCCTGCGTGGAACTGATGCCCTTCTCCTCCGGATTGAACCGGAACATCGTCCAGTGCCTGAACGACTATGATATTCCCCTGTACCTGAGCCATACGGTCATTGACATTCAGGGCAAGGAGCGCCTTACCGGCGTTACCGTGGCGGAGGTGGACGAGCGCCGCCAGCCCATTCCCGGGACGGAGATCCATTTCGATTGCGATACGCTGCTGCTCTCCGTGGGCTTGATCCCGGAGAACGAGCTTTCCATCGGCGCGGGCGTCCAGCTATCCCCCCTGACCCAGGGCGCCGTGGTGGACGATCAGCTGCAAACCAGCGTGCCCGGCATTTTTGCCTGCGGCAATGTGCTGCATGTGCATGACCTGGTGGACTTTGTGAGCAACGAGAGCTTCAAGGCGGGGCACGCGGCGGCGGCCTATGCCCGTGGGCAGCTGCAGGATACGCCTGTGGCCCAGGTAAAGGACGGGGACGGCGTGCGCGGCGTGGTGCCCCAGCAGATTCACCTCCGGGGCGAAGACAGCCAGAGCGTGGAGCTGATGTTCCGGCCTAGCGCCGTGTTCAAAAACGCCACCGTGGTGGTGCGCAGCGGCGACAAGGAAATTGCCCGCAAAAAGGCGCCCATCTTCGCCCCTGGCGAAATGGTGGAGCTTACCCTGAAGCCTGAGGTGGTGGCCGCCCTGGACGGCTCGGACATCACCGTAACCATGGAAAGGAGCTAAGGCAGCGATGGAACAGACGATTACCTGCATCAACTGCCCCATGGGCTGCCGCATGACCGTGCAAGTGGAAAACGGCCAGGTGGTTTCCGTGAGCGGCAACGTTTGCAAGCGGGGCGAGCGGTATGCCCACCAGGAGTGCATCGCGCCCGAACGGATGGTGACCGCGGTAATTCCCGTGGAGGGCCGTACCATGCCCGTGAGCGTCAAGACCCGTTCACCCATACCCAAGAAAGACATTTTCAACTGTATGCGCCAGCTGTCCCAGGTTAAGGTGACCCCGCCTGTACAGGCCGGAACGGTGATTGTGCCCGATGTATGCGGCAGCGGCGTGGACGTGATTGCCACCAAGACGGTGGAGTGATTCCCGCGCGGGCAAAGCGCATAATGGCAGCAAAGGAGCGCCGTTCCGTAGTGGAAAAGCTCGGAACGGCGCTTTCCATTTCCCCGGGAGGGGACGCGCTGTATCCATCCCGGTATCCAAAAGGAGGATGCGCATGTTTTACTTCGTCAGGCACGGAAAAACAGACTACTCCCAGCGCAACACCAAGGTGTACCAGGGCTTTGGGGTGAATCTGGCCCGGCTCTCCGAAAAAGGCGTGGAGCAGATCCGTGAGACCGCCAGGGACCCGCGGCTGCAGGGGACGAAACTGATCCTCAGCTCCCCATACACCCGCGCGGTACAGACGGCAGCCATCCTGTCCAAAGCACTGGGAGCGGAGATTGTCATTGAAACAGACCTGCACGAGTGGCTGGCCAACAAGGATTTTATTTACGAGGACGACGCCGTCGCGGAACGTGCCTATGCGGAGTACGAGGCATGCGGTGGACATTATCCCTCCGGCGAGGAAAAACAGTGGGAGGATGCTGACGCCATCAGGGCGCGGGTCCTCCGGGTCTTGGAAAAATATGCCCATGATTCACAGGTGATCGTGGCCTGTCACGGCATGATGATCCAGGCGGTTACGGGAAAAGAACATCCCAAATGCGGGGAAATCGTCCCCTTTGACTTGGCAGAAGAATGACCCAGGGCAACGCTACGCACGCGGCGTTTCCCGCGCCACAAAAGGAAGGAAGCGCATGACCATGGAACCCTTTGCCAAAACAGCCGCCCTGGTGCAGCAAGGCCTGGAGCAGGGCGCGTATCCCTCCGCATGCCTGAGCGTGGGCATCGGTCCCCGGGTGCTTTGCCGCCGCACCTTCGGCCATGTCACCGGGCACACCCTCTACGATATGGCCAGCGTATCCAAAATACTGGGCGCTACCATGATTGCCCTGCGCTGGCTGGAGGAGGGCAAGCTGCGCTTGTACGATCGGGTGGGCGCTTTCCTGGATGCCCCGGCGGACAAGGCCGACATTACCATACTGCAACTGATGACCCACACCAGCGGCATACCGGATCACTTTTTGCTGCAAGAGGAATGCGGCAGCCCCGAGGAGGTTACGCAGGCCATTTTGCGCCATCCGCTGGTTCAGCGGCCCGGTGGCGTGCCCATTTACAGCTGCATGGGGTACATCCTCCTGGGCAAGATCCTGGAGCGCATCGGCGGCGAGCCCCTGGACCGTCTGGCGCAGAGCTGGGTTTTTGATCCTTTGGACTTGAAGCACACCACCTATCGCCCCACAGGCGACGTGGCGCCCACGGAATGGGACGCGGAAACGAAAGCACTGCTCTGCGGTGTGGCGCACGATGAAAACGCCCGCTTTCAGCACGGTATTTCTGCCAATGCGGGCATTTTCAGCGATCTGGAGGACATGACCCGCTTTACCCAGATGCTGGCCTGCGGCGGAAAACTGCCCGACGGGAGAGCGTACCTGTCCCCGGCCACAATGCGCGCGGCGCTCCTGAACCGCACCCCAGGGCCTGACCATGAGTTCCGGGGCCTGGGCTTTCATCTGGCAGGCAGTCCCGCCAACTTTCTGGGTGACCTGATGAGCCCCAGGGCCTATGGGCATACGGGCTTTACGGGCACCAGCTTTGCCGTGGACCCGGAAACCGGGCTGTTCGTGGTGCTGCTGACCAACCGCGTTTGCCCCACCCGGGAGAACCCTCGGCTGATCCGCCTGCGTTCCCTGATCCATAATGTGGCCGCCGCGGAGGCTTCCTTGCTGTGAAACAGCATGCTTCATCGCCCGTTGGAAGACGGGGCGCCATCAGGCAATGCCTCAGGAGAAAGGAGAATATCCATGACACGGATTACCCCGAACTTCAATTTTGACGGACGATGCGCCGACGCCATTGCGCTTTACGAGCAGGCGTTTCACGCCCAGGTGGATTATGTGCTGCGTTACCGTGACGCTGACCCGCAGGATCTTTCCATGACCCTGACCAAGGAGCAGGAGGACTATGTCTATCATGCGGAGATGCATATCGGTGGGCAGCGGATCATGCTCTGCGATAACCTGGATGTACCCTTTCAGACCAGCCTGGCGCTTTCGCTTACCGTAACCTTTGACACGGCGGAAGATGTGCGGCGTGCCTTTGAGATCCTTGCATCCGGCGGGCAAATCATTTATCCTTTGCATCGCACAACCTACAGCTCCCAGGTTGGCGTGCTGGTGGACCGCTACGGCTTTCGCTGGGGGCTGATGACGGAAGATCCCAATGCTTGAAATGATAGGGTGAGAATGCATGGCAAAGCTTCGTAAAATGCTGGGCAGTGCTGATGCTCCAGGGGTTGTTGCGCTGATGCGGCAAATGGAAACCCAGTCCAGGGAAACCCTGGCGCGCTGGAGCGCCGGATATGCCCGGGAAAGTTTGCTGCCGATTTGTTTGGCCGCCCATCCGCAGGATACACTTCCGGCGCAGCTGCTGGCACTGGCGATGGATTGGGCCGAGGGCCGCTGCGATGGCAAAACGGTGAGGCCGCTGCTTGCCGCCCTGCGGGATGCCGCCCGGCAGGAGACAGCCCCGGCGGTGCAGGCGGCTCTGCGGGCCATCGGTACGGCGGCGGCCGTGATGCAAACCCCCACCAACGCCCTGGGCATGACCTTTTATGCCGCGGCGGCGTTGGCCTATCATACCTTGGGCGAAGGCGCGGACGCAGCGGCCTATGACGCCTGCGCGGAGGAACTGTTTGCTGGTATGCTGGCGAGCTTGCAGTCGGTGTCCGTTCCCAAAGAGGAACATCCAGCGCGGCTGGACTGGCATTGCTGAACCTTATTTTCGGAGGAAGATGGATCATGAAATACACGGATATCAACGCCCAGGCCGTTGACCAATGGGTGGCGGACGGCTGGGAGTGGGGGACGCCCATTGACCATGAAACCTATGTGCGTGCACAGCAAGGAGATTGGCAGGTGCTGCTGACACCCACCAAACCGGTTCCGCGCTCCTGGTTCGGGGAATTGCGCGGGGCACGGGTGCTGGGGTTGGCCAGCGGCGGCGCACAGCAGATGCCGGTTTTTGCCGCGGCGGGGGCTGCATGCACCCTGCTGGATTATTCCAAGGCCCAGCTGGCGTCGGATGCAATGGTGGCTCAAAGAGAGGGCTACGCCATCGAGCTGGTGCGGGCGGACATGACCCAGACCTTTCCCTTTGAGGATGAAACCTTTGATCTGATTTTCCACCCCGTGTCCAACTGCTATGTGGAGGATGTATTCCACGTGTGGCGGGAATGCTTCCGGGTGCTGAAACCGGGCGGCATCCTGCTGGCGGGCCTGGATAACGGCCTGGGTTATGCCTTCAACGAAGAAGGCACCGCTCTGGTGCAAAAGCTGCCCTACAATCCCTTAAAGGATGAGGAGCTGTACCGGCAGGCGATGGCTGCGGGGGACGGCATTCAGTTTTCCCATGGCATCGAGGAGCAAATCGGCGGCCAGCTACGGGCAGGCTTCCGGCTGGAAGACGTGTATGAGGACACCGAGGGCAAAGGAAATCTGCATCAATTTGGCGTGGCCACCTTCTGGGCCACACGGTCGGTAAAACCATAAGCAAACGGGCTGCCGCATGCACAGCGGTAGCCCGTTTTGTTTGCAGGTTTACAGAATCAGTGCAGCCAGTTCCTCACGCTCAAAACCTTCAAAGGGCGTGGGCGGGGTGGGGAACTCCGGCAGCCGGGCCAGGGGACGTACAAGCCAGAGCATATCCTGCCACGCACCCTGGTGGAAGGCAACGCCGGGAAGCCGCCCGGCGGGGGCAAAATCAAAGCTCTTCAGGAAGGCCAGCGCCGCATCGTTGGGCAGGGCCACCGTGGCACATGCATGCACAAAGCCCTGAACCGTCAGCACCCGCATAAGCCGCAGCATCAGCGCGGACCCCAAACCCTGCCCGTGAAATGCCTCAGCGCAATAGATACGCACTTCCGCATCCCACTGGTAGGCGGGATCGTCCCGCAGGGGAGCGGCAAAGGCGCAACCCACCACCTGATCGTTGACTTCCGCTACCAGGTAGGGATAGGCGGTGGTCAAGCGGCGGATTTCCCGGAGGATGCTTCCGGCGTCGGGGGCCTTGGCGGGATATTTTTCCGCATAAGGGCGGCGGAGCTCCGCCAGGGCGGCAGCGTCGCTTTCGCGAACGGCGCGAAAATATACCATATGTTTCTTTCTCCTTTGCGCTTAGCATTTATTCTTCCAGCAGGGTAATGGCGCGGATGTCGCTTTCCTCCACGGTCATGTAAACCGTATGCTGGTTGGTGTAGTGAACGAAGCCTGGCGGCGCGCCGCCGGGCTTTTTGACGTATTTGCGCAGGGTATAGTCCACGGGTACGCTGCTGGAGCGCTGACCCTTGCTGTACCAGGCGGCCAACTGCGCGGCCTGCTTGAGGGTAGTGGGGGGGACTTCCCCTTCCGTGCGGATAATCACATGGCTGCCGGGCATGTCCTTGGCGTGAAGCCACATTTCGCCTCCCCGGGCCGAGCCGGTAAGCCGGTCGTTTTGCAGGGAGTTTTTGCCCACGCAGATCTCAATGCCGTCCTGGGAACGGTAGCGGTAGGGCCGGCTGGGGGGAAACTGCTTGAGCTGACGGCGGTTCATGCTGGTACGCAGGTAGCCCGTGCGCTGTAATTCGCTGCGGATTTCGTTGAGCTCGCTTTCACCCACGCACTTGCCCACGTCCAGCAGCGCACTTTCCAGAAAGGACAATTCCGCCAGGGTCTTTTCCTTTTGCTCGGCGGCGGTTTCCCGGGCGGAGCGTGCCTTCTGGTATTTTTTGAAATACCTTTGGGCGTTCTGGGCAGGGGTCAGCTGCTTGTCCAGGGGAATGGTCACCTGTCCGCCTGCTTCGTCATAGTAGTTGGTCACCACCGCCGCCTCCTGGCCACGATGAAGCTGCCAGAGGTTGGCGTTGAGCAGCTCGCCCATCAGACGGTATTCTTCCATGCGGGCTGCGTTGGCCAGCTCCTCGTTTTGCAGGGCCAGTTTTTTTTCGCATCGCTCGATGTGCGTTTTCAGCAGCCGGACCATGGAGGAGGATTTCTGCTCCAGCCGGTCCTTCTGATCCCGCACGCCAAAATAATTTTCCAGCGCGGCGCTCAGGCTGGGAAAGGGCTTTTGCCGGGCGGTGTCGCAGCTTACGTAGGGGAAGGGGAATACGTCCGCCGGATCCCCCTGGGCATCCAGGAGCACCACCGGCGGCTGCAGGTCCTTCATTCGGCGGAGAAAGTCTGCCAGACGTTCAGCCGCCCGGGGCAGCTCCTCAGGCGTCAGCGTGCCCTGGACGCTGCCGGTCAGCCGGCAGCACAGCTCCCGGGCTGCGGGGGCGGAAAAACCCGTCAGG
>USCR01000104.1 GCA_900553295.1 uncultured Eubacteriales bacterium | reverse complement strand
TTATATCTAATTTAATTATATTTTATAATAAGTTACATTTCGTTGACATCGTGGAGCTCAGAGGTTCAAACCCGCCTTCATTCCACCGCAGCGAAGCCACAGCTTTTTCTAGGTTTTTCAAAGGACTGCGGGTTTTTACAGCGGCAAGAAGAGGGGCTGTACCAAAAAGTTATGCTCAGAAAGCATCACCTATGTTTGATCTATGTTGAAGGGTTTGCACTTTTCCTACAGCCGTTCCCCTTTTATGGCGCATAATTCTGCTATTTCTAGAATATGCAAACTTTGCCCCTGTCTCACCATTTGTCAAACGTTATTCCAGTGCTCTCTTCCCCAATTTCTGTATAATGCGGGTTCATCCTTTACATATCCATATGTTCATGAAAATATCTGCCTTTGATGAGTTTCTTGCGAAGGTAATGCAGTTCCTGATAGTTTCAGTAATTCTTCCGCCTTCTTAGGGCGTTATACTTGCAGACAAAGTGCGTTAGTAGAAAGACATAGAAGCCTGTCATTGCGCCCAGAAAAGTTCCGATGGCATATTCACCTTGATGCATGCTCCAAACAAATTCTGGAACCAGGACAAGAAAGAAAAGTATCATGAGCGGTACAACCCTACCTTTGAATATGCGGTCAAGCATTTCTTGTCTGGAGGTTTCATCACAAAAGATTTCTTCCGCTGTTGTCGCTTCAGCAGCCGGTTTTCTGAAATAACTGTATCCCAGATAGTCTTGCAAGTATTCCCATCCACAGTCGTTAAACATCTGTACATACTCTGCCTTATGCGCAATACCATCCGGATTATAATCAAGTTGATAAATTACATCTTCGGGTTCACATCTTTCAAAGTGGTAATAGCAGAGGCCCGATACCTGAATGAATTTCCAGCCAGATTGATGCATTTGCCGAAGATATGTCTGTTCTTCTTCATATTCAAAAATGGTAAAGAACTTGAACACTTTTTTCGTTTCCATAGTTATGCTTCCTCCCGAATGATCTGATACAGGCGTTGAATGCGCTTGCACTCCATTTGCAGTATCTCCTGTCCCAACTGGGTGATTTCGTAGATTCTACGTTTCTCTTCCTCGCGAAGAAAACGAATCAAACCATCCTTTTCCATTTTCGATAGGCTGCCATACATGGTGCCTGGCGTAAGCCTTATGGCACCCTCTGTCAGCTTGTCAACCTTTTGAATAATCCCATAACCATGGTTGGGGCTCTTCAAGCAGAATAAAATGTAGAATGCCGTTTCAGTCATGGGTACATACACTCTTGTAATATGGGGATCCAACGTAATCCTCCTTTCTATCCCGCCGCGATATATCGCACTACGATGTAATTATATCGCACCGCGATATATGCTGTCAAGCAATGGGAAACACAAATGTGTGCAAAATCCTTCTCAAGTTTTCCACAGAACGCAAAGTGCTGTGAAAAAGCCTTCGCCTCATTGTTGCCGTGGCTGCCGGATACGCTCTTTTTACGGGACTTGCCGCATAGGCTAGGGATGTGAGGTGATGTGCTCTGTTCACCCTGGAAGATTTGGCCCCCCAAGCCCACGGCATAATCAGTCGAGTCCATGGGAATGGATTGACCCTGGACCGGCTGCTGGCCCTGGGATTTACCCCTGGGGCGGAGGTAATCCGCCTGTACAGCGCTCCCTTCGGTGATCCGCTGGTGTTTCGTGTGCGGGGATCTACCCTGGCCATAGGGCGAGCCCAGGCACGTCAAATAGAGCTACGGCAACTAAACAAGCGGGAGAAAAGCAGCACCTTTCTCCCGCTCTAGCAGTCTTATTTCTTTTTTCCCTCCAGCATGTCCGTGTGTACTTGCTCGGAATGGCCCACACCCACCAGCTCATGCATGTTGCGTGGGCTGCCCAAGCCTGTTCCCGCAATGGCGCCGGTACGGTTCAGCTTACGGCCCATGAACAGCATCACAGCGGTATTGCCTCCGTCCAGGTTGAAGGCCTGTTCCACCCCGCGGCAGTATTGCAGCCGCGCCAGCGTGTTCAGATCGATACCCGCCGGGCCCCCGGAGATACGTCCCTCCACCATGATGATCCGGTAATGCCCGGGAGCAATCATGCCGATGGACATCCGTGGTTCGTCTGCGTCGCAGTGGGAACCCGTGTAAACCATCAGTTCTCCATCCCGTACCAGTACGGGGCCAAAGCTGAACATATCGTGCGCCGTTCCGGAGGCGGCAATCTCCTCGGCCGTTACTTCGCCGTAGGCGTACACCTCCATGGAACCGTCATCCCGCAGCACCAGGTTATCCAGCACGGGATATGCCCGGTTTCGTTTGCCCGTTGCGCTGTACAGCACCTGCCCCTGACGGATGATGTTTCCCACCGTGTGTCCCCGGTCCGCCCGGTAGGGATAGTAGTCGCCGTTGATGGCAAACACCAGCTGTTCGCTCTGCGCCAGGGTTTCCGGGTAAGTTTGCTGTCCTGCAAAGGCCGCAGCCCCGTAAGTCACCGAGCCGAAGGTTTCACGCTCCGGCTTGAAGCGTACCTCGGCTTCAAACCATACGCGGACGGGGTCCGTATCCTCATAGCGGACAATTTGAACCTGGAGCGTTTCGGAAAGATATGCCCACAGGCCGCGCTCCTCATTCTCATAAATGAATTCGTCGCCGGGCAGATACCCTTCGCTGTCGCGCCCCTGCGGGTAGGGAATCTCCGCGGGATCGCTGTGCGCAGCCCGGTCGAACTCCTCCGCAAAGGCAGCCCGGAGGTGCTCCTCCGCCTGGGCGCGGGGGATCAGCTTGGGCAGCGTATCCCCCTGTGTTTGCGCCGGGGTCAGCCACAGACCAT
Source organism: uncultured Eubacteriales bacterium (assembly GCA_900553295.1). Classification (GTDB taxonomy): domain Bacteria; phylum Bacillota; class Clostridia; order Christensenellales; family Aristaeellaceae; genus Egerieenecus; species Egerieenecus merdigallinarum. The sequence continues at coordinate 5,913 of USCR01000104.1, read as the reverse complement.
GGATGCCGGCATCCTCCAGCTCATAATCACTTTGCGCCGCCAGAGGTACCGCGGCGCTCCATATCTCCCGGGCCACCTGCGCCGCAGGGATATCCGATGCATCCAGTGCCAGGCACAGGGGCTTGGTTTCCCGCAACCGGGATACAGCCCAAGCCGTGAGCTTTTTCTCGCTCCAGGCCTTCTTCACTTTTTCCGGATCAGCGGCTTCGCTTTCCTTCAGCGCGCGAAAATCTCCAAAGAGCGGCTCCGCGTGAACCCCGGCATCCCACAGGGCATCCAGCCAAGGCAACAGCGTACCGCTTTCCGGGGCTTGCAGGGTGGCCACCGCCACCTGCTTTCCTTCCGCCGTCCAGGCACGCAAGCGGTCCAACGGCAGCTCCGTGCCGGCCTGGACGTAGAGCACGTCTACGCCGTCGGGGTGCTCCCATTGGCGCGCATCCGTCCATGGCTCTCCGGGGGCATACACCCGCAGTTCCGCCACGCTGGGAGTCACCGTGGTATTGTAGCGAAGCACCAGCTGCGCCTGCCCGGACAGCGGCTGATCCAGCGTTACCAGGGCTTGGGCGCAGGAGAGCTCCCCTGTAAAGGTTTCTTCCCACTTGCCGCGATCGTTTTTCGTTTTGATGGTCAGGGAAGCCGGCTGAGGGTCAGCTTCCAGATAGAAGGCCGCCACCTGCGTCCCCTGGGGAATTTCCAGGGTCAGTTGGACTGACTTGCCCTTTTTGCCCGTCCACACCGTGGAAGGGTCGCCGTCGGTCAGCATCGGCCATTCCACGGTTTCCTTGCCATATACCAGCGTGCAGGCCGAAGTTTCCTCCGCCTGGGCGCAGAGCGCCAGCAGCACACAGAACACTGCGATCAGCAGGCCCATGCATTTTTTCATGGAAGCATTCCCTCTTTCGTGAAGATCCGGCAATGCTCCTATTATACACAGGCGCTCCGCCTTTGTCCATGCGGTGTTATTCCACCGTGACGGACTTGGCCAGGTTGCGTGGCTTGTCCACGTCGCAGCCACGGCTCACCGCCATATAGTATGCCAGCAGCTGCACGGGGATCACCGCCAGCAGCGGCGCCAGTTCGTCATCGACATTGGGGATTAGCCACATTTCGTCGGCCACGCTGCGGGCCTGCTCGCACAGGTCCTCGGGGCAGATCACCAGCACATGCGCCCCCCGGGACTTGACCTCCCGGATGTTGGACAGGGTCTTTTCCGCCAGCGCATGCTGGGTAAGCAGTGCGCAGACCAGGCTTCCCTGCTCAATCAGCGCAATGGTGCCATGCTTGAGCTCCCCGGCGGCATAGGCCTCGGAGAAAATGTAGCTGACTTCCTTGAGCTTCAGGGACGCTTCCATGGACAGCGCCCAATCCAGTCCACGGCCGATGTAAAACACATGCTTGCGGTCAAAGTGCCGGCTGGCAAAGCGCTGGGCTTCTCCGGCCAGCTCCAGCACGTGCTTGGCCTGCTCCGGCAGCGCGGCCAGCGCCGCCAGCAGCTGCTGTGCCCGCTCGGGGGCCAAGACACCGCGCTTCAGGCCCAAATCCACAGCAATGAGCAGCATCATCTCCACCTGGGTAATATAAGCCTTGGTGCTGGCCACGGCGATCTCCGGCCCGGCCCAGGTAAACAGCACATTCCCTTCGGTTTCCCGTGCCATGGAGGAGCCCACCACATTGGTCAGCGCCATGATCCGCGCGCCGGATTTGCGGGCTTCCCGCAGGGCAGCCAGGGTATCCGCCGTTTCGCCGCTCTGGCTGACGGCCATGCAAAGATCCTCTGCCCCCAGAATAGGATTGCGGTAGCGGAACTCGGAGGCAACCTCGGCTTCCACGGGCAGGCGCGCTAGGCGCTCCATCAGATATTTGCCGATCATGCCCGCGTGGTACGCCGTCCCGCAGGCCACAATGCTCATCTTGCGCAGGGCCTGGGCCTGCTGCGCCGTCATGGGGAAGGCTTCCTGCCGCAGGGTCATGCGCTGTGCGTCCACGTGCGCGGTAAAGGTTTTTTGCAGTGCTTCAGGCTCCTCGTGGATTTCCTTAAGCATGAAGTGGGGCCATCCACCCTTTTCCGCCGCGGCCACATCCCAATCCACGTGGAAGGTGCGCACCGGGCGCTCACCGCCCATGGGCGTCAGGATGCGCACACCGTCCGCGCGCACCTCGGCAATTTCCTTGTCCTCCAGCAGCGCAATCTCCCGGGTGTGGCCCAGGATGGCCGGAATATCGCTGGCGGCCAGGTTTTCCCCTTCGCCGAGGCCCAGCACCAGGGGGCTGTCCTTGCGGGTGGCCCAGAACTTGTCCGGTTCGCCCCGATGCAGCACGCACAGGGCCCAGCTGCCCTCCAGCATGCCCGACGCCTCACGCAGCGCCTGCACCATGTCGCCGCGGTACAGGTAATGCAGCAGATGCGCGATAACCTCCGTATCCGTCTGGGAAACAAACACGCACCCCTGCCCTTCCAGGAATTCCCGCAGCCGCTGATGATTCTCAATGATGCCATTGTGCACCAGGGCAATGTCGCCCTTTACATCCGTATGGGGATGCGCGTTCAGATCGCTGGGCTCCCCATGGGTGGCCCACCGGGTATGACCGATGCCCAGGTTGCCATGCAGCGGATGCGCCTCCAGCCGGTCCCGGAGATTTTGCAGCCGGCCCTTGGCCTTGCTCACCTGAATCTCGCCCTGATCCACCACCGCGATACCCGCGCTGTCATATCCCCGATATTCCAAGTGCTCCAGCCCGCGCAGCAAAACCTCCTGCGCGCTGCGTGGACCCACGTACCCTACAATGCCGCACATGTCCAGTCATCCTCCTATGTTGTAATACGTTATAATACGTATTGTGTCGTATTGTAGCATACACGGTTATGGATTGCAAGCCCCTCACTGCCACAAGAGTGTGGGATCCACTGCGTTGCCGTCGCGGGTCACCCGCAGGTGCAGGTGAGGCTCCAGATCCCGCTCCGCCAGGGGGCCTTCCCCCACAAACCCCAGGGTTTGCCCCTGGGTGACGGGGTCGCCCGCTTGCAGCCCGGCCAGGGCGGCCATTCCCGCGTACTGCGCCAGCACGCCGCCTCCATGGTCCACCACGATCTGGCACAGCATCGCCGAATCCTCCCGCACCTCTTTCACGGTACCCGCGGCCATGGCCAGCACTTTATCCCCCACCGAACCCGCCAGGTCGCAAGCGTCATGGAGCTGCCACAGTCCCGCGGCCTCTCCGCCCTTGAGCCGGGTGGCGTCAAACCCCTGCACCACGCGCACTGTGGTCAATGGCGGCGTAAAGCTTGCCGGTGAAGCGGTGGGCGAAGGCGAAGGGGTAGGCGCCTGCTGAAGGCTTTCCTGCTGCAGCTGTGCCGCCTGCGCCACCTCCGCGTTCACCGGCGGGGTAGGGACGGGGGTCACCGTATCCTGGCCCCGGCTCCATAGCGCCGTGCCTATGATGACCGCCACGCACGCCCCCAGAACCACCAGAAACCCTTGCCGTTCAATAAAGCTCACATATGCGCCGTGCAGCCGCTTGCATACCGCCAGCAATTTTTTCATGCTTACCTCCCCGCGGCCCACCGCGCCGCATAGGAAAGCATGCCCTGGAACCCGTGGCTTTATCCTGTTTCACTTTGGTTTGAGCAACCTGGCCGCATTTTACGGAAGCTGCGTCAGCACGGTACCGGGATAATAGTGGGCCAGGATCTCCGCGCAGTCGCTGCCCGCCGCAGCCATGGCCCGCGCGCCCGCCTGGCTCATGCCCACGCCGTGACCATAGCCCCGGACGCGAAAAATCAGCGTGTCCCCCACGGTTTCCCAGGTAAAAAGCGTACTGCGCAGGCCCAGGGCGGCGCGTAATTCCCGGCCCTGAACCGTTTGATTGCCCACGCGCATTTCCTTTACCCGCCCTGTTTCTGACAGGGAAATCAGCTCCAGCTGGGAGGGCAACGCGTCCGCCTCCACGCCGCAGTCCGGAAAGGCCGCCAGCAGCAGCTCTGCCGCTTCCTCCAGGGAAAATCGCTGCTCCACGGCATAGCCCTCGTAGCTCTCTTCCCCGGGGCTATCCACACTGCGCAGATAGGGCACGCTCTGGGAGAACACCTCCGCGGCGTCCTCGGTTTGTCCGCCGGAAGAGGCATGGTAAAGCACTTCAATGGGTTCGCCTTCATAGGTCAGCACCTGCGCGCAGGTATCCTGCACAGCCTGCTCCACGCGCTCCTCCAGGGGTTGCCAGCTGTCGCCCCACTTGGCCTTCCGGCCCTCCGGGCTCAGCCACCCCTGGCAGCAAGCACTGTCCGTGCACAGATCGGCGTCCGGGTGGCTCTGGCACCCCGCTCCGCCATAGCTCCTGCAGCTGCCCACCGCGCGGGTGCGCGCGGCTACCGCCTGGCACTGAAGCGCCTCCTCCGGCCAGGATGCTGGCATCTCGGCTGCCACCACGCCCACCACGTAGCTTTCCAGCGGCAGCAGGCGAATGGCCCCCGCCTCCGTATCGTAGACCCGCAGGAGGAGTTCCTCTTCCTGTGCCATGGCGGCGGTTTGTGGCGTATGCCACAGGGAAAAGACTCGCGCAAACTGTACCGGCAGCTGTCGCCAGCTGCGGCGCACCCTGGAGGGGACCGCCTCCCACTCGCTTTGCGTCAGCGGTGCCCCCAGGGCGCACCATAGCAGCGCCAAAAGCAGCCCCAGCGCCGCCCATGGTGTGGAACGACTTCTTTTTCGCATATCATATCCTTCCTTTTTTCTTTATTTGAGTAAAATTGTTCGTTTTCTTTGTTAATTTTCTGTCGTTTATGCACTACTTCATGCATCTTTTTCCCTTGCGTCTTTACCAGTCTATTCCCCGTATCCCATGGTCATTCCGCCCAAATTATTGTCTATATTGTGACATTTTTCGACCGCATCACAACTGTTAGGCGTGAAATCGAACGTTTGGTTTTTGAAAAAAATTTGAAAAATACACCATTTAACCTTGACGGAAACAGGTGTATGTGGTTACAATAGTATACGAAAGAATACTGCTCGCTTTTCCGGGAAAACACGCATAGGAAAGCAGGTGAGTCCATGCGCTACGTGGCTCCAACCAGCACCGTTCGAGAGTGGTTTCATCAGGGTGAAAACCGGCGCGCTTATGAAATGCTTGGTGCCCATCCCGTCCTACAGGATGGGATTGAGATGTGGCATTTTGCCGTATGGGCGCCCAATGCGCGGCTGGTATCCCTGGTAGGTGAATTTTGCCAGTGGGATCGTTTGGCGCACCCCATGGTCAAGCAGTTTGACGGTACGTGGGAAATACGCCTTCCTGCTTCCACCTTTGACGTTGCCTCCAATCCCCAAAAATATAACTACCCCGATGCGGCAGAAAAGCTGCTGATGTATAAATATGCAATTCAGGGAGAGGACCGCACCTGGCACGAGAAGGCCGATCCCTATGGTTTCCGCATGCAGCTGCGGCCGAATACCGCCTCCATGCTCTGCGATCTTTCCGGCTATTCCTGGCAGGATCAGGCCTGGATGGACAAGCGTGCCCAATGGGACCCGTACCATAGCCCCATGAATATCTATGAGATGCATCTGGGGTCCTGGCGGCGGCACAAGGACAAAACGCTGCTTTCCTACACGGAAATTGCCGATCAGTTGGTCCCTTACCTGACGGACATGGGGTATACCCATGTGGAATTGTTGCCGGTAATGGAGCATCCCTTTGACGGCTCCTGGGGATATCAGGTTACAGGGTACTATGCGGCCACTTCCCGTTATGGGGAGCCCAAGGAACTGATGGCGCTCATTGACCGGCTGCACCAGGCGGGCATTGGCGTTATTCTGGATTGGGTGCCCGCGCATTTCCCCCGGGACGAAATCGGCCTGCGCCGCTTTGACGGCACCTGTTGCTACGAGCATCCCGACCCCCGGCGGGGGGAGATGCCCC
>USCR01000103.1 GCA_900553295.1 uncultured Eubacteriales bacterium | reverse complement strand
GGTGTTCCCCGGTTTCCATGTCCACAAAATCAATGAGTATGATCCCTGACAGATTTCTCAACCGGATCTGGCAGGCAATTTCCTGGCATGCTTCCAGGTTCAGCCGGAATATCGTCTCCTCCAGGGCGCGTTTCCCGGTAAACTTGGCGCTGTTCACGTCAAATACCGTCATGGCTTCGCAGGGGTCCACAAACAGATTTCCTCCACTGGGAAGCCATACCTTCCGGCGCAATGCGCCTTGAAGCTGCTTGTCAAAGCCCGGCACGCACTTGAGCCGCATCTCCGGCACGTACCGCGTAGGCAAACGCCCATCCCAGCTTTCCGCCAGGTGCGGATCATTGGTAAACAGAGATGTAACTCCCCGGGGCAGGTAATCGTCCAGCAGCTGCGTCAATGCTCCCCGCGGCTTTTCCAGCACAGAGGGCACGTGCGCCGTGGGCGCCCGCCGGGAAACAGCTTCCCAGCGTTGCCGCAGATCCTCCAATTCCCGAAGGATCTCCCCTTCCTGGGCCTGGGCCGCGGCCTGCCGCATTACCAGACCGAAGCGTCCCTGCGCAATCTCCCGGCCTGCTTCCTGCAATGCACGGCGCTCCTCGGGGTCCGTTACCCGTGCGGATACGCCCACATAGCGGTTCATGGGCATCAGAATCACATATTCTCCAGCCAGGGTAATGTCCCGGGTAAGAAAGGCTCCTTTTTCTCCGGTAGGAGCTTTTTTCACCTGTACCAGCACGTCCTGCCCACTCTGCAACGCAGGCCAGGAGACGGTTTTGCTGTTTTCCTCCAGCGGTAAAAATCCGTTCTTTTCCAGGCCCAGCTGAACAAAGGCCGCACGCATGCCGGGTACCACCCGTTCCACACGGCCCTTATAAATGGTTTCAGCCAGCCCTTCCCCCAGGGGCGCCTCCGGCAGGTATTCGCACAGCCGCCCGTTTTCCATCACAGCCAGGGCCGTGTGCGTACCGCATTCCGCATAAATGATACGTTCCATCTTTACAGCGTCTCCAGCGGTTGCAGCTGCCCCGCGCCGTCCTGTCCCCACAGGCTTTCACGGCAAATCAGCACACGCGGCACCGGGCAGCCGGCATAGACGCACCAGGCGTTAAGCAGCATGTCCGGCTTGCAGGAAGTGCTTTCGGTCAGGCACAGCTTGGCCCGTATCTGGTTGCCCGTAACCGACAGCGCCAGGATCAGCGGCTTCACGTCGCAGTCCTTAACCCCGCTCTTGGTCTTGCGGGGGGTAATAATGGCCTCCTGGCTTAGGAATCCATCCTTGCAAGCGGCCAGGGAAGCAGCCACATTTTCGTCCATCACGGTCAGGGTGTATTCCGCCGCTGTCACCATCGCCATCAATGCCGGGTGACGGTCGTCGATGGCACGGGCAGACAGTACCCGGAGATCCTCCGGAAGCGCCGCATTCATGGCCTCCATAAAGGTTTCCGGAGAAATGTCGCGTTCCAGGGTAACGTCCATGATTTCCCGCTTGCCCCATGCCCCCGTGGAAAGCGCGGAAGCAAAGGTCAGCAGAATGTGAGGATTAAACCCCTTGCTGTAGCTTACCGGTAATTCACTGCGGCGCAGGGCGCGCTGCATGGCGCGCATCAGGTCCAGGTGGCCAATATGCCGCAGCCGTTCACCTTTGCAGAACACCGCAAGCATTCTCATCCCTGGCACACCCCCTCAAAGCGCCTTAGTCCGCAGCCCTGACAGCCCTTGCGGCAGTCCGGCGTGATTTCTCCACGTTCCGCGCGTTCCTTTTCCCGCCACAGAAACGCCTTGGTTACCCCGGCGTCAATGAAATCCCAGGGGAGTATTTCGTCCTTTTCCCGGCGGCGATAGGCATACCATTCCGGGTCCAGGCCGCACTCCTGAAATGCTTCCATCCAGGTGTCAAAGCGGAACTGCTCGCTCCAGCCGTCCAGGATGCATCCCTTCTCCACCGCGCGCTCCAGTACCTTGCCCAGCCGGCGGTCGCCCCGGGAGAAGCATGCTTCCAGGTAGCTCAGTTCCGGCTCGTGCCAGTTAAAGTTTACGCCCTTGATCCGCCGCAGCACCTCGCGCAGGTAGGCCTGCTTGTCTTTGATCTGCTGCTGGGTATCCTGGGGTTCCCACTGAAAGGGGGTAAATGGCTTGGGCACAAAGCTGGATGCACTGCAAGTGACACGCAGGCCACGCGCCCGCTTCTCCTTGGGCACGGTGAAATATGCCCGGTTGACTACCTGCGCCAGGTGTCCAATGCCATCCAGATCCTCGTAGGTCTCCGTGGGCAAGCCAATCATAAAGTACAGCTTCACGCTGCTCCAGCCGCCCTGGAAGGCATCGGTGACCTTCTCCACCAGGTCCTGCTCGGTTACGCCCTTATTGATAACGTCCCGCAGACGCTGCGTGCCCGCTTCGGGGGCGAAGGTCAGGCTGGATTTCTTCACCTGCTGGGTCTCTTCCAGGGAGTCCTTGAGCACGCTGTCAATGCGCAGGGAAGGCAAGCTTACAGATACGCGCTTCTCCCGGAACTCCACCATCAACGCTCGGATCAATTCCGGCAGGCAGGAGTAATCTCCGCTGGAAAGGGAGGAAAGGCTGATTTCCTCATAGCCGGTACTCTTTTCCAGGGCGCGCGCCAGCTCCATCAGCCGCTCCAGGGAACGCTCCCGCACCGGGCGGTACAGAATCCCCGCTTCGCAAAAGCGGCAACCGCGGGTGCAGCCGCGCATGATTTCCAGCATAATGCGGTCATGGACGATCTCCGTATATGGCACGGGAATCTCCGTGGGATAGTAGGCCTTGTCCATGTCCAGCACCAGCCGCTTGCGCACCGTGGCCGGTGCCTCGGGACACTTGGGCGTAAAGGCGGCAATGGTGCCATCCTCGTGGTAGGAAACCTCATAGAAGGAGGGCACATATACGCCAGGAATCTTTGCCAGGCGGCGCAGGCAGGCCTCCCGTGGCTCACCGCTCTTCTTCCATTCCCGTACCGCGGCGATGAACTCCACAATCATTTCCTCGCCGTCGCCAATCATCACCGCGTCCACAAAATCGGCCAGCGGTTCGGGATTAAAGGCACAGGGACCGCCCACACAAACAATGGGGTCCGCGTCGGTTCGCTCCGCCGTATGCAAGGGAATTCCGCCCAGCTTCAGCATAGCCAGAATATTGGAGTAGCTCATCTCATACTGGAGCGTGAAGCCCACCACGTCAAAGCGATTCAGGGGCGTGCGGGTTTCCAGAGAAAACAGCGGGACGCCTTCCTTTTCCATCAGCGCTTTCATGTCCACCCAGGGCATGCAGACCCGCTCGCACAGGGCCCAGGGCTGCTGATTGATGACGCCATAAAGGATTTTCATGCCCAAGTGGGACATGGCCACCTCATACGTATCCGGGAAGCAGAAGGCGAAGTGCACCTCCGCCTCTGGCCAGGACTTGATGGCGGTGTTCATTTCGCCGCCGGTATATCTGGCAGGCTTTTGCACCTGCTCGATCATTTCCTCGATCTTCTGGTCAAACAACCAAGCGTCCTCCTTTGCGAAAATCGCTCCTTATAATGTACCATGCGCCGCAAAAAAGGTCAACATTTTTGGGGTGGAGCAAGCGGGGAAAACTTTTCCGTTTCCCTTCACGCCGCACGCTTTCCCGTCCTGTTCTATGCGTCCACGCGAAGGATGCCTACATCATATCCCTTCAGCGTCAGTTGACCCTGCACAGGCCGATGCAGCAGCATGTCCGTATAGCGTCCATGCAAGGGGATGTCCGCTTCCGCGGAGCGGTGATTCAGCAGCATCATATAGCGCCTGCCCGCTTTTTCCTTCCACACCACCTCGACGCCAGGCACTGGCGCGGGATCGTCCAGGGTTATCCGGGCATCGGCCAGCACTTGCGAAAGAAGCTGCTGTAAAGCCAAAGCATCCAGGTCGCACCCCACATAATAGACCTTGCCCGTCCCAACAGTGTGTTCCGTAACAGCCGGCGCCCCTGCATAGTAATGACTGGCGTAGCATGCCAGCGGCGTAGCTCCGTGACAGCTGAGCACATCACACCAGATGGAGGCGGTTCCCTGAAACGTCCTTCCCTGGACCATGACTTCCCGCCCGGGAGCAAGTGCGTCGTATTCCTCCAGAGAAATGCCAGCAAGCTCCGCAAAGTAACCCGGTGCCGGTAGGGTGGTCATGCTGTTATCCCAGTTCCGGGTACCGGAGCGGAAGGTAATCAGCAGTTGTCCTCCGCCTTCCACATAGACGCGGCACTTTTCCAGTATCGCCGGTGTCATCAGGTTGAAAGCCGGCATGAGCACCAGGCGGTAATGGGAAAAATCCGTCTCCACGCTGGTTACATCCACCGCAGCACGGGCTGCCCGCAGCCCCGTATAGTACGCCTGCAGCAGCCGGTTATAGTCAAAGGAAAGGCTGTGCGGCTGCGCCTGGTGGCTCCAGGCATTGTCATAGGACTTGATGAGCGCCACCTGGCTTGTGTTTCTCGCGCCAACAAAAAGGTCGTTTAGTCCCGCCAACTCCTTACCCAGGGCAGCAATTTCCCGGTAACGGCGTCTGCCTACGCCGTCATGATCCAGCAGGCCATGCCAGTATTGTTCCGTGCCATGCAGCGGAGAGCGCCAGCGAAAGTATACAATCGCCTCCGCCCCATGGGCCAGGGATTGATAGGTCCACAGACGCACCTGCCCCGGCTCCGGCGTGTTGCCCAGGGTTTGCCAGCCGCAGGGACCACACTGCTGTTCCATGACCCAAAAGTTCTGGTTCTTGATGCCGCGCATCAGGTCGTGCGCCATGGCAATATTGTCCTGATCGCTTCTTCCCCACATGTTGTCAGGATAGCAATCCCAGGAAACAAAGTCCAGGTCCTTCCCCAGATCAAAATAATCCAGCTCGTTGAAGTGCCCCATGAAATTGTGTGTAATGGGCCAGTCGGTATACTGGCGCAAAATCTCCAGCTGCATTTTCTGAAAAGCCACCACCGTGTCGGATTGATACCGCCGGTAATCCAGAAGCAGACCGGGATTATGCGTGTATGGCGGAGCGCCAATCCCCTGCCCTCCGCTGACCTGTGCAAAGCCGTCCGAAGAAGTGTACCGGGGGATGATCACTTGTTCAAAGCTCTGGTAGGTCTGGCTCCAGAAGTTCGTTCCCCAGGCCGCATTCACCGCCTCTATGGTGCCATACTTCTTTTTCAACCATTCCCGAAAGCCGGCCAGGCAAGCATCGCAATAGCAATGCGCATCAAATTCATTATCAATCTGCCAGGCGATCACGTGGGGATTCTCCCGGTAATGTTCTGCCATGGCTTCCACCAGCCGCCGCACGTACCGGTGATACACCTTATTGCTGGCGCAGTAGTGCCGCCGGGTTCCAAAGCCCTTGCGCAGGCCGTACAGATCCACCGGATATATTTCGGGGTGCTGGTCCATCAGCCACTTGGGCGGCGTGGCTGTGGGCGTGCCCAGCACAGTGGCTATGCCGTGCTCTCCCAGCAGCGCGATGGCATCGTCCAGCCAGGCAAAATCGAATTTTCCTTCCCGCGGTTCCAGCAGGGCCCAGGCAAATTCGCCCATACGCACAACGTTGATATGGGCGGCCGCCATCATTTCCGCATCCGTTTGCCATCGCTCTCTGGGCCAGTGCTCCGGATAATAATCCACGCCAAAATACATTTGTATCCCTCCCCATGCTTTTCTTGGCAGTGTCGCGCGCTGTACAAAAGTAAAAAATGGACGGATGCATCTTGTCTGCGCATCCGTCCCGAAGTTTGCCTCACTCGTTATATTCCACCGTTTTCTGATAGGCTTTGTAGGTAGAGGTGCACAGCAAGTTCCGGCTGACTTCCTCTCCGTTTTTGTACCATACCTGGTAGGTTTCCACCACATAGCCGGTACGGGCCTTCACGGTATCCTTCGTCTCGCCGGGAGCCAGAGAAGTATTCAACACATACTTTGTTCCCTCCGGCGCAGGGATTGTGCGCGTAACCACACTTTGCAGGTCAATGGTCATACCGTCCTGCAATCCCACGCCATATAGCTCCACGGTCACCTTTCGATCCTTGTAGTATGCCACAATGAATACGGGGTAGTCCGTATTGTTCTTGAACTTGAAGTCCAGGTTGGGCCAGTTCACCGTAGCGTCCATGCCCTTCTCCACGTAGTCACTGGGCCACGCATGGGGCGAGCGATAGACGATTTCCAGGTTTGCCCGCGCCACGGCATTGAACAGCGTAGAGGAAGTCTGGCACACGCCGCCGCCCACCTCCGGCACACTTTGTCCGCCGGAAATGGCTGACGCTTCTTTGTAGCCTTTTGCCGCGGTGCGTTCTCCGGTGGCTTCGTTGAAGGAAAACACGTCTCCGGGATACAGGGTTGTACCGTTGATGGCGTTGGCGGAAAGCTCGATATTCGTATTGCGATTGCTGTTGCTGGTAGTTTTTGTGGTATAGGAGGCCATGAGCTTGAAGGAATTCATCAGCTCCGTTTTGGTGGTGGACGCCAACACGATTTCCGGCTCAATGGTAAGGGTGGCAAAGGAATCCCCGCCATCCAGCGCGGCAATCACCTTGTTGTACAGGTCATCCCCGTCCACATAGGCGCCAGCCTGGTCATCGCTGAACGTAAACTCCTTGGTGTCAAAATTAAAGGTGGTTACCATGGAGTCGATGGGATCTCTGTTCACGTAGTCCACAATGCTATCCGTAAGGGCACGGACCGTTTCCTTATCATAGGTCATGGAGGTGCTCAGGCTTACCGGCTCCTCCCGCAAGCGCAGAGCAGCGTTGAGGCGCTCCTGAAAGGGGGTCACGCCAGTGCCACGAATGGCAGTGGTATTGCTTCTACCCAAGGCATACGCCTGCGCAAGAATCTGATCGTAGTTTCGCGTCAAGGGAACGCGGCCCGAATCAATGACCCAGGATTTATTGCCAATGTTCACCGTGATGCTGAACAGGCCTGAGGTGTCCGTATGCGCAGCCGCCAGCGCCTCCTTCGCCTGATCAACGGTCATGCCGCCCACATGGATACCATCCACATAAACACCGGGGAAAATGGCATTGCCCTCCATGTACTGGCGGTATGCCTTATAGTCGTTGTACGCTTTCAGGTTCAGGGAAATAATCGAGCCGTTCATAAAGGCATAATTGGGCAGCCCCGACCAGGTAATGCCGAAAACCTGTGGAGCAACAAAAAATGTCAGCGCGCCCAAGGCCATGGTGCACAGCAGGATCATCGTGACGTATAAGGCTCGATGCTTCCGCTTCTTTTTCTTTTTCCCTCGATGGTTGCCCTCGTTTCCGGGGCCTTTTTGCGGGCCCTCGGGAAACTTTCCCGCCGGGGGCACCGCCGCTTGGAATCTATTGCGCCGGGCTGCATAGGAGTCTTCGCCTACTTCTTCCGTCCGTCCCAAGGGTTGCCGGCCCGGATTTTGCCATGTCCCGGGCTGCTGCGCGCGCACAACACGGGGGCGGCGGACATAACCGCTGCCCTGACCATCTTTTGTTTGAGTTTCCCGAGCGGGAAATTCCTGCATGGGGCGTTCCTCCTGCCAAAGTTTCCGATGCAAGGGAAACGCTTAAACCTTGCATTTCCCTGCTGTTTCACGCATCTTCCATATGCGCCATTTTGTAGGAAAGGATTTGCAGGCTGTCGCTCAGATGAACGTTGACCACAATCATTTCCTCTGGATGATGCAGATCCGTAGGCGCAAAGTTCCATACGGCCCTGATCCCGCATTCCGCCAGCCGGTTCAGCGTTTTTTGCGCCGCGCCAACGGGCAAAGACAGTACCGCCACATCTACATGATGGTCACCAAGGTAGGTTTCTAAATCCTCCATCGGAAAGATGGGAATGTTTCCCAAGCGGGTGCCCACCTTGGCGGGATCCACGTCGAACATGGCGATCACCTCAAAGCCTTCCCTGGTAAAAGAGGGATATTGCGCCACCGCGCTGCCCATGTTACCAGCGCCAATCACGATCATACGGTGCTGGCGGTCCAGCCCGAGAATTTTGCCAATATGTTCCTTCAGCTCGGTCACCGTGTAACCGTATCCCTGGCGGCCAAAGCCACCAAAGCAATTGATATCCTGGCGAATCTGTGAGGGCGTAAGCTGCATCCGCTCGCCCAGCTGCTGAGAGGAGATGTGTTTCACATCCTGCGCCTCCAGCTCCCGCAAATGCCGATAATAACCCGGAAGACGGCGAATAACCGCATCTGATACATAACCTGCCATGAGAGCCTTCCCCCTTCGCCCAACCATTGGTGCACAATCTAGTTATTTCTGTATTTTATCATGTTTGTTTACAATTTGCAACGTTTCGCCATGGGGGTCAGCGTCTATGGTTGCGCGTTACGCCACGAATCAGGTCTCCTTCCGCCACCGGGAAAGGAAATTGCATCTTCACCAGCGTGCCGGCCACGCCATATGTGTCCATTTCTTCACCAGTATCCGCCTTACGGAATTTGGGAGCAATCATAACGTTTGTGGCGCCGGGCTGCAACACTTCCAGTCTGTCGCCTGCATAAAACCTGTTTTTCAGCTGCACAGTGGCAATGCCCTGATCATCCGCGTCCGTCATGACCCGGGCAATGTATTCGGCGCTCTGATGAAATCCCTCCGCCCCGCCGGGCTGCTGGGGTGTGCCAAGCAAAAAGCCCGTGTCACTGTCCCGGTGGCTGGCACAGTCCAGTTCCGCCAAAAGCCCGGGAAGCGCCGCCTGAAACGTCTCTTCTCCTTGTGCCAGTGCGTCCAGTGCCCGGCGATAGGCCGACACCACCGTAGCCACATAATACTCTGTCTTCATCCGGCCCTCTATTTTCAGGCTGG
>USCR01000102.1 GCA_900553295.1 uncultured Eubacteriales bacterium | reverse complement strand
ATGCTTATTATGTAGAATACACCGTCATTTCTTTCGAGTGGGACGTGCCGTCTCTGGAAGAATTTGAGAACCGCATGCGTGATATCATGAAAAAATATCCATACCTCGTCATCGAGCAGGATGGAAAAATCGAAGGTTATGCATACGCACATGCCTTTGTCGGCCGCGCCGCATACGACTGGTCGAGCGAGCTGACCATTTATCTCGATCACAATGCAAGAAAAGGAGGCCTTGGCCGGAGACTGTATGAAGAGCTGGCGGACCGCCTGAAAAAAATGGGCATTCTGAACCTCTACGCCTGCATCGGCTATCCGCAGGTCGAGGATGAATATCTGACGAAAAACAGCGCCGAGTTCCATGCGCATCTCGGATTCGAACTCGTGGGAACCTTCCACAACTGCGGCTACAAATTCGACCGCTGGTACGATATGGTCTGGATGGAGAAACTCATCGGGCCCCATGAAACGAACCAGCCGCCGGTGCGGCCCTTCCCCGAAGTATCTGTCACCCTGGGTTATGGGGACATTTCCACCGGCAGCAGCAGTTCCGTGCGGTAAGCCGCCGGGTCGCGGGCGGTCATGCTGTCCCAGATGCAGCGCTCATAGGAGCCGCCGGCCAGGCGCAGCCCCTGGGCCTTTGCATGGGCCAGCATGGCCGCGTAAGTCTGCCCCACGGTTTCATAGGGGCCCTGGTGAATGCCACGCAGGTACTTTCCTGCGGGGCGGAGGGCGCACAGGCTTCCGCCACAGGCCCGCCGCAGGGGAAAGTACACCGCAAAGGCATGCAGCCACCGGCCTGCCTCCAGGTCCTCCGGCGCAATACGCGTCCCCATTTCGTAAACAAAGGGCAAACGCCGCTGGTACAGCGTGCGCAGCAATGACTTCAGGGCCAGGTCTGTTTCCAGCACGCCTCCCGGCGGATTGACCGGGTACACGGCCAGGGGAACGGCCGGAAGCTCCTCCAGGGTAATACGGCCGGGAACGGCATCCGCCATGGCCTCCAGCGCGAGGACCTTATGGTCCAGCCGGGCCATGGCCTCTTTTAATTGCGCCTGCCGCTCCCGCAGAATTTCCTGCTGGCGTTTCAGTACCGCCACCGCTCCCCCCATATCCGGCAGGGCCAAAAACGCCCGTATATCCTGCAGACTCATGCCCATATCCTTGAGCATCAGGATATGATCCAGCAATTCCAGCTGATCTTCCGTATAATACCGGTAACCGTTATGGGGGTCTTTCTCCCGGGGGCAGAACACGCCCGCCTTATCGTAAAAGATCAGCGTCTGCTTGGACACTCCGTGCAGGCGTGCCAGCTCCCCGGTGGTAAAGCGCAGCTTCATACGCATCCTCCCGAAAAAAAGGCTTGACTATATTGTTACTATATCCTTTACAATCAAGATGGTCAAGCAAATACGCACCCTGTGCGGAAAGGAAGGAACATTTTTATGAAACCCCAAAAAGAGGCCGGACGCTACGCGCAGCTGTTGCTGGGCGCGGCTATCCTGGCCTTTGGCTTATTCAACGTACATCAACAGAGCCGCATTACGGAGGGCGGCGTATTGGGAGCAACGTTGCTGCTCCAGCATTGGCTGGGCATCTCCCCTGCGATCTCCGAGGTGGTCATGGACGTGGCCTGTTACCTGCTGGGTATCAAATATTTAGGGAAAAGTTTCTTGCGCTACTCCCTGGTAGCCACCGGCGGATTCGCGGTGTTCTATGCGCTGTTTGCCCGTATGGGATATTTGCTGCCCAGCATGGCGCACCTGCCGCTGCTGGCCGCGGTGGTGGGCGGGCTGTTTGTGGGCTTGGGCGTGGGACTGGTGGTGCGCGCCGGTGGCGCCGCGGGAGGCGATGACGCACTGGCGCTGGTCATTGCCAAGCTGTTCCGCTGGCCGGTTTCCCGGGCCTACCTGTTTACCGACCTGGTTGTCCTGGTTCTGTCCTTGAGCTATATTCCCGTGGCAAACATTGTCTGCTCTCTGTTGACGGTAACGCTGTCCTCCTTCGTCATCGGGAAAATTCACACATACCACCGCAGCAAGGCTTAAGCCATTTCCCGCCTGCGCCCCAGGCGGCCCCAGAAGCCAAAGGTCATGGGCCACAGGATGCCGCCCACCAGGGTCATGAGCAAATAACGCACGCCCCCTGCCCAGGCTGCGTCGCCCACAAGCGCCCCCAGCAGTGGCTTGAGCCCCACGCGAATGCCCAGGACCAGGGCCAGGCCAAGGGCCAGCTTGCACACCTGTGCCCACCACACGGCCCCGGTATCAAAGTGCAGCCAGCGGCCATCCACCAGCCAAGCGATAACGATGCCCAGGGTGGAACCCAGGAGCTTCCAGGCCGCATCCACCCCATGCGCGTCAAAAAGGGGATCACTGCCGGGGCGCACAGGGGCCAGGGTGACATACAGCACCAGCGCCAGGACAAACAGGCTGATTCCGCCTCCCAGGCATGCCCGACGGCGCAAAGAGCCCTCCGCCCACTGAAACAGCCCATGCAACCCCAGCACGGTGATCAGGCCCGTGCCCAGGGAGACCCCAACATCCAGCGGCGTGTGCACGCCCAGATACATTCTGGAAAAGCCCACCAGCAGCACCGCCAGCACGCAGCACACGGTAACCCATTTCTTGCGTGCCCATAGCGCCAGTACGCCGAAAACCGTAGCGGCGGACTGCGTATGCCCACTGGGGAACGAATACCCCGTGGCGCCCGCCCGGGCGGATTCCACAATGGTAAATTCCGGGTCCAGAATCCAGGGCCGCGGCACCAGGAAAATGGCTTTCAGCAGTTGGTTCACCGCCGTGCCCGTCAGCCCTGTAAGCAGAAAGCGGAACCCCCACTTTTTATTGCAGCACCAGACTATAATGAGCCCCAGAACGGTGAAAAAGGTCTCCTCCCCCAGCAGGGTAATCACTCCGGCCAGCCATTCCCCCGCCGGCGTGCGGAGGGACTCCAGCAGTTTCAGAAATGCCATGGCGTAGTCCTCCTTCGTATGGTGGCAAGCATCGCCTTTTTCATGATTATACGGTACGTCAGCCACTCTGGCAAGGGGCGGCTGCGTGATGCGCAAAATCGTGATTGCAACGCATACCCATTTTCTGGTATCATAAAGGCAACACCCGTCGCAATACCATAAAAAGGAGGAATCGCCTATGATCGCTATCCATCCACCCATGGGCTGGAATAGCTGGGATTGCTATGGCGCCGCGGTCACGGAAGATACCGTGCGCAAAAATGCCGAATACATGGCCGCGCATTTGAAGGACTACGGCTGGGAGTACATCGTCGTGGATATCCAGTGGTATCAGCCCACCGCTGCATCCCACGACTACGAGCCCTTTGCGGATCTTGTCATGGACGGATACGGCCGCCTGATGCCTGCGGAAAACCGTTTCCCCAGCGCTGCGGGAGGCGTGGGGTTCAAGCCCCTGGCAGAGTATGTGCACAGCCTGGGGCTGAAGTTTGGCATCCACATCATGCGCGGCATGCCCCGCATGGCCGCACATCGCCGCCTGCCCATCCTGGGCTGCGACGCCACCTGCGCCCAGGCTGCCAATCCCAACTCCATCTGCGCCTGGAACCCGGACATGTACGGCCTGCGCTGTGATCTGCCCGCTGCCCGGGCCTATTATGACAGCATCTTCCAGCTGTATGCTTCCTGGGGTGTGGACTACGTGAAGGTGGACGACATTGCCCGGGAGTATCCCCACTGTGCCAGGGAAATTGAGGTCATTTCCGCCGCCTGCCGCGCCTGTGGCCGGGATATGGTCCTGAGCCTCTCCCCCGGGCCCGCGCCCCTGGAGCAGGCAGAGCATTTGAAGCGTTACGCCAACATGTGGCGGCTCACCGATGATTTCTGGGACAGCTGGCCCCAACTCAAGGCCATGTTTGAGCGGGCGGAAAAATGGTGTATTCACGCGGGTCCCGGGCATTGGCCCGACCTGGACATGCTGCCCGCCGGCGCCATCCGTCAGGTGCAATCCCCCGAGGAATGGACGCATTTCACCCAGGCCGAGCTGCGCACCATGATGACCCTGTGGTGCATCATGCCCGCACCGCTGATGTTTGGCGGCGAGCTGACCAAGCTGGACGCCTTTACCCTGAACCTGATTACCAACCGGGATGTGCTGGACATGGCAAAGGCCATTCATTGCGCGCATCCCCTCTACACCAGAGAGGACGCCGTAGCCTGGATGGCGCCCCATCGGGATGGGCACGGCTGTTATCTTGCCCTGTTCAACCTGACGGACGAAGCCTGCGTGTTGTCCCTGCCCCTGGCAGAGGCTGGACTGGAACCCGGAGAAGCTCGGGAACTCTGGACCGGGGAAACAACCCAAGGCGATGCGGTGCACGGGAAAATCGCTCCCCACGGGGCGGCGCTATGGCTGGTACGGTAAATCACGGAAAAAAATTGTCTTTGTGGAATGATTTAACGGCCCGCAAAAGCTGTCTGTCCGTCAGAATTGCTCTTGACAGGCTTTCCTTCGCCGCATATAATAATAGCCGAGAGAGATGCTCCTGGGGTGTGCGTCAGTGCTCCGGTTTTCCCCACATTTCATAAAATGGAGCCCGGGTCCGCTGGTGGATGTCATGCCCCCGTCGTGAGACGCCAGGGGACGGCAGAAGCACGCGGCAGGGCACCAGCCTGCTTAACATAGCGGGTGAAAAAACGGAGTGCAACGGCACTTTGGGGCATTTGATCGTAAGAAAGCCCGGCAAAGGAAATTCTTTTGCCGGGCTTTATCGTGTTGACATAGCATTTTGTCTGATATTTTTTCCTTGCAGGCAAAAGGATTTTTACGCCCGCTGACACGATCAAAAGACTTTCTGATCGGCCTTTGGACACTTTCGGCCCCCAAGAATGCCAGGATAAAAAGGAGGAGGGAAATTGAGTGGGCCTGGATCGATCCATTCCCTATTATGCGGTAAACATGGTTTGCAGCGCGCCTGATTGCGCCCCACGCGATGCTGCATTGCCCGCAGGCTATACCTTTGCCGGCTATCAGGACGGCATGGAAGATGCGTGGGCCAGTATCCTCCTGGGAACGGACATGGCGGGTTCCCGTGAAGGGGCACTGGAATGCTTTCAGGAATTTCGGGAAAACCTGCCCTTGACCCGGGAGCGGATGCTGTTTGTACGCGACGCGTCGGGCGAACCCATCGCCACGGCCACGCTGTGGCAAAGTGAGTGGGAAGGCGAATCCCTGGCACGGATACACTGGGTGGGCGTGCTGCCCCAGCATGAAGGCAAGGGCATTGCCAAAGCGATGCTTTCGCGTCTGTTCCGTCGGTATGATGAATTGGGCCTCAAAGGGCGCGTATTTCTCGTAACCCAGTCCTGGAGCTATCCGGCAATTCGAATCTATCAGAAATACGGCTTTGCACCCGCGCCGTCCGATCCACCCGAAGCGTGGCAATGCATTTTTTCCATGCTTGAAAAGAATTGAAGCGTTTTTATTTCCGTGCCTCGTGCTTGCAGAATGGTCTTAGTGGAACAACGCCGCTTTCGCTTTTGCGAAAGCGGCGTTGTTCGCTGATATTCATTTGGTTTGCAAGCGACCGGGACGGAAATGCATTTTCCTTTCCTGTATCTGGTCGCGTTACTTGTATGCTCCACATTCGGTACATGAGGAAGAAGGGTCAGGATCATAAGCGCCGCGTCCGGAACATTTTCATTGAACTGCTGTACTATGTTGAGTTATGGAAGACACATAGTCAGGGCCAGTGCTAGTTTGTGTTTTGCCCTGTGCACTATGTTGGGTTATGGAAGACACTAAATCCGGGCCAACGCTGGTTTGTGTTTTGCCCTGTTCAGCTTTGGCAAGATTTTCTTTCAGCAGTGCCAATATTTCCGCATTGGTTTCTGCGTTTCTCTGGTTGGTCTCAATCAGCTGCCCAAAGCCATAGAGCACAACCGCACTTACCGCATAGACAATGGCCAGCAGAAAAATTGTCCACTGCTGCGCTTGTCTTATAGGACTGTTTGTGGTGAAGCTTCCGACAATGCCAATGACAATAGCAATCAGGGCGATGATGAGCACAACGTAAGCAATAATCTTAATGGTATGACCAACATTTCTCAACATGGCATGTCCTCCCCATCCCCGTTAAGAAAGCGGCACGCACGGAAAAACTCCGGCGTGCCGCTTGCCTGTGTATTTTACTTGCTGACTTCTTCCACGGCCACGGCCACAGCCACAGTAGCACCCACCATGGGGTTGTTGCCCATGCCGATGAGTCCCATCATCTCCACGTGCGCAGGCACGGAGGAGGAGCCGGCAAACTGGGCGTCGCTGTGCATACGGCCCATGGTATCGGTCATGCCGTAGGAGGCAGGGCCAGCAGCCATGTTGTCAGGATGCAGCGTGCGGCCCGTGCCACCGCCGGAAGCCACGGAGAAGTAATGCTTCCCAGCTTCCCAGCACTCCTTCTTGTAGGTGCCGGCAACGGGATGCTGGAAGCGGGTGGGGTTGGTGGAGTTGCCGGTGATGGACACATCCACGCCCTCGTGCCACATGATGGCCACGCCCTCACGCACGTCGTCCGCACCGTAGCAACGCACCTTGGAGCGCTCGCCATCGGAGTACTTGGTTTCGTTCACAACGGTCAGGGCATGGTCCTGCTTCACGTCGGCAGACAGGTAATCATACTTGGTCTGCACATAGGTGAAGCCGTTGATGCGGCTGATGATCATGGCAGCATCCTTGCCCAGGCCGTTGAGGATCACCCGCAGGGGGTTCTTGCGGACCTTGTTGGCGTTGCGGGCGATACCGATGGCGCCCTCGGCGGCGGCGAAGGACTCGTGGCCGGCCAGGAAGGCAAAGCACTCGGTCTTTTCATCCAGCAGCATGGCGCCCAGGTTGCCGTGACCCAGGCCCACCTGGCGCTGGTCCGCCACGGAGCCGGGGATGCAGAAAGCCTGCAGGCCTTCACCGATGCACTTGGCCGCCTCGGCAGCGGTCTTGACGCCCTTCTTCAGCGCGATGGCCGCGCCCAGCTCATAGGCCCACTTGGCATTTTCGAAAGCGATGGGCTGAATGCCCTCGACGATCTTGTAGGCGTCCACGCCCTTGCTGTTGTTGTAAGCCTTCAGCTCATCAAAATCCTTGAAGCCATACTTCTCGAGGACAGGCTGGAGCTGAGGCATGCGCCGTTCATAACCTTCAAACAGAGCCATTTTCTGCACACCTCCTAATTACTGCTTGCGCGGGTCAATCCACTTGACCGCGCCGTCTTCAGCCTTGAACCGGCCATAGGTGCCGATGTTCTTCTCGTAGGCTTCGTTGGGGCTCATGCCCTTCTTGATGGCGTCCATCATCTTGCCCAGGGACAGGAACTGATAGCCGCAGACCTGGTCATCCTTGTCGATGGCCAGCTTGAGCACATAGCCCTCGGCCATTTCCAGGTAACGGGTGCCCTTGAGCTTGGTGCCGTACATGGTGCCCACCTGGCTGCGCAGGCCCTTGCCCAGGTCCTCCAGGCCGGCGCCGATCACCAGACCGTCGTCGGAGAAAGCGGACTGGGTACGGCCATAGACGATCTGCAGGAACAGCTCCCGCATGGCGGTATTGATGGCGTCGCACACCAGGTCGGTGTTCAGCGCTTCCAGAATGGTCTTGCCGGGCAGAATCTCGCTGGCCATGGCCGCGGAGTGGGTCATGCCGGAGCAGCCGATGGTCTCCACCAGCGCTTCCTCAATGACGCCCTGCTTCACGTTCAGGGTCAGTTTGCAAGCACCCTGCTGGGGCGCGCACCAGCCGATACCGTGCGTCAGGCCGGAGATGTCCTTGATCTCCTTCGCCTGCACCCACTTGCCCTCTTCGGGGATAGGCGCGGGGCCATGGTTGGGGCCCTTGGCGATGCAGACCATTTCTTCTACTTCCTTGGAGTATTGCATCGAATTGGTTCCTCCTATCTGTTAGATAGTCCAGATGTTTAGAGCATTGTCCAATTCAGTATACCACATTTCCGCAGGAATGGATAGGATAATTTTTCAAATTTGTATAGGATTTGTCAAACCTGCGCATTCTGGTACGCGGCAGGACATTTTCACGCCGGAGGGATATGCCGGCTGCGTTTTTTTCGCATTATGAGCCTGCCATGGAAAAAAAGCTGGTATTTCCAGCGGGTTTGTGGTAAAATGGCAAAGGATATGCCTGCTTTTTTGCGTTGCACATGCAGGCATTTCGAAAGAAAGGCAGGGATTTTTCCTTGAAACCCGCAGAGATGTTGATCCATGCGCTGGATCTGGCCGCCGATGCGGCGGTGGTGGTGCATAATCCATCCAACATGTTCTACCTGTCCGCCGGTTACACGGGCGAAGGCGTGGTGTATATCAGCCGTAAAACCCAGGCGATCATCACCGATTTCCGCTATACCGAGCAGGCAGAGCAACAGGCCCCCACGTTCCATTGTGTCATGACGGAAAAAGGGATGAGCCACGACCAGTGGGTCGCCAAGCTGGCCCAGGAAGACGGTGTTTCCGTATTCTATTATGAAGACGATTACCTCACCGTAAAGGCCTTCCAGGCCCTGCGCGACGCCATCGGCGACGGCGCTACCTGGCTGCCCCTGGCGCAAAAGCCCGAAAAGCTCCGGGAGATCAAGTCCGAGGACGAGATCCGTTGCATCCGCGAAGCCTGCCGGATCACCAGCGAGGCTTTCCTGAAGGTGCTGCCCGAGATTCACGAGGGCATGACGGAAAAGGAGCTGGCCATCCGCTTTGACTACTTGCAGCTGGAGCTGGGTGCGCAGGGGAACTCTTTTTCCACCATCTGTGCCAGCGGCGAAAACGGCTCGCTCCCCCACGCCGTTCCCGGAAACCGCAAGCTGCGCAAGGGTGACATGATTACCCTGGACGTGGGCTG
>USCR01000101.1 GCA_900553295.1 uncultured Eubacteriales bacterium | reverse complement strand
TCGGAATCCCCCCTGCCCCCCTGGCCGGCGGAGCCACCCCCCCGGAGAAAAATTTCATTTACAGGTTCCTTGCCAACGACTTGCTTACGCTCCCCCCACAGAAACAATTTTCCAAAATAATGGAGGGCGCTCCCTGCCCATGCAAGTGCAGGAAGCGCCCAATACGCATATTTTTTATGCTTGCACAAACGTCTCTCCATCCATCCGGGCGGTAAAGGCCAGCGTCCGCAGATCCGCGTCCAGGGACGCCTGACTGTCACCCTTGCGCCAGCGCAGGCATAGCCGGTGCGTCTCCGGCTGCTTCACGGTAAGCTCCCCATCAAAGGCCGGGCACCCGTTATACAGGCGCAGCAGCTTGATCTGATCCCGGGTCACGGGCTGCTCCAGCCCCGCCTTCACCTGCTCGGAGGTGAGATTGGTGCGGTTGATCTCCTTGTGTGCTGCTTCACCGCCCCGGTGTACCGCCTCCAGATCATTTTTGCCTGCAAACAGATCCAGGTACCAAACCTGGGGCTTGCCGGGCATGAACAGCTGGATGGCCCGTGCCAGGAGCATTTTGCGGTCGTCGGCTCCCAGGGCGCTGTAATAGGTGGCGTTTACCTGGTAGTAGACGTTCTTTTGCCCATGCAGGTTTTTGATGAGTCCACCCCGGGCGACGATCAGGTCAATCAGCGCCTGGATGCGTTCCTCGGGCACCAGGCCTTTCAGGTCCAGCATGGGGATGCCATCGTGGCACCCCAGCATGTTCACCGTACGGATGCCTTTTTCCACCTGTTCCCGGGCCCAGCGGGCCAGCAGGCTGCCGTCTCCGCCCTCCAGGGCGTCAATGATCAGCCCGGGCAGGAAGAAATCGTAGGTCATGTACCCCTTTTGGGCCAGGGTGGCATAGCTGCCCTCCGCGTAGGCGGCGTGAATCTCCGGCAGCAGCGTCAGGCCATAGCGGTCCGCCATGTCCTTCACGCGGTCCAGCACCTGCCAGGTTTCCGGTTCGTTGAGGAAGTTCCGCCGGCCGGGTGCCTTGGGGGCATAGGCAAAGGCGTCCAGGCGCACAATGGCCGCGCCGTAGTTCGCCAGGCGGCGCAAGGTTTCGTCGTAGTAGTCCCACACCAGGGGAGAATTCAGGTTCAGGTCCATCTGACCCAGATACCGCCGCCGGCTTTCCAGCAGCTCCCGCACCGCGGAGGGAAGCTCCATCTGCGCGGGCTTTTCTCCCTGGGCCAGCGCTTGATTGATCCGGTGGGCCAGGTCGTTTGCTTCGCCGTATTGCAGCCCCAGGGGCATGAGATCCTGGGCATCCACGGGAGCGTAACGCACCTCCTGGTAGAAGGTGTTCCAGTAGGGCACTTCCCGTCCGTCAGGCAGGCGCACCATCAGGATGGGCAGGCCCGGCTTGCGGAAGAACATCTCCCGGATGTACCGAGGTTCGGGCTGGATATATCCCTCCGCCGTCATTTCCCCGCATCCGGCCCAGAATTTGTTCCAGTCAATGAAGAAATCCCGGTAAGGGGAGTCGTCCCCCTTTTGCAAAATGTCCTGGAACTGGGGGGAGAGCACGGAAAGATGGTTGAGGATGAAGTCCAGCTTCAGGTCAATGCCCTGGGCCTTCAGGTTTTCGATGTCCTCCCGGGTGGCCATCCGCCGGTCCAGGTCGTAGCTGATGACGGAGAAGCCACGGTCCAGGTCCGTGTGGAACAGGCTGGGCAGGATGTAAAAGGACCGGAAGGCTCCCCGCAGCTGCGGCAGGTCCAGTGCCCGGGCAATCTCCGAAAGGTTTCCCCCCATACTGTCGGGGTAGGCATTGAGCATAGCGCCTAGGTTCATATGGTATCGCTCCTTACGCATCCGCCATGCGGCGGCGGTATTCCCGGTAGTCCATCAGTTCCCCGGCCTTGGACAGGATCAGCTTTGCCTTGTGGGCCTGGGCGTCCAGCTTTTGCTGCTCCAGCTCCAGCACCATGGTGGTGAAGGCGCTGTCCGTCTTGCCGTCCCGGTTACGGGCGCGGCGGTGGGCCAGGGTTTCCGCGGGGGTGCTGTTGAGCAGCACGGGAATATCCACGCCCTCGATAAAGTCGCTGTTGCCGTGGGTCCATTCAATGACCAGCACCCGCACCTGGCGCACATCCACCAGGTCGTACCACAGTTCCGTGGTTTCCCGGCCCATGCGCTTCAGGGGCAGGGAATCCTCCCCTTGCTTGAAGCGGGCGATAATGTCCGACACCTGCCGGAAGTCGATTTCCTTTTCCGTGCCCAGGTATTCCCCCAGGCTCCGGCGGCCGGCCCGCTGATACACGGCCAGCCAGGGGTAGTCCTCGGCTACGTCCGCCTGGGCATCCGTGTCCCGGGTCCACAGTTCCCGCAGGGTATCGCCGATCTCCCGGGTATACACGCCCGCGGCGATCAGCCCCCGCAGACCGCCCTCCCGGAACACCCGCAGGCGCTCCGCGTCGTTGTCCCGGGGAATGCGGTGGGGGTAGTTATCCCCCGAAAGGGTGTAGCTCCCCACGCCCAGCTGATTCAAATAATAAGAGAGCAGCGAGGCGATTTCCGATTTTCCCACCCCGGAGCCGCCGCACACCGCCACCACCGCCCGTTGGTGGGGATGATGGGAAAGGGTTTCCCACAGAAGCTGCTTCAGCTTGGGGAAAAGGGTTTCCGCCTTCCGGCGGTGCTCTTCGGTAATGCAAATTTTATCTCCGGGCATGTCGCCCTGGGGAATGCTTTCCGGCAGCGCCGGGGCCTGCCATTCCCGGGTAAGGGCCTGAATATCGGCCATGGTATATCCGCTTCCTTTCCGCGTGTGATTCACTTGAGAAAAATACGCCATGGCGGCGGGGCTTTCCTCCATGGCGGAGCCGGTTTTCTGTTACAGGGCGAGCATGCGCCGTTTCTTCGGCCGGATTGGTCGCTACCGTTACGGCGCCAGGGTTCCCGGGTGCCTTTACGGCGACGGGCTGATTTCCCGCGCTGATCCTCCACAGGATCAAAGAAAGCCTTTCCTGGACGAGAATTCCACAAGCGTTTCTTTTCCGACGGGTTACAGCGCACCGTCCACGGGTTCCTTGCCTTGCTCCAGCACAGCGGCCAGGAAAGCCAGGGCCAGTCCCTGTCCCCAGCCCTGGGTCCAGGCCCGGGAGATGTTCCGGTACCCCTCCCGGTCCTTCATCACGGCGGTGCCGCCGCTGACGTTCAGCACCCGGCCCTCGGGTGTAATGTTGTCCATTACGCCCCGCACGGACTTGCTTACATACTTGATGTACAGGGGATTGCCCTGGATGGTCATGGCTGCGGCGATGCCGCAGGAGGCGGAAACCTCCTCATAGCTCTCCGGGTCGTCCAGGAGCGTGCGCCACAGGCCGTTTTCCGTCTGTAACCGCTTCAGGGCTGCCAGCTGCTCGGTAAGGGACCCCGCCACGTCCATGTATCTGGGGTACAGGTAGCACTCGGGCAGGGTACGGTTTACCTTGCTCATGGTAAAGGCGGCCCAGGCATTGGCACGGCCCCAGTAGAAGCCGGACATGTGGTCCCTGGTGATGTTGTTGTACCCGTGGTACCACAGGCCGGTCTTTTTATCCTGCAGATATGCGATATGCCAGTAGTACTGGTTCAGGGCGTCGTCCACCAGCGCGGGATCGTTCCAGGCCACGCCTGCCCGCAGCATGAAATATGCCGCCATCATCAGCGTATCCGCCCAGCACTGCTCGGGAAAATCGTTCTTGGCGGATACGGTATGCTGCAGCACATGATCCCCAAAGCGCGGAGCCTGATTGCGCAGGTAGTCGATCTTCTGCTCCGCAATGGCCTTATAGCGCTGGTCTCCGGTCCACTGGTGCAGGGTGAGCATGGCATGCCCCATGGCGCAGGTGTTCACGGTCCAGCCCGGCAGGCCCAGCTCGATATATTCATCCACCCGCTCTTTCATCAGCTGCAGGTATTCCTCCCGGCCAGTGGCCCGGGCTGCCTCGCACAGGCCGTAATAGGCCACGCCACAGGGCCAGTCCCAGGGCATATCCATGTTCATGGTTTGACGTGCCACCGCATCGATGGCTTGGAGCACTTCCTCCCGGTCAAATTGTATGGTAGCCATGGTATATCCTTACCTCCTTTGTATGATTTGTCATGGTCCGCCTGCGTGCGGGGGCGGATTCAGGGCGGATTTTCACAGGATTTTTCATGATGTGCGCAACGCTGTTCCAGCTGCGACAATTTCTGTTTCCATTATACCTTTTTGCAGCCCGGCTGTCCATTCCCCAAAAACGACCAGGTACTCCGCGGAAAAGCATGTTTTTGTGAAAAAAAGCGGGATCTCTTCACGCTTGCCATGCCTTGCAGCGTGAGAGAACCCGCTTCGCCGTTTCTTTATTTACAGCTCCTCGCCGTTTTCGATGGCGGTGATTTCGTCCACCCGGCGCTGGTGCCTTCCACCCTCAAACTCGGCGGTAAGCCAGTGGGTGGCGATCATCTTGGCCAGGTCTACGCCCACCACCCGGGCGCCCATGGTCAGGATATTGCTGTTGTTGTGACGCTTGCTCAGCTCCGCCGAGTATACGTCCGAGCAGGTGCACACGCGGATGCCTTTCACCTTGCTGGCGGCAATGCCGATGCCGATGCCCGTGCCGCAGATCAGGATGCCCCGGTCGCACTCGCCCTGGGCCACGGCCTTGGCTGCCCGGTAGCCGTAAATGGGGTAGTCGCAGCTCACCGGCTCGTTGGTACCAAAGTCCTTGTAGGTCAGACCCATTTCATCCAGCAGCTTTTTGATTTCCTGTTTCAGTTCAATGCCCGTATGGTCGCATGCCAGCGCAATCATGCCGTTTTTTCCTCCCGCGTTTACTTCTTTTTGAATAGACCGCCCAGGACCGCCCGGGCCGCGTTGATGGCCAGGGCCAGGGCCAGCGCCCACCAGAAGGAGTCCACGCGGAATCCCTCTTTCATGACGTTGGCGCACAGCAGCACCAGCCCCGCATCCACCAGTATGTTTGTCAGCCCAAAGGTCAGGCACCCGATGAGCCCCGTGAGCGCCCGGGCGATGGGCCGCAGCAGCAGGTACAGTATCGCCAGCGCCAGGCCGGTTACCACCCCGAACTCCACATTGGCGCAGTGGATGCCCGGCAGATAGGTGGCGCAAAGGGGTACCACCGCAATGGTGGCCGCCATTTCCGCGATAATCTTTCCCATGCCGTCCTCCTTGGGTTTCCGTGTCCGCACCCAGGCAAGGCGCGGCCTACGGGCTGTGGCCCGCCGCTTCAAAACTCCAACCGTTTATATTCTGCGCCCGCGGGGCAATTCCTTCCACCGGGGAAAGGCGACGCCGCCTTCACCGGCGCAGGGGGCTCAATCCTTGGGCTCCTTGCGGAAGAGATATTCATCCACCTTCTGCCGGATCTCGTCACTGATCTCCCGGGCAATGGGGAATACCTCCGCGTTCACCACCCGGCAGGCCAGGAACAGCGCCTGTTGCAGGGTGATGTCCAGGGCGTGCTCGTCCAGGTAGCCGCTTTTCAGGCTGTCCCGGCGGTCATGAATATAGTTGGCCCCCGGCGCGCCGAAGCGGCACAGGTTCACCGCCGGTACGCCGTGATCCGCGAAGGGGATGCAGTCGCTGGAGTATATGTCGGACTTGACCAGGCAGGCCGTGCCCATCTCCCGCATCAGGCCATCCACGTAGGCGGTGGCGGCGGGAGTGGCCAGCACCGGCGCGCTGTTTTGGCCCAGGGTGGCGCCTGCCACGTCCAGGTTAATCATCAGCAGATGCTTGTCCAGCTCATCCGCATGGGCGGCGGTCCAGGCCTTGCTGCCCAGCAGGCCCTGTTCCTCCGAGCCGAACCAGTTGAACTTCAGCGTCCGGCGGGGCGGATGCGCGGCGAAGTATCGCAGCAGCTCCAGGAGGATAACGCTGCCGGACAGGTTATCGTACACGCCGGAGGAAAAATACACGCTGTCGTAATGCGCGCCGAAGGAGATGATCTCCTGGGGCCGGTCCGTGCCAGGAATCTCTGCGCAAACGTTCTGGCTCACGCCGTCATAGCTTTCGCCCTCCAGCTCCAGGTGCAGCGTTTTCGCGCCCCGGCGCACCATTTCCGCCGCGTCTGCCGCCCGCAGGTTCAGGGCCACCGCGTCCCCGAAGGGCTCGGTGAGGGTTTCCCGCAGCTTGCGGATGTCGCAGTCCGTTTCGCTGCGGCGGTCCAGGGTGCTGCCGGAAAAGGTCAGGATGGCCGCTACCCCTGCCTTTTGCAGGGCCTCATAATCCTTGCGGCGCAACCGGCCGTTGATCAATACGATTTTGCCAGCGGCCTGCAGCAGGTGCGCGGGCAACACATTTTCCGCGTAGTAGAATGCTCCGTCCAGCCCTTCTGCCGGGGTGGAGCGGGCACGCTGGTAGCCGGTGACTTCATACTCCTTTTCGTAGGGTTCGGTGACCTTCAGCCGGGCGTGCTTCACGCGCCCGCAGGGCACGGAAAATTCCTCCAGGTGCGCCGCTACGCCCGCCCCCTGGACTTCCTCCAGCAGCCGCTGGGCCACTGCCCGCTCCTGCGCGGAGCCGCTCACCCGCTCATATCCCAGCTCCCGCAAAAGCCCGAATGCCCGATGCGCCGATACATGCATATCCCTATGCCCTCCTTCATAAGTTATGGTTGCCATGATTATAGCACAGCTTCGCCCGGAAGCGCTGCGTCCGGCAGGAAAAAATGATCGAAAATTTACAGGGTGTTCCCCTTTGTGGGCAAAGGCCCTGGAAGGGAAATGCCAATCCGTGGCGAATGAATAACAGCAAAATGCAGGATGCCGCCTGGCCCATCCACCGCCTGGCGGAGAAGCGAGGATGATCTTCTGTGGAAAACACGGTCTACCGCAATCGGGAGCTTTCCTGGTTAAAATTTAACGAGCGCGTGCTGGAGGAAGCGGAACGGGAGGACGTTCCGCTTTGCGAACGGCTGAGCTTCGTTTCGATTTTCCAGAGCAATCTGGATGAATTCTTCATGGTGCGGGTGGGGTCGCTCATTGACCAGATGTCCGTGGACGAAACCTATCGGGAAAACAAGACCCACATGACCCCCGCCCAGCAACTGGAGGCCATCTTCACCCAGGCCCGGGAGCTGAACCGCCGCAAGGATGAGGTCTATCAGCAGCTGATGGACCGCCTGGAGGGCGAAGGCGTGCGCCTGGTGAACTTCCGCAAAATCACCCAGGAAGAAAGCGCGCACCTGGAGCGGTACTTCGATTCGCACATCGCGCCCCTGCTCTCGCCGGTGATTGTGGACAAGCGCCAGCCCTTTCCCTTCATGCGCAACAAGGAGATTTTTGCCGCCGTATCCCTGGAAAGGAAGAATGGCAAGCGCAAGCTGGGGCTGATCTCCTGCGGCGCGGGCGTGTTTCCCCGGCTGATCCAGGTTTCCCAGGGCGAGGCCAAAACCTACATGCTCTCCGAGGAACTGATCCTGCACTTCATCCCCAAGGCGTTCAAGGGCTATACGGTTCGGGAAAAGTCCCTGATCCGCGCCACGCGGAACGCGGACATTGACGCCGACGCCCTCTATGACGATGACCTGGACTACCGGGAGTTTATGGCGGACCTTATCAAGCGCCGCCGGCGCCTGGCGCCCATCCGCCTGGAGATGTCCCGGGCCCTGGGCGGGGACATGGTGGAGGAACTGTGCAAGTATATGGATGTCAGCCGGGACGCGGTGTTCCGCTACACCGCCCCCCTGGACCTGAGCTTTCTGTTTCAGATCCAGGACGTGCTGCGCCAGCGCACGGAACTGTTTTATCCCAAGCGCTTCCCACAGCGCTCCCCGCAGTTTGTTTCCGGGGAGCCCATCCTGCCGCAGATCCGGCAAAAGGACAAGCTCCTGGCCTACCCCTTTGACAGCATGAAGCCCTTCCTGTCCATGCTGCGGGAAGCGGCCGCGGACGACAAGGTGGTTTCCATCAAGATGACCCTGTACCGGGTGGCCAAGCAGAGCGAAGTGGTGGCCGCCCTGATCGAGGCGGCGGAAAACGGCAAGGATGTGCTGGTGCTGGTGGAGCTCAAGGCCCGCTTTGACGAGGAGAACAATATCGAGTGGTCCCGCCGGCTGGAGCGCGCGGGCTGCAACGTGATCTATGGCCTGAACGGCTACAAGGTGCATTCCAAGCTGTGCCTGATTACCCGCATGGACGGGGAGCAAGTGGAATACTTCACCCAGATTGGCACAGGAAACTATAATGAAAAAACCGCCCGCCTTTATACGGATCTGTCCATGATGACCCACCGGGCGGAGATTGGCCTGGAGGCTTCGGCTATTTTCCAGGCCCTGGCCAAGGGAGAGACCGTTCAGGAGAGCGGCGAGCTGCTGGTGGCTCCCCACTGCCTGCAAAACCGCGTGCTGGACATGATCGATGGGGAGATTGCCCGGGCGCAGGCGGGGGAGGACGCCTACATCGGCATCAAGATCAATTCCCTCACGGACAAGCGCATCATTGACCGGCTCATTGCCGCTTCCCGGGCGGGGGTGAAGATCGACATGGTGGTACGGGGCATCTGCTGCCTGCTGCCGGGGGTGCCGGGGATGACGGAGAACATCCGCATTATCAGCATTGTGGGGCGCTTCCTGGAGCATTCCCGCATCTACATGTTTGGCCATGGGGAGCGGCAGAAGCTCTACATTGCCTCCGCCGACCTGATGACCCGAAACACCCTGCGCCGGGTGGAGGTGGCTGCCCCCGTGGTAGACCCCGACCTGCGCCGGCAGCTCAATGAGCTCTTTGATCTGCTGCTCCGGGACAATACCCAGGCCCGGGAGCTGCAAAGCGATGGCTCCTATCCCCGGGTCACTGCCGGGGGAGAGCCGGTAAACGCCCAGGAGGCCCTCTATCAGCTGGCCTATGACCGTGCCGCGGAGGCACACTGAAACCCGCAAGTTGCAGG
>USCR01000100.1 GCA_900553295.1 uncultured Eubacteriales bacterium | reverse complement strand
CACGTCCCGCCAGTCGCTCTCGGCGGTACAAACGCCGCTTTCGTCCTGCTCCTCCCAATTTTTCATGAACACGCCGATCACGTCGTACCCCTGCTCCTTGAGCAGCAGCGCCGCCACCGAGGAGTCCACGCCCCCGGACATGCCCACCACAATCCGTTCACTCATGCTTCCGCCTCCGTCAGCCGGTCCAACACCTGGCGCCAGATGTCCTCCGCCACCTTTTCCGGCGCCTGCGCGGCGTCCACCCGCACGAAGCGCTCCGGTTCCGCCGCGACGATCTCCTGATAGGCCGCTTCCACCCGACCGTGAAAGGACTCCGCCTGCAATTCCAGCCGGTCCAGGGTGGTAGCCGCGCTGCGGCGCTTCATGGCCGCCACATGGTCAATATCCAGGTATACCGTGGCATCGGGCATGGTGCCGTCCACCGCGGGCGCGTTGATCTCCTTCACCCGCGCGACGCCCAGTTTCCGTCCACCCCCCTGGTAGGCCACGGAGGAGTCCACAAACCGGTCGCACAGCACCAGCTTGCCCGCCGCCAGCGCCGGGCGGATCACCTGCCGCACATGCTGCGCCCGGGACGCCGCGTACAGCAGCGCCTCGGTTACGTCGGTCATCTCGCCGTTGGCCGGGTCCAGCAGCAGCTGGCGGATCTTCTCCGCGATGCCGCATCCCCCCGGCTCCCGGGTGCGGTAGACGTCAAAGCCAAAGCGAAGCAGCCGGTCCTCCAGCAGCTGCACCTGGGTGGTCTTGCCGCTGCCGTCCGGCCCCTCCATGGACAGGAAGCATCCCCGCGGGACCGGCGTATCCCCGCACAGGATCTCCTCCAGCGCCGCCACCGTGGGCGCATAGGCCCCGCAGCCCGCAGCCCGCAGCTCCGCCTCGTCCCCATAGCCATAGCCCGCGCCCACGCTGTCAATGCCCACCGCCCGGGCGCCTTCCACGTCAAAGCGCCGGTCGCCCACCATCACCGCAGTGGCGTAGGTGGCGGGCAAGGCCCGGCGGATCAGCTGCTCCTTGCTGGCGGAGGTATCCTCCGGCCGGGTTCCGGCCACCGCGTCAAAGAAGCCCTCCAGGCGGAAGTGCCGCAGAATCCGCTCCGTGGGGATCTGCGGCTTCCCTGTGGCAATGCCCAGGTAGCAACCCGCCCGCTTCAGCCGCACCAGCAGCCGCCGGATACCCGGGTACACCCGGTTTTCCAGCAAGCCCGTAACGTTATACCGCTCCCGGTAAAAATCCACCGCGCGGCCGGCTTCCTCCTCCGTCATGGACATATAGGTCTGGAAGGAGAAAAACAGCGGCGGCCCGATAAACCGGCGCAGGGTTTCCGCGTCCGGCGCGGGGCGGCCCATCTTCTCCGCCGCATACCGCACACAGTTCCAGATGCCTTCCTCCGACTGGGTCAGCGTCCCATCCAGGTCAAACAATACCGCCCTTACCGCACACATAGCAGCTTTTCTCCTTCCACGCCAAAGCGCCGCCGGGGCCCCGCCTGGGCCAGCGCCGCGGCCGTCTGTTCCGTAATCATCTCCCCGGGGGCCACCAGGGGAATGCCCGGCGGATAAAGCCCCGCCGAAGCCGCCGCCACGCGCCCGCCCGCCCGGGAAAGTTCCACCCACTCCACCTGGCCAAGCCGCAGAGCAGGCCGCCCATCACCAGGCCCAGCGCCGCTTCCCGGGGCGGCAACCGCCGGGAGGGCAGCGGCTGAGCATAGGCCGTGACCGGCAGCTCCACCGCCTGGGGTGGAATCTCGCGCAGCGCTTCCCCCAGGCGGGCCAGACGCGCCCCGTCGTCCATGGCCGTCAGGATACACACCACCCGGTGGATATCGTGCATCTCCACATCCATGCCCCGCTGGGCCAGCGCCCGGTCCAGGGCCTCGCCACCCTGGGGCGCGCGGATCACCAGCCGCGTGGGGTCAAACTCCAGCCCGGTGTCCCCCCAGGCCGCTTGTCCATCCCCATAGCCCAGGGCCGGAAGCTGCGCCCGCAGGGCATCCGCCGCAGCGCATACCGCCGTCAGCCGCTCCCTGCCCTGCGCCTCCATGTAGGCCCGGGCGTCATCCACGGACATCATCAGCACATAATTGGGCGAGGAGGTTTGCGTCATGCGCAGCAGCCGCAGCGCCCGCGGCCCGTCCTCCGGGTCCCGCAGGTGCAGCACCGCCGTGCCTGTAAGGCTGGGCAGCGTTTTGTGGCAGGACTGCACCCAGGCATCTGCCCCGGCCTGTGCCGCTCCGGTCAGGCCGGGCAGCCAGGGCAGGTGCGCCCCGTGGGCTTCGTCCACCACCAGGCGGCATCCCTGTTTCCGGGCCGCCGCCGCAATCCGCCCAAGGGGCAGGCATCCCCCGTAATAATCCGGCCGGGTCACCAGCAGGCACTTTGCCTCGGGGTGCGCCGCCAGGGCATCCAGCACGGTTTCCTCCCGCAGATATCCATAGCCATCCCCGGTGAAGTCCAGCGGCATAAACACCGGGCGCAGGTCGCCCAGGATGCACCCGTTCACCGCGGAAAGGTGCGCGTTTCGGGGCAAAAGCACCGTATCCCCGGGATGGGCATACAGCATGAGCATGGCCTGTATCCCCGCGGTGGAACCGTTGTGCAGAAACAGCGCCGCACCGCTGCCCGCCGCCCGGGCATAGCGCTCCTGGGCCAGGCGCAGGCCGTTTTCCGGACAATACAGGTCGTCCGTGCCCGGCAGTTCCGTGGTATCCAGGGCGTAGGCGTCCACCGGTCCGAAAGGCCCCCGGCCCTTGTGCCCGGGCATATGAAAGCTAAGCCGCTCCCGATTGCGCTCCAGCATTTCCCACACAGGGCGATTCATCCCACGCGCCTCCCTTCCCACATACCGCTTTATTGTACCCGAGCAGGGCGCGGAATGCAAGGGTGGCGGCGCGCACAAAAAAGGCGGGCGCTTCGCCACTAAGCGGTGCGCCCGCCTTTGGTTGTAATGCCGTGCCTTTTCGGGCTGCAAGCGCCCTTTCAAGCCCTGTCTTGCTAGCCCCGCCGTGCCTTGCGGGCCTTGGCCCGGAGATTGCCGGCCTCCCACTCCGCAAAGTCCTCCTCTGTTTCCAGCAGCAGGGAAGGAACGGGGGTGGGCTTGTGGGTTTTCGGGTCCAGGGCCACCATGACCAGGTAGGCGCGGTTGACCTGCCGCCGCTCCCCGCCCAGGGACTCCACGAAAGTATCCACCCGCACTTCCATGCTGGTGCGCCCCACATGGGTGATGCGCCCCTCCATGGCGATGGTATCGTTCACAAAGGCCGGAGCCTGAAACTCCAGCTGGTCCACCGAGGCGGTGGTCACTTCACACCCGGAATGCCGCCGGGCGACCACCCCCGCCACCACGTCAATCCACTGCATCAGCCTGCCCCCAAAGAGCCGGTTGTAGCCGTTCAGATCCGCGGGCATCAAAATTTCCACATGGGTGGTGCGGGAATCCGAAATCCGTTTAGGCGAGCACATGAAATTCCTCCTCACGGCTTAGCATGGTCAGCCCCAGCAATTCCCGGGGGCCCGGCAGCTCCACCGGGGTAAACCAGTCGGGATGCGCCTGCATCAT
The DNA here is from genome assembly GCA_900553295.1 of uncultured Eubacteriales bacterium. Classification (GTDB taxonomy): domain Bacteria; phylum Bacillota; class Clostridia; order Christensenellales; family Aristaeellaceae; genus Egerieenecus; species Egerieenecus merdigallinarum. Next base: position 5,546 of record USCR01000100.1, on the reverse strand, counting down.
TTGCAGCCACAGATCCTGTTCCCAGGGCAGGGACTCCCCGGCTTCCAGGGCCGCCTGGCACAGGGCAAGGGTCTCCTGGCACACCGCGTCCAGCCGGCCCGCCGGTACCACGATCATGGACGTGTCCGGCACGCCGCCCACCATGGCCAGGCAGATGGTTTCCTGGCACACCGCGTCCCAGTTCACCGCCGCGCCCTCATACACCGGATAGCGCTGATACCCGAAGTCCACCCAGACGTAATGGGTCTGGTTGGGATATTTTTCCCGGGTTTTGCGCAGGAGGAACACCCGGCTCAGGCGCAGGTAATTCAGCGCCTCCTCCGGGCGCAGGGCGCACTCCAGGGGCAGGGCATAGCGCCGCTTGTATTCCAAGAGATTGGGATACTGGCCCGTAAGCTGCCGGAGCTTGTCCCCCTCGGCATAGCAGGTCATGGGGATCGCCCGGATGCGGCTCAAATAGTGGAACCAGCAAAGGTACTCCTCCGGGAGGTTGGGCGGCGCCACCGGCAGGTTGATATACGCCGTGGCGCACATGGGCCTGGACTGGTTGTTCCGGCAAAGCAGGCGGTGCACCGCCTCCTGCCATTTCACCGGCAGCGGCACACAGGTGGGAAAGGTCAGCTCCGGGCTGGTCAGCCCCAGGCGCGCCATGGGGCTTAACTGCCGCGTATCCAGCCGCAGGCCAAAGCGCTTTTCAAAGCGTTGCAGCACCCGTTCCTCCCCCTCCACCGGGCAGGGCGGCAGGGGATCATCCCAGGTGAGGTGCATCAGCGCCTGCCGCAGGGTATACAGATCCCACCGCTGCTGAAAGGCCGCCAGGAACCGCGGCCCCTGGCTGTGCGCCACCTGCTGAAAAAAAGCCGCCGGTCCAAAGCAAAACCGCGGATGCAGAAACGCGCACCGCTGGGATTGCCTGGCATAGCGCAGGGGCGTTCCCCGATGGAAGCAGATCCGTCCCCCTTCGTCAAAGCCCTCCACCGCCACGGGGCACACCGCATCCACCGGGTCCTCCGGCCGGGGGAGATATCCCGTCAGCACGCAGGCAGGCGTATCGCTCCCGGGCTGGCACGCGCGCAGCTCCCGCAAAAGCTGCAAATCCCAGTGGTGGACAAAGCGCATCTGCGGGCAACCCACCAGCAGATAGTTTTCCCCCTGCCACAGCTCCTGGAAGTCCATCCACGGGTCCGCAGCCGGGACCAGAAACTGGCACGCGCCCAGGCGGCGCAGCGCCGCTATCTCCATCTCGCTGGGTTCCTCCAGCAGGGAAAGCGCATAGCTTATCCGCCGGGGCGCAACGGCGTTGTGCGCCGCGCTGCGCAGCGCCTCCTCCGCGTCCGCCGCACGGGCCGCCGCCATCATCAGTAAAATGCGTTCCACGCTTTCGTCCTCCTTTGCCACATCCCTATGCTTACATTCTCCCTTACTCCCACCGCATCCTTGCGGATAAAAAAATTCCCCGGGAAAATAACTCCCGAGGAAGACCGTTTTCATGCCATTGGTTGGGAATATTTCTTCACATCAATCGCTCACGGGATAGACATGCTGATATTCCGTCCTGTTCAGCTCCTGCAAGCACTCCAGCTCCCGCATGTCCCGATCCCGGTTTCCAATCAGACAGGTCACCACAAGCGTAAAGAGCAGCAAAACCAGGAACACCATCAAACCGCGCACCTCCTTGTGCATGGGCCAGAAATGTGATTATGCATGATTTCCTGCACGTCCAAGAAATCCCACCTACATTATACGGATTTTCCGGCAAAAATCAAGGGCATTTTGCACGTTTTCCTGCATGATTTTCTTTTCTCTCCATCCTGCATATCCGTGGCACAGTGCCTTTACCATGCCGTGGAAAATGCATGCCGCGCCTTTGGCTCCTGCAAATTTTTCCCTCCTGGATGGCCGCACACCCGGAGGCCATCAAAAAAGCTGCCTTTCCACCCGAAGGCGGTCCGGCAGCCCATGCACTGTACGATTATTTCTTCAGCGAAGCAAGCAATTCTTCCATGCTGGTGCCCTTTTCCTTCAGCGCGGACAGCAGCTCCTGGTACTGCTGATCTTGCTCGGACTTACGGGCGCGATGCGCCTTGGCAGGCTTATCCTTGGAGGCAATCAGCCGCTCCCGGCGGGCACGCACCTTGTCCAGCGCGCTCTGGCTCTTGGCCAGGGTTTCCTGGCGCTCCGCCAGGATAGCCGCCGTCTTTTCCACCAGGGCCTGGCGGGTGGCATTGAGCTTTTCCAATTGCTGAATCTTCGCATCTGCCAGGGCAATGCGTTCGTCAATGGAAGGATACGGCTTGCGGGTCTTTTCCTTCACCTTTTCCTCGACTACTTTCTCATTGACGGCCTTTTCCACTTTTTCGGCTTTTGCCTTAGCAGGGGTACGCTTTGCTCTGGGCATTGCTATCGTCTCCTTTAACTTTTCATTTTTCACATCAGACAGTAAACTATCCATCAATCATTATAATAGATTCTCCCATGGTACGCAAGTATTTTTTTGCAGAAAGTGCAGTTTTTTCCTTTCTTCGTCTTCTTTTTTTCGTGTAATGCGTCTCTGCGCCGCTGCTTTGACTCTCTCCGTATGGATTTTACATTTTAACAATTGCTTTTCTTTGCATACTCGAAAAAGCAAAACATCATATCTTTATGCGCTCTTTGCCTGTTCCATGCAAAGATTGACAAACGCGCGCATGGTCCCCGTCACATATTTGCTGGGATGCCATGCCACGTACCGGCGACGGATCAGCTCCGCATCGGTTACGGGGCAGCGCTCCGCCTCCCCCCGCAGCACCGTCTGGCGCGCCAGTGCCCAGGGCACCAGCGTAATCCCCAGCCCTTCCCGTACCGCCGAAAGCAGCGCCTGCGTGCTGGCGCTTTCCCATACGGGCTGCACCGCAAGCCCGCGGCTCATCAGCAGCTGGTCCAGAAAGCGCCGGGTTGCGCTGCCCGTCTCCCGCAGCAGCAGCGGATACGCCGCCGCCTGGGCCAGGGTGGCGCCCCCCGCCCGGGCCAGCGGGTGTCCCGGCGGAACAATCAGCGCCATCTCCCCAGCGGCAAAGGGCGTCAGCATCAGGTCCGCGCCGTTTTCCTCCCCCTCCAGCAGGGCCAGGTCCAAGCGGTTCTCCAGCAGGTCCCGGCGCAGCAGTTCCCCATTGGCAATGCGTACGCGCACTTCCACGCCCGGATGCTCCTCCTGAAAGGTTCTGGCCAGCTGCGGCAGCAGGCTGCATCCCAGGCTTACGCTGGCCCCGACCCGCAGCACGCCCTGCCGCTCCCAATCCCGGAGGGATTTCTCCATGGTGTCGAAGGTTTCCGTCAGGTGCAGGGCATAATCGTACATCCGCCGCCCCGCCTCGGTTACAGTCAGGCGGCGGTTCAGCCGTTCAAACAGGCGAAGTCCATAGTATTTTTCCAGCTCCTGCAGGGCGCGGGTCACCGCCGGTTGCGTCATGTGCAGCGCCTCCGCCGCCCGGGTCACGCTTTGGGTCTCATATATTTTCTGAAAAATGCGCATATGCCGCAGCGTCATTGGCCTGCTCCTCCAATTCATAATGTAAATGATATGAACTCAATGAAATCATAGCATTTTACACATGCGTTTGCAAGGCGTATAATCATTGCGGAACACAGGAAAAAAGGGGAGGCAATCAGGAATGCGGAAAGGTCAACGGCTATGGACGCTGTTCAGCTCCATGCTCTATATCAGCGCGTTCACCTTTGGGGGCGGCTTTGTGATCGTATCGCTGATGCAAAAGAAATTTGTGGACCAGCTGCACTGGCTGGAGGAAGAAGAAATGCTGGACATGACCGCCCTGGCCCAGGCATCTCCCGGAGCCATTGCGGTGAATGCCGCCATTCTGGTGGGCAGGAAGGTTGCCGGAGGCGCGGGCATGGCCGTGGCGGTGCTTGGCACCATTCTGCCGCCCATGGTGGTGCTCTCGGTTATTTCCCTGGCCTATCAGGCCTTTGCCAGCAATCCGTGGGTGGCCGCGGCCCTCAAGGGCATGCAGGCGGGTGTGGCGGCAGTGATTGTGGATGTAAGCTGGCGCCTGGGCAGCCGCGTGGTGAAGGAACGCGATCCGTTGGCCATGGGGCTGATGATTGCGGCTTTCATTCTTTCCTATGCGTTCCATGTGAATGTGATTTATCTGATTCTTGGCGCGGCCCTGCTGGGCGTGGGGAAAGCGCTGTGGACGGGTAAAAGGAGGGCGGCATAATGCTGGCGCAACTTTTTCTGAGCTTCCTGCAGGTGGGCGCCTTCAGTATCGGGGGCGGCTACGCGGCCATGCCGCTGATCCAGTCCCAGGTGGTGGAGCGCTTTGGCTGGCTAACCATGGAGGAATTCACCAACCTGATTACCATTGCGGAAATGACCCCCGGCCCCATCGCGGTGAACTCCGCCACCTTTGTGGGCCTGCGCATCGGCGGGGTGGCCGGGGCGCTGATTGCCACCTTTGGGTGCATTCTGCCTTCCCTGATTCTGGTATCGCTGCTCTCCTGGGCCTATGCCAAATACCGCAGCGGCCGCGCCATGCAGACCGTGCTCTCTCTGCTGCGCCCGGTGGTGGTGGCGCTCATCACTTCGGCGGCGCTGGACATTCTCTTTACCGCCGTGCTCACCACGGACATGCTGAGCCCGGAAAGCCTTTCCGTGGACTGGGTGAACGTGATTCTGTTCGGCGTGGCGCTGCTGCTGCTACGGCGCCTGAAGGCCAATCCCATTGCCGTTATGGCCGGCTGCGGCGGAGTATATGTGCTTGTTGCCGCGCTCTCAGGGGGCATCGTATAAATACCTATTCCGGGGCATTTCGCCCCGGACAGCGTGTCGAAAAAGTGGCAAACGCCCCTTTTTCGAGAAAGCAAATTCGGTCAACCAGAGGTCGCCCGAATTTGTAAGGAATTGATTTTGCAAGCAAAATCAACAACCCAGCAAGGCGCTGTTTTTCCTCAAGGAAAAACAGCGGTCGCGAAGCAACTTGGCTTTTCGTTCGAACAATTACATGCTCATTGACGCTTCCGGTCAGCCCTGCACCTGGGGAAAGGCTTCCCGGGAGTACTTTTACGGTCGGGAAGGCTCCTTGAATGCGCCGCTTGCGGGGGCGGTACTGCTGTGCGTATTCAAAACAGCCGCTTACATTACCGGCGAGAAGAAGTGGGAGGATGAATACCGGCTCGCCGCGCTGGAAAAGCCCTATCAATACGCGGACGTCATGACCCAATACTGGGTGCGGTACACCGTCCTGATTGACGAATGTCTCAGCAAGGAAATGGATTTTGCCAGTGAAGCGCTGAAAAAGTCGGATCTTTTTTCCGAAATCCTGCTTCTATCCAGCCTAAATTACTCCGACGAAGAGATGGCCATGCTCTGCTTCTATCTGCTGTTTCAAATGGAACAGGATGAGCAACTGCTGGCGAAGTACCGTTGCGCGCTGGATGCCTGGTGGAAATCCATGCAGTACAGTGAAAATCCCCTGTGGTACTTCATGTATCAGCTTAGCGTACCATCGGATTCGGATCGCCACGCCGCGACACAATGGGAAAGTGGAACG
>USCR01000099.1 GCA_900553295.1 uncultured Eubacteriales bacterium | reverse complement strand
GGGGCATAGGGGGGAGGTCGGAATCCCCCCTGCCCCCCTGGCCGGCGGAGCCACGTTTCAAAAGGAAAACCATTTTACAAAACCCAGAAAGCCTTTTTTCCCGCCGGTAGCGCCACCGCCCAGAAAAAATCATCTCATAAAAACCCAAAAATCACTGTACACCAAAAGTGCAAAAACCCCTTTTTCATACGCAAAAGGGGGCAGGCAAAAGCGCCTGCCCCCTTCATTTTACTTAAACAACGCTGGATCAATGGGCATATTTCCGCGGAAATATTGCCGGTCCCGTTCTGTAATGGGGCGCAACACCTGGCAGGGGTTGCCCACCGCCACCACGTTGGCGGGAATGTCGTGGGTTACCACGCTGCCCGCGCCGATGACGCTGTTTTCCCCGATGCTTACCCCGGGCAGCAGAATGGCCCCGGCGCCAATCCATACCCGGTCCCCCACCCGCACGGGCAGGTTGTATTGAAGCATTTTTTCCCGGAGCTCCGGGGCAATGGGGTGCGCCGCGGTGGCAATGGTGACATTGGGGGCCGCCATCACAAAATCCCCGAAGTAGATGTCCGCGTCGTCCACCAGGGTCAGGTGGAAATTGGCGTAGAAGTCCCGGCCGATGTGCACATTGCAGCCCCAGTTGGCATACAGGGGCGGTTCCACGTAAAAGTCTCCCTTGGTTTCGGCAAACAGTTCCCGCAAAAGCGCCTTGCGCCTGTCCAGCTCCGTAAAGCGGGTATGGTTAAAGTCATAGAGCAGATTCTGGCAGCGGGCCAGCTTGGCGGTGACGGCCTCGTCCACGCCATCCGGCGGGCTGGCATACAGCTGGCCGGATTTCATCAGCTGATCGAAGTTCATGGGTATCACGCCTTTCTGCTACCGTGCGCGGCTTCAGTCCCCCAGGGCAAAGGGCAGGAACGCCGCCAGCTGTGCGTCCCAGTAGGCCCATTCGTGGCCAAAGCCGGGGGTTTCCTCGTGAGTAACGTCCCAGCCGTTTTTCTCCAGGGCAGGAACAAACTTTTTATGATGGCCGAAGAGGAAATCCTCCGTGCCGCAGGCCACGTAGAGCCGGGGCTTGTGGGGGGCCTGGGCGTTTTCCTCCATGAGGTGGAACAGGTCGTTTTCGCTGCCGTGGAAGGCCTTGGCCGTGCCGAATGCCCGGCGCATGGTGGGCCGCGGCTCGCGCTTGCGCAGCAGGGCCTCCGCGTCCACCGCGCCGGAAAAGCTGGCCGCCGCGGCAAAGCGTTCCGGATAGGTCAGCGCCAGTTTCATGGCCCCGTAGCCGCCCATGGACAGCCCCGCCACCAGCTCCGTGCCCGGCGCCTGGGAGAGGCGGAACATGCTGTGCATCATCTGGGGCAGTTCCTGGCTCACATAGTCCCAATAGCGCTCCCCCTGAAGCTCGTTGGCATAATAGCTGTGGTTCACCGCGGGCATGATCACCGCCAGGTTATACTTGGCGCAATAGCGCTCCACGGAGGTGCGCCGCATCCAGATGGACTGGTCGTCGCTGTATCCGTGCAGCAGGTACATCACCCGGGGCGGCTCCTGGGCCTTGGCGCCCTCCAGGCCAATGCCCTGGCTGGGTTCGGGCAGGAGTACGTTCACCGTCACCGCCACTTCCAGGGCCTGGGAAAATACATGGGTTTCCAGAAAAGCCATGGGTTCTTTCCTCCTTGGTGAAGGTCATTGGGCAGGTATAGCAAAGCCGCGTGACCACCGGGACGCTTCCGCGTCCCGGCAGCCCCGCGGCGGGGAAAATCAATAGTTGTTGGCGCGGAGCATGAAATAGCTCTTGGGATGATGGCACACGGGGCATACCTCCGGAGCCTTCTTGCCCACCACAATGTGGCCGCAGTTGCCGCATTCCCAGATCATGTCCCCATCCCGGGAGAACACGATGCCTTCCTCCACATTGGACAGCAGCTTGCGATAGCGGTCCTCGTGGGACTTTTCAATCCGGCCCACCATTTCAAACTGGGCGGCGATGGCGGTGAAGCCCTCTTCCCGGGCTTCCTTGGCCATGCGGTCGTACATATCGGTCCACTCATAGTTTTCGCCCTGGGCGGCGTCCAGCAGGTTGGCCGCGGTGTCGGGCATTTCACCGCCATGCAGGTGCTTGAACCACAGCTTGGCGTGCTCCTTTTCGTTGTTGGCGGTTTCTTCAAAAATGCGGGCGATTTGCTCGTAGCCGTCCTTGCGGGCCTTGGATGCGTAATAGGTATATTTGTTGCGGGCCTGACTTTCGCCGGCAAAGGCCTCCATCAGGTTTTTCTCCGTACGCGTTCCCTTCAATTCGTTCATGGGTGATCGTCCTCCTTTGTGTGAAATCATACCGCGTGGTATGTCAACATGAACTTCGCTATTCCCAATGGACAATCCTGCCAGAAAAACGGATTTTGTACTTTTTTAAGCACAAACCTTGCGCTTATGGGAAAAATATGTTACATTTAGGACACAATGCCACCCTGCATGGCAAATCGGCGAGGGAGGCGATCTCTTGCAAAAACCAAGAAAATTGCTGATTGTGGACCGGCAAAGCGAAAACCGTGAAGGGTTGTGCGCTTTGCTTCGGGATGGATATAAACTGGTCACAGCGCATCATGGTCAGGATGCCATGGCACACCTGGAGCAGGAACCGGACATAACCCTGGCGCTGATCAATATGACCCTGCCGGACATGGAAGGGTACCGTGTGCTGGGGCAGATTCGCCGCGGGGGCGCGCAGGTGCGTACCCTGGCGCTGGTGGAGGCCAGCAGCCCCGGCAGCCGGGAACAGGCGCTGGCGCTGGGGGCGGAGGATACCCTGGAATATCCGGCCACGGCAGTGGAGGTGCAGGGCTGCCTGCGGCGGATGCTCCAGCGCGGCCCCACCCCCGCGGGGGACGCGCAGCTGTGCGCCCTGTGGGACAGCCTGTGGGAAATGCCCGTTTCCGTGGCGTATTTCCAGCGGGAGCAGCAGGAGAGCCTGCTGTGGGCAAATCCCGCTTTTTTTGCCCTGCGCGGGGCGGAGGTGGACCTGACCCCTTCGGTGATGAACCGGGTGATGGACGCTACCCTGCATCCCGAGGATGCGCCCCGGATTCGCCGGGAGCTGCGGGAGGCGATCCGCAGCCACAGGACCAGGTGCGGCTGCTGGTACCGCCTGCAACAGCCGGGAGGCCAGTGGCGTACCATGGTGGGCACCGTTTCCTGGGCGCCCGCCCGGGAGGGCCTGCGCTTCACCCTTACCGAGGCGGACTGCACCATGCTGGTGCAGCAGGAGGAGCTGCTGCTGGGGCTGGCAAAGCGGCTGCCGGGCGCGGTGGTTGTTTTCCGCCGGGACGCGGAGCTGACCACCCTGTACAGCAGCGTGGAGCTGTGGCGCATACTGCGCTACGATACCTATGGCAGGGCCACCTGCGCGGTAGCGCCATCGGGCATGGAGCTGCTGTCCACGGACAGCTTTGCCCGCTTGCAGAATGTGCTGGAGGGGCAGGCGGCGGGCGGGGAAATCCGCCTGGATGTGCAGCTGCGGCGGCGGGATGGCCGCCTGATGCCCTTTTTGATGATGGGCCGTGTGGCGCCCGGTGCCGGCGGCGAGGCCCAGGTGTACGCCATTTTGTGGGACGTCCGGGAAACCAACCGCACCCAGGAGGAACTCCTGGCCACCCTGCATGCCCAGCGGGAGACCCTGCGCTTTCTGCGGGCCGCCTTTCACAAGGCGTTGCCCATGGCGGGGATTATCCTCTGGCGCCATGAACCGGCGTACAACCGGATCTGGCCCGTGGGCGTGGAGGTGCCGGGCATGTGGCGGATTGCCCTGCGGGACGCGCCTGAGTCCCTGATCCGCGGCGGTTTGGTGCTGGAGGATACCGCGGACGACTGCCGGGAAATGTTCCGCCTGCTCAAGCTCCACACCCGCAGCGTTACCCGCATACTGCACATGCAGTTGCAGGACGACCGGCCCCCGCAATGGCTGTCCTTTCACTTCGCCCTCATCGGCCCCGAGGAGGAGGACGGCACGCCCATGATGATGGGCATCAGCCAGGATGTAACCGATAAGATCGACGCCATCGAGTCCTACCGCCGGGAGCGCCGGTATCGGGAGGCGCTGCTGGAGGATGCCATGCTGTGCTTTGAGGTGGATCTGACCAGCCGCACCCTGCGCCGCGCGGACCCGGACTTTCTGGCCATGCTTCGCCTGGACAACACCGCGGACTATATGCAGCTGCTCCAGGCCATGGGGGAGCAGATCGTGCTGCCGGGGGATCGGGAGATGTTCATCACCCGGATGACCGGGGAGCGGCTGGCCTGCTGCTTCCGGCGGGGGACCAAGCTGGTACAGTTTGATGTGCAGATGCGCTTCAGCTTTTCCAGTCAGCCCATCTGGGTGTCCTCCATCGCGCATCTGATTGAGGACGAACGCACCGGGCACATACACATGATTTGGCAATTAAGGGATGCCAACGAGATCAAGCGCCAGGAGCTATGGCTACGGGATCAGGCCAACCGCGATTCCCTTACGGGCCTGTACAACCGCGCCAACTTTGAGCACATTGTCACCGAGTGCCTGCGGCAGAACGCCGCCAACGGCACGGAGGCTGCCATGTTCATGCTGGACGTGGATAATTTCAAATGGATCAACGATCATTTGGGGCACGACCAGGGAGATCAGGTTCTTCGGAGAGTTGGCAGCACGCTGCGCTCGGTGTTCCGGGCCAGTGATGTGGTGGCGCGCTTGGGCGGGGACGAGTTTGCCGTACTGATTCCCCAATGCAAAAACCGTCAGCGTATTCGGGAGCGCGGCGCGCAGGTATTGGAGCACATGATGCAGATTCAGTTGCCGCAGCCCTTGACCGTATCCCTGGGGTTAGCGTTTACCCCCGAGGGCGGAGAAAATCTTGGTGGTGGACGACGAGCGGGAGATCGCCGACCTGGTGGCCCTGTATCTGAAAAACGAGGGCTACGAGACACGGGTTTGCTACAACGGGCAGGAGGCCCTGGGGCAGATCCAGGCCGGGCCGGTGGATCTGGCCATTTTAGACGTGATGCTGCCGGAAATCAGCGGCTTTGAGCTGTGCAGGCGCATCCGGGAAAGGTACCAGTACCCGGTGATCATGCTCACCGCCAAGGGGGAGGAGCTGGACAAGATCAACGGCTTGTCCCTGGGGGCGGACGACTACGTCACCAAGCCCTTCCTTCCCCTGGAGCTGGTGGCCCGGGTGAAGGCCCAGCTGCGGCGGTACAAGCGCTACAACGGGGAATTTTTACAGAAAGAGCCTCTCACCTGCGGCGGCCTGGTCATCGACGTGGAGACCCACCAGGCCTCCCTCAACGGCGCGCCCCTGTCCCTGACGCCCACCGAGTTCTCCCTGCTGGCTGTCCTCTGCGAAAACAAGGGGAAGGTGGTCTCCTCGGAGGAGTTGTTCCGCCGTGTCTGGGGGGAGGGCTACTACACTAAGGACAACAACACCATCACTGTGCACATCCGGCATCTTCGGGAAAAGCTGGGGGATTCCTTCGAGCGCCCCAAATACATCAAAACCGTGTGGGGGGTCGGCTATGAAATGGACGCGTAAGTACGGGCCTTTGGCCGCGGGCTGCCTGTCTCTGCTGGCGGTGAGCCTGGTACTGTACTTCCTGTTGGACACGGTGTTCAACGGGGTGTTTGTGGACTGGGTGGAGAGCACCTTCATGCTCACCTGGGAGGAATATGTCCCCTCGGCCGGGACTTACGGCATCGTACAGCACATCAACTGGCACTGGGTCAAGCCCTTCCTGCTGGGAGTGCTGGTGGTCAACGGCCTGCTGTGGGCCGGGGCGGTGTTCCTCACCCGCCAGCTGGCCCGCCGGAAGAAAGAGCGGGAGGATGCCCAAGACATCGCCGAGCGGCTGCGCCAGGCCCTGGATTCCGATGGGGATGCCAGCCAGGTCTTCCCTCCTCAGCAGCAGGAGATCGCCGCCCAGGTGGCGGAGTGGAAAAGCAAGCTGCAGCGCCGGGAACAGGCCCTCCAGCAGGAGACCGCCCGGAAAAACGACCTGATCACTTACCTGGCCCACGACTTGAAAACGCCCCTCACCTCCGTCATCGGCTACCTGAGCCTGCTGGATGAGGTGCCGGATATGCCCCAGCCCCAGCGGGAAAAGTACACCCACATCGCCCTGGAGAAGTCCCAGCGGCTGGAGGGGCTCATCAACGAGTTTTTCGACATCACCCGGTATAACCTCCAGCAGCTCACCCTGGAAAAGGAGCCGGTGGATGTGAGCTATCTGCTGGTGCAGCTCACCGACGAGTTCTATCCCCTGCTCCAAGCCCACGGCAACACCATAGAGTTGAATGTCCCCCAGGATCTGACCGTGGAGGGCGACGCCGGGAAGCTGGCCCGGGTGTTCAACAACCTGCTGAAGAACGCCGTATCTTACAGCACCCCGGGGACCCCGATTCTCCTGTGGGCGGAACAGGCAGATGAACAGGCGCGGTTTTTCGTGCAAAATCGGGGAAAGACCATTCCTGCCCACCAACTGGACACCCTCTTTGAGAAGTTCTTCCGCCTGGACGAGGCCCGCTCCACCGCCACCGGCGGCGCGGGCCTGGGGCTGGCCATTGCCAAGGAGATCGTCACCCTCCACGGGGGGAGCATCTCCGCCCACAGTGAACAAGGAGTGACCACCTTTACCGTGGAGCTGCCCACGAAAAAATCTTTATAAAATCTTAGGAAAACCCTAGGCAGATCTTAAAAAACAGGGAATCCCTTTCTGGTAGGATAAAAACCAGAAAGGGGTTCCCTTTTATATTGTTTCGAGAAAGGAAGATTTGCCATGAAAATGAAACACGCGGATATCCAATGGGAGCAGCCCGCCCCCAAAGGCCACGGCTTTTCCCTGTTCCTGTGGGTGATGGTCCTGCTCTTTATCGCCTTTGTGCTGGTGATGGCTTACGCCGCCCTCACCCGGAAAGCGCCCACATCCCAAGATCCGGGAAGCCAGCCCCAGCTGGGGATAGCGGCGGAAACCGATCCAACGTCCAGTCCGGAAAGCGGCTCAGCCTCCGTTCCTGCGCAGCAGCCGGACGGGGAATGGAACCTGCTGCTGGTGAACCGCTGGAACCCCCTGCCTGAAAACTATACGGTGGACCTGGTGGAGGTGCCCGGGGGCCAGCAAGTGGACGAGCGTATTTACCAGCCTTTGATGGAAATGCTGGAGGCTGCCAGGGAAGGCAACTGGGGAGAACTGCCCCAGGTGCTCTCCGGCTACCGTACCCAGGAGGAACAGGAGAAGCTGTTCCAGGAGGAGATAGACGGCAACCTGGCGGAGGGGTACTCGGAGGAAGAGGCCCGGGAATTGGCCCAGCAGTGGGTGGCTGTCCCCGGCACCAGCGAGCATCAGCTGGGCCTGGCGGTAGATTTGGGCGGCGCCACCTACGACGTGTTCTTCTGGCTGCAGGAGCACAGCTGGGAGTACGGGTTCATCTGGCGGTATCCCGGGGACAAGACCGACCTGACCGGCACCGCCGAGGAGGTCTGGCACTACCGCTATGTAGGCAAAGAGGCCGCAAAAGAGATCTACGAGCAGGGGGTGTGCCTGGAGGAATACCTGGAGCAGAAAAAGGGGGAAAATGGGCAATGAAGAAAATCCTGGTACTGTTTGGGGGCTGTTCGCCGGAATACGTCGTTTCCCTGCAATCCGCTTACAGCGTGCTGCGCCACATGGACCGGGAGCGTTACCGCCCCATCCCGGTGGGGATCACCCAGGCGGGGGACTGGTTTCTGTATACCGGCAAGTGGGAGGCCATCCCCGCCGGGACATGGCAGGAGCGCCACTGCCTGCCCGCCGCTGTCTCCCCCAACCGGCGGGATCACGGGCTGCTGGTCTGGCGGCGCGGCGGTATGGAAATCATACCGCTAGACGGGGCCTTTCCCGTGCTCCACGGAAAAAACGGTGAGGACGGAACGGTTCAGGGCCTGTTAGAACTGGCCGGTATCCCCGTAGTGGGATGCGGCACTCTGGCTTCCGCCCTGTGCATGGACAAGGTCCGGGCACATCAGTTGGTCCAGGCGGCTGGTGTAGAGATCCCCCGCTCCCTGGTTTTTGACCGGGAAGCCTCGGAACAGGAATTGATGGATGGAGCGGCCAGCCTAGGCTACCCGCTATTTGTGAAGCCGCTGCGGGCAGGTTCGTCCTTTGGCATCTCCAAGGTGATGAGCGCTGACCAGCTGCAAGGCGCCTGGAAAAACGCCCTAAAGTACGATGAAGCCATGATTTTGGAGGAAGCTATCCCCGGTTTTGAAGTGGGCTGCGCCGTGCTGGGGAACAAAACCTTAACCATCGGTGAGGTGGATGAGGTAGAGCTTTCCCACGGCTTTTTTGATTACACGGAAAAGTACAGCCTGCGGACCTCCGCCATCCATGTGCCTGCCCGCATCACCAAGGAGCAGGCAGCGCTGGTGAAAGCCGCAGCCGTAACTGTTTACCGCGCCCTAGGCTGCCGCGGGTTTGCCCGGGTGGATTTCTTCCTGACCCCCTCCGGCAAGCTCGTCTTTAATGAGGTCAATACAATCCCGGGATTGACAGCCCACAGCCGGTTTCCTAAAATGCTGGAGGCTGCCGGGATCCCCCTGGAGGACGCTGTCACCCAGGCCATTGAGGAGGCGTTAGAGCCATGAGAGAGGTCCTGCTGCCCCAAGAAATGGTCCACACAGGGGACTTGATTTTGGTTAACGCCCAGTTTCCTTTTCGTAAAACCGGTACGGACCGTTTTCTGCTCCCGGCCAGCTTTGGGGGCAGCCGTGTCTTGCTGGACGGCCGGGTGGCACGCCTGCTGGAAAAGCTCGTCCTGGATTTGGGAGGCGGCGAAACCTTGTGCCCGGTAAGCGGCTGGCGCTCCCGAGAGGAGCAGGAAACCATCTACACCCGTTCCCTGCAGGAGCACGGGCAGCACTTTACAGAGCAATATGTGGCCTTGCCCGGGCACAGCGAACACCAGACAGGCTTCGCCGTTGATTTGGGCCTGCGGAGCGAAACGATAGACTTTCTCCGCCCAGACTTCCCCTACGAGGGAATCTGCCAGAAATTTCGGGAACAAGCAGTCTTTCATGGGTTTATCCTGCGGTACCCCCAGGGGAAAGAGAACGTCACC
>USCR01000098.1 GCA_900553295.1 uncultured Eubacteriales bacterium | reverse complement strand
CGCTTGTTTGCTTCAGGGGTTCTCCCCCTCCGGGGCCAGGCTGATGAGCAGGCTCACCCGGAATATGCCGCCCTCCGCGTCCACCTCCATGGAACCGTGATGGCGTGCCACCACCGCCTCCACTGACGCCAGGCCGTGGCCCCTGCCCTCATGCTTGGTGGAAAGGAAGCGCCCGTCCTTGCACAGAACCTGGCCGTTATAGCTGTTTTCCACAATCACGCAGCACATCTCCCCATTCAACTGGCAGATGATCCGCGCCCGGCGCTTGCCCTGGGGCATGGTCCCCGCCCCGTCCAGGGCGTTTTCCAGCAGGTTGCCCAGCAGTACGCAAATTTCCGCGTCCGGGATGTTCAGCGTCTCCGGCAGCGACACGCTCCATTCCAGCTCCACCCCCTGGGACCGCGCCCGGCTTTCATAATACCCCGCCAGGGCATTGAGCGCCGAATTGGCAAAGATAAACCGCACCTGCTCCTGCTCCTGGCCGCTCACGTCCCGCAAGTACGCGTTCAGCGCCTCCAGGTCGCCTTTGGCCACCAGGCCGCTGATTACCCGCAGGTGCTGGCGAAAATCGTGCCGCAGCTTGCGCGTTTGCTGGATGTAGCTGCTCAGCGCGGCATACTGGCTGGCCTGGGCGGCCAGGAAGTGGTTTTCGTCCCGCAGGGCGGCACTGTCGTACATGGAACGGGCAATACGGTAAAATTGCTCGATGAGAAACGCCATCAGCCCCAGCAGAAAAAGCAGGATCACCATGCCCAGGGACTGAACCCGGTTCACCAGAATGGTGCGGTAGTCCTGGGGCATCATGGCAACGAACAGCACAAGGTTTGCCGTGGGCAGCAGCCAGGCAATCCGCCAGGCGGACATCTGCCCGCAGTACCGGATCAGCCACCCCACGTGCCGGGCCATCAGCGGCCAGAACGCCGCGGCCACCGCCGCCCCCAGGCCCAGCCGCGTAACCGCCAGGCCCCAGGAGGAAACCTCCTCCCCCCTGGTCAATTCCTCCCGGGCCCAAAGCACCTCGGAAAACACCGCGCAAAACCCCATCACCGCCGCGGCCACCATCAGGATGAACAGCGCCTGGAACCCGTCAATCTCCACAAAGCGGCGGTACAGCGCATAGAAAAGCACCAGCGCCGGCACCAGCAGCGCATTCTCCGGCCAGTACGTGGCCTGGAGCACCGTGGCGCCCAGCGCCGCAAACAGCGTCACCGCCACGATTACCAGCGTTGCAAGCATCCGCCGGCCAACCCGCAGCCTGCCACGCACCGGCGCCAGGCACAGTATCCCCGCCGGTAGGCAAAGCAGCAGCTGCAAAAAATAGCGACCCCAAATCTCCCACCGCACGCTACTCTACCCCCCTGGTCTTGCGAAATGTGTATTGGTAAAAGCTCCGGCCGATCTGCGTTTTTTCGCTGAGCCGCACCGCGAAGCGCTGCCCGCCGTTCATGGTAAAGCATTCCCCGTCAAAGGAGCGCACCTGGTCCATGTTGATCAGCACGCCCCGGTTGCATACCAGAAAGCGCGGCTCTCCCTCCAGCATGGCCAGCATCTCCCCAAAGGTCATGTAGCACTTCAGCTCCCGACCGTCGGTAAGGGTAACGAACACAAAATGATCCCTGGCGTTGGCATGGCGCAGGGAGGATACCGGCACGGTGATCCGCTGCCGCCCCACCTTCAGGGACAGCATGCGTTCCTGGCACGCCAGGGCGCGCTGCGCCTCCTCCAGCACCCGGTCCAGGCGTTCCTGTTCCACGGGCTTGACCAGGTAGTCAAAGGCATGCATGGGAAAGGCCTCCCACACATATTCCCTGGAACTGGTCAAAAACACGATCAGGCAATCCATGTCCCGCGCCCGGAGCTGCCGCGCCGTTTCTATGCCGTCCATGCCCTCCATCACAATGTCCAAAAAAATCAGGTCATACCTGCTCTGGGAGGCGAGAAACGCCTCCCCCGATGCATACAGGTCAATGAACGTGCCGGAGGGCAGCCGCCGGTCCAGCATGCCGCGCAAATTTTCCGCATCCATGCGCAGATCATCCACCACCGCCACACGCATCGGCAGCCCTCCCCGTTGACTCCATATATCTTCTATTATGTAGTATAATACTCCCGTTTTGTCCTTTACAATACGTTCTCACGAAGTAAGGAACCATTTTCACGAAGCGAAACAAAAAAAGAGCCTTGAAAGCATCTCGCTTTCAAAGCCCTTGGCGTGCGGGAAACAGGACTTGAACCTGCATGAAGAAAACCCTCACTAGAACCTGAATCTAGCGCGTCTGCCAATTCCGCCATTCCCGCAGATCGCGATATAAGATTTTCGACGCATTTCGGGAAATTCCTTCTTTCCCGGAAAAAAAAGTAAAAAAATTTGCGCTCCCAGGGAGAAGGAACGACCCTTGCCCCCACGAATATCTATACATCGGGGCTACGCTCCCCAAAGCTTTCAAATGTATGGAAAGGATTGCCAGCCATGGAATACCGTCAGGATGGAAGATTTGTGTTTTGCCCCACGGCCCGGGGTACCCTGGGCGTGGAGGTGGTCGCGCCGGGGATACTGCGCGTGTTTTTGGGCGAGGAAGCGCGGAACTACGTTTCCAAGGCCGTGGAAGCCGACCTGCACGAGGCCTGCCCCTTCATGGTAACCGGGGCGGGGGAGGGCTGCGCCGTCTCCACCCCCCTGCTGCGCCTGGAGATCGACCCCCAGGGCCATACGGATTTCTACGATGCCCAGGGCCGCGCCCTGAGCCTGAGCTACCGCGGGGAACGCGGAACCGTGGACCGCGGCCTGACCCCCGAGGCCCTGGAGCTGCTGGCCAAGGAAGGCCACCGTCCCCAGGACCAGTCCGGACCTCTGCCCCTGGAGGAGCTGCGTACCCTGCTCCCCGGGGACGCGGTGTACGGCCTGGGGGACAAGACCGGCTTTTTGAACAAGCGGGGCTATGCCTACGAAAACTGGAACACCGACGAGCCCGCCCCCCACGAGGAGAGCTTCAAGTCCCTGTACAAGGATTTCCCCGTGTTCTTCGTCTCCGGCGAGGACGCCGGGCACACCTACGGCATCTTTTTTGACAATACCTTCCGCACGTATTTCGATTTCGGCTTTGAAAGCCCGGCGTACCTCTCCTTCGGGGCCAAGGAAGGGTACCTGAACTATTACTTCCTGGCCGGGCCCACCCTGACCCGGGCGGTGGAGCGGTACACCTGGCTCACCGGGCGCTGCCCCCTGCCCCAGCGCTGGACCCTGGGGTATCACCAATGCCGGTGGGGCTACGCCTCCGCCCAAACCTTCCGGGACCTGGCCCGCACCTTCCGGGAGCTGGACATCCCGCTGGATGTGCTCCACCTGGACATTGACTACATGGACGGCTACCGGGTCTTTACCACCAATTCGGAGACCTTCCCGGACTTCCCCGGCCTCATCCGCGAGCTGGGGGACATGGGCGTCAAGGCCGTGACCATCATCGACCCCGGGGTCAAGGTGGACCCCAACTATCAGGTATACCGCCAGGGCCTGAAGGAGGATTACTTCTGCAAGACCCCCGAGCAGCTGGTCTATGTCAATGAGGTGTGGCCGGGGGACAGCGTCTACCCGGACTTCGGCGCGCCCCGGGTGCGCCGGTGGTGGGCCGGTTTGCAGCGCTTCCTGACGGAAAAGGGCGTCAGCGGCGTGTGGAACGACATGAACGAGCCCGCCAGCTTCCGCGGCCCCCTGCCCGACAACGTCCTCATGACCGACGAGGACCGGGTCGCCACCCACGGGGAAATGCACAACGTCTACGGGCACAATATGTCCCGGGCCGCCTTTGCGGGCTGGAAGGAAGCCACCGGCCAGCGCCCCTTCGTCATCACCCGCGCCTGTTACAGCGGCTCCCAGAAATACGCCGTGGTGTGGACCGGGGATAACCAGAGCCTGTGGAACCACCTGCGCATGGCCATTCCCCAGCAGTGCAACCTGGGCCTGAGCGGCATGGCCTTTATGGGCACGGACATCGGCGGCTTTGGGGCGGACTGCACCCCGGAGCTCATGGCCCGTTGGGTGCAGGTGGGGTGCTTCTCCCCGCTGTTCCGCAGCCACAGCGCCCGGGGCACCCGCATGCAGGAACCCTGGCGCTTCGGCACGGAGGTCACGGACATCTTCCGCAAGTATGTGAAGCTCCGCTATGCCCTCCTGCCCTATTATTACGATCTGTTCCGCCAGTGCGAGCGCACGGGCCTGCCGCCCCTGCGTCCCCTGGTGCTCCACTATGAGCAGGACCCCAACGTCCGGGAGCTGAACGACGAGTTCCTCCTGGGAGAAAACCTGCTGGTGGCCCCGGTGGTGGAGCAGGGCGCGCGCCGGCGCATGGTGTACCTCCCCGCCGGGGAATGGTACGATTTCTGGACCGGGGAAAAGCATACCGGCGGCTGGCTCATGCGGGAAGCGCCCCTCGACTTGTGCCCCATCTATGTGAAGGCCGGTACCATCCTGCCCCTGTACCCCGACCAGCGCTATACCGACGAGCTGGCGGACCCTGCCCTGATCCTGCGCTGCTACCCCGGGGAGGGCGCCTGGGAGCACTACCGGGACAACGGCCGGGACTACGCCTACCAGGACGGGGCCTATACCCTCTACCGCTTCACCCAGGACGCCGCGGGCCTGCACCAGGAGCTGGTGCGCAACGGCTACCGGACTTACCCGGAGATCCGCGTGGAACGGGTGGGGGAATGAACAGGCGGCAATGTTCTGCTTCTGCATTTTCCCTTGACAGGATTCTTCCCCGTACAGTATAATTCCGTTTAAGGCCAGGGCGGCGAACCCTGGCGAAACATGGTCGGAGGTAAGGCATGAAGGGCGCGTTGTACTTTACGTTTACGAGCCGGAGCAGCTTTTTTAGCGGCTTCGGATTTTTCGCGAGCGTATTACACGCACAGAGCCCTGCGGCCTAAGGCCCCGTACCGTGTTTGTGGACGCGGAAACGGGTTGTTTTCGGGAGAGCTCTTTGCGGGCTCTCCCTTTTTTTCGGCCGTTTCCAGCAGGGAAAGGAGTTTGACAGGTTATGATTATCGTATTGAAAAAGGGCGCTACCCAGCGGGATATCGACGCGCTCACCAACCTGATTACCCAAACCCACGGGGTGCAGGTCAGCCCGGTGATCGGCACTGATTTGACCATTCTGGGCCTGGTGGGGGATACCTCCCAGGTGGACCCCAACCGCATTGAGAGCTTCCCCTGCGTGGAGCGCATCATGCACGTGGCCGAGCCCTTCAAAAAGGCCAACCGCATGTTCCACCCGGAGGATACCGTGGTGGACGTGGCCGGGGTACCCGTGGGCGGTAAGCGCCTGGCGGTGATGGCCGGCCCCTGCTCCGTGGAGAGCCGGGAGCAGGTCACGGGCATTGCCCAGGCGGTGAAACAGGCCGGGGCCAACATCCTCCGGGGCGGCGCCTTCAAGCCCCGCACCTCCCCCTACGCCTTCCAGGGCCTGAAGTACGAAGGGCTGGAGCTCCTGTGCGCCGCCCGGGAGGCCACCGGGCTGCCCATCGTCAGCGAGATCATGTCCCCCTTTGACCTGGATGTGTTCGTGGAAAAGGTGGACCTGATCCAGGTGGGCGCCCGGAACATGCAGAACTTCGACCTCCTGCGCCAGCTGGGCCGCATCCGCAAGCCCATCCTGCTCAAGCGCGGCCTTTCTGCCACCATCGAGGAGTGGCTCATGAGCGCTGAGTACATCCTGGCCGAGGGCAACCCCAACGTGATCCTGTGCGAGCGTGGCATCCGCACCTTTGAGACCTACACCCGCAACACCGTGGACCTGGGCGCGATTCCAGCGGTGAAGAAGCTCAGCCACCTGCCCGTCATCGTGGACCCCAGCCATGGCACCGGCAAGAGCTGGATGGTGGAGCCCCTGGCCCGGGCCGCTGTGGCCGTGGGCGCCGACGGCGTGATGATCGAGGTACACAACGATCCCCAGCACGCCCTGTGCGACGGCCAGCAGTCCATTACCCCCGATACTTTCGCCCAGGTCATGGCGGACATCCGCACCATTGCGGGGGCCGTGGGCCGGGAAATTTGACCTTGCCGGAGCAGGCGGAAAGGAGCGCATCATCATGGGCACATTGACCATTCACCTGGGGGAGCGCAGCTACCCCATCCACGTGGCCCCCGGCATCCTGGACCGGGCCGGGGCGCTGATGGTGGAGGCCCTGGGCCCCTGCCGCTGCGCCATTATCACCGACGATCAGGTAGGCCCGCTGTACCTGCGCCGGCTGGAGGAGAGCCTCCAGGGCGCGGGCCTGTCCTGCGCCGCCCTTACCCTCCCCGCCGGGGAGCCCACCAAATCCCTGGCCTCCCTGGGCCAGGTCTATGACTTCCTGTGCCAGGCGGGGCTGACCCGCCGGGACGCGGTGATTGCCCTGGGCGGTGGGGTCATGGGCGACCTGGCCGGGCTGGCGGCGGCTACCTTTTTGCGGGGCGTGGCCTTTGTGCAGGTGCCCACCTCCCTGCTGGCCCAGGTGGATTCCTCCGTGGGGGGCAAGGTGGCCGTGGACCTGCCCCAGGGCAAAAACCTGGTGGGGGCCTTCTATCAGCCCCGCCTGGTGATCCTGGACCCAGACACCCTGCGCACCCTCAGCGATCAGGTCTGGCGGGACGGCCTGGGGGAGGTGGTCAAGTACGGCTGCATTGGGGACGAGGCCCTCTTTACCCTCCTGGAGGACTGTGCCTCCGGGGGCCGGGAGGCCCTCATGGAGCACATGGACGCCATCCTGCACCATTGCCTGCGGGCCAAGGCCGCCGTGGTGGAGCAGGACGAGCACGACACCGGCCTGCGCATGATCCTCAACTTTGGCCACACCCTGGGCCACGCGGTGGAAACCGTCCAGGGCTATGGCGGGCTGCGCCACGGGGAAGCCGTGGCCCTGGGCATGGCGGTGATTACCCGCATGAGCGAGGACCGCGGCCTGACCCAGGTGGGCACCTCCGCCCGCCTGGACGCCCTGCTGGAAGCCCTGGGCCTGCCCACCCATGTGGAGCGCCTGGACGCCTCCGCCCTGCTGGCCCCCATGCGCCTGGACAAGAAAAACCTGGGCCAAACCCTGCGTATTATCCTGTTGAAATCCATCGGCCAGTGCTATGTGGAAAACACCTCCGTGGACTGGTTCGCTTCCCTGGAAAACTATCTGTAAGGAGGCCCCCATGGATCGCACCTTTTCCCCCTGCGCCCTTTCGGGCGTTGCCGCCGTGCCCCCCTCCAAGTCCGAGGCGCACCGGCGGATGATCTGCGCGGCCCTCACCCCCGGGGAGACCCGCCTCACGGGCTTCCTGCCCTCCCGGGACATGACCGCCACCATGGATTGCCTCAGCGCCCTGGGGGCGTCCTTCCGCCTGGAAGGGGAAACCCTCCTGGTGCGCGGCTGCGGCGGCCCGGCGGCCTTCGCCCCCCGCATGGACTGCGGGGAGAGCGGCTCCACCCTGCGATTTTTGATCCCCCTGGCCCTGGCCCTGGGGGAGGGCGGCGGCTTCCTCATGGGCGGCCGTCTGGGGGAGCGCCCCCTGGAGCCCTACGATCCCATCCTGGAGGCCTGCGGCGTAACCAGCCGCCGGGAAAGCACGCCCCAGGGCGCGCTGCTCACCCTGCGGGGCCGCCTGCGCCCGGGGAACTATACCCTCCCCGGGGACGTGTCCAGCCAGTTCGTCACCGGCATGCTCTATGCCCTGCCCCTGCTGGCGGGGGACTCCACCCTCACGGTGACCCCACCGGTGGAATCCGCTGGGTACATCCGCATGACCCTGCAATGCCTGGCCGATAGCGGCATCCGCCTGGAGGAAACCGGCCCCTATGCCTGGCGCATCCCCGGGAATCAGCGCTACCGGGCCACGGGGGGCGCCCTGCCCGGGGACTGGAGCCAGGGCGCGGTGCTCCTGTGCGCCGGTGCCCTGGGGCATCCGGTGAACGTGGCGGGCCTGGATACCGCCTCCACCCAGGGAGACCGGGCGGCCCTGGACGTGCTGGCCCGGCTGGGCGTATCCTTCCGGGAGGAGGGCGGCGTGCTCCATCCCCTGGGGAGAACCCTGCGGGGAGCCGCTTTCAGCGGCCGGGACATCCCGGACATCGTGCCCGTGCTGGCGCTCACCTGCACCCAGGCCACGGGGGAAAGCCGCATCACCGGCTGCGGCCGCCTGCGCCTGAAGGAAAGCGACCGCTTCGCCGCCACGGTGGAGCTGCTCTCCGCCCTGGGCGCGGACATCCACGGGGAGGGGGACGACCTGGTGGTGCGCGGCCCCGCGCCCTTGCGGGGCGGCGTCACCCTCAGCGCCCGGAACGACCACCGGCTGGTGATGCTCCTGGCCCTGGCCGCCACGGTGGCGGAGGGCCCCGTCACCGTCCAGGGGGTGGAGGCGCTGAACAAATCCTGGCCCACCTTTCTCACCACCTATGAAGCACTGGGAGGTAAGGTATCATGAGCAGCTGTTTCGGCCGTTACTTCCGCCTGTCCCTGTTCGGCCAGTCCCACGGCCCCGGGGTGGGCGTCACCCTGGACGGCTTCCCCGCGGGGATGGAGATCGACATGGAGGACGTGGCCCGGCAAATGGCCCGCCGCGCCCCCGGGCAGAGCGCCCTGACCACCCCCCGCAAGGAAAGCGACCTGCCGGAGATCCTCAGCGGCGTGTTTCGCGGCAAAACCACCGGCCAGCCCCTCACCTGCCTGATTCGCAATAAAAACACCCGCTCCCAGGACTACGGGGAGCAGGTGGACCTGCCCCGCCCCGGCCACGGGGACTATACCGGGCACGTGCGCTACTACGGCTTTGAGGATTTCCGCGGCGGCGGGCATTTCAGCGCCCGGCTCACCGCGCCCCTGGTGTTCGCCGGGGCCCTGTGCCGGCAGTACCTGGCGGGGCAGGGCATTTCGGCGGTGTGCCATATCCAGCAGCTGGAGAACATCCTGGACAAGAGCTTCCTGGACCCCGTGGAACCCGGGGACACCCCCGCAGAGGCCCTGCCCACCCTCACCCTGCCCACCCTGCGCCCGGAGCTGGCCCAGCAGATGGAGGCCGCCATCCTGGCCGCCCGTGCGGAGCAGGACAGCGTGGGCGGCGTGCTGGAATGCCGGATCGACGGCCTGCCCGCGGGGCTGGGCGCGCCCTTTT
>USCR01000097.1 GCA_900553295.1 uncultured Eubacteriales bacterium | reverse complement strand
CGAACCCTCAACAAAGGTTTTGGAGACCCACGTGTTACCATTACACCATGCCCCTGCGTGGAACATTTGCTATTATAGCAAAACTTGGCGCCTATGTCAACAAAAAGTTTGCATATACGGATGATTTTTATGAGCATATGCAAACCTATGCTCAGGGATGATAGCGGTAGCGCAGTGCTTCGACCAGCTGTGAAAGCAATTCACGGTTAGTCGGCTTGTCCCCGCTTTCCAGGTGGCAGCACATAATTCCCGAAAACAGGCTGGGACCGCCTCGATTCCAGGCAACGGTAATGGCATGCCGAATGGCCCGCTCTACGCAGCTGGCAGACGTGCCGTACCGGGCGGCCACCGCGGGATAGAGCGCATAGGTTACGCAATCCAGCAGCGTTGGCTCCGCCAGTGCTAACAGGATCGCCTGACGTATAAACCTGTACCCGCTCAAGTGTACAGGTACCCGCAGCTGCAACAGCAGCGCGCTGATCCTCTCCTCCAGGGTGCCCGTGGAACGAATGGCTACCTCCTCGTGCAAGTCGCTTTCCTGGTAGTCTGTCCGCCTCCTGGCCGCGGAAAGAATGCGCTGTGTCAAAATGTCCGATTCCACGGGCTTGACCATGTAGTACGCAGCGCCGAGCTCCAAGGCACGCATGATCAAATCATCCCGTTTCAGTGCCGTAAGTACAATGGTCTGCGGCGGATACGCCAGCTTTGCCATGCGTTCCAGCAAACCGAATCCGTCCAACCGTGTCATGACCAAATCACAAACAACCACGTCCGGCTGCAGCTCCCGAATGCTCCGAAGGGCTTCCAATCCATCCGACACTGCACACACCACTTGCAGTCCCATCTGTTCAGACAGACATTCCACCAGCGACGTCCGCTGAACCGGATTGTCATCGCAAATTAACACTCGCACGTCGCGATTCGCCTGCAACGCCCGCATTTGTCGCTCACACCTTTTGTACGTTTGTTGATTGCTTCCTAATTATAACATAACCATAAGTCATTTTGAATATATTCTACACAATAAGAAGCAAAATTACGCTTATAGATTATGAGCCAATTTGTTTGGTGCTGCGGGTACAAAAAAACCGCCCCTCTGCCATAGGGCAAAAGGTGGCGGTTTATGTGCCAGTTCAATTACTGCTTGGCAATCTCCACCAGATTGGCGAAGGTAGCGGCATCATTCACCGCGATGTCAGCCAACATCTTACGGTTGATGTCCACATTGTGCTTCTTGAGGCCATTGATAAAGGTGGAGTAGCTCATGCCATTGAGACGGGCAGCCGCGTTGATACGGGTGATCCACAGACGGCGGAAATCACGCTTGCGCAGCTTGCGGCCTTCGTAGGCATAACGCAGAGAACGGGCAACCTGTTCGGTAGCGGCACGGTACTGCTTGGACTTTGCGCCCCAGTAGCCCTTGGCCAGCTTCATCACCTTGCGGCGTTTCTTATGAGCATTTACAGCTCCCTTAATACGTGCCATGGGATCTTTTCCTCCTTGCTAGCGCTTTGGCTTATTTGTAGGGCAGCAGCTTATGAATCGTGCGGGCTTCGGCATTGTTATCAATAACGCCGTTAGCACGCAGGTGCCGGGTACGCTTGGTGGTCTTCAGGCGCACCTGATGGTTGGCGTTCATCTGCTTATGCTTAACAATACCCGTTTTGGTAAAGGAAAAGCGCTTTGCAGCACCACGATGGGACTTTTGCTTAGGCATGGTGGTTCCTCCTTCCAATGCTGTTTATTCCTGCGCCGCAGGGGCTTTTTCCCCACTGGCTTCGCTGGCCTTGCGGGCTTTCTTTTCCGCGAAGGACGCTTTTTCCGCCTTAGGCGCCAGGATCATGATCATGTGCCGGCCGTCCAGCAGCGGTTTACGCTCCACCGAGCTTACATCCTTGACGCGTTCGGCAAAGTCCTGCATAACCCGCATGCCAATGTCCGAGTGGGTAATCTGGCGGCCACGGAAGCGAATGGATACCTTGACCTTGTCGCCGTCCTCCAGAAAGCGGCGGGCCATCTTGGCCTTGGTCAGCACATCATTTTCCTCAATGGTGGCCGACAGCTGCACTTCCTTGAGTTCGACAACCCGCTGATTCTTGCGGAGTTCGCGCTCCCGCTTGGCCTGCTCATAACGGTGCTTGTCGTAATCCATCAGCTTGCACACCGGGGGCTTTGCATTGGGGGAAATTTTGACCAGGTCAAGACCCTTTTCCTCTGCCAGCTCCAGCGCCTTGCGGGTGATCATCACGCCCAGCTGCTCGCCATTCTCATCGATCAGTCGAACTTCACGGTCGCGAATCTCCTCATTAATCATCAGATCGGTTGCGATGTCCATGCACCTCCTCATCGTTATGTCTGAATGCTACCCCTTTTACGAAAAAAAGCGGGTGAATCAGCTCACCCGCTATCTATCACTGCACAGATGTTCACCACGTATGATGATGTGCCATGAGCCCGGCAGCGTAAGCCGCAAGGCGAGAAGCGGGCATGCTTCTGCTTCAAACAGGGATATTATAGCAGCCGAGTGGCGTGCTGTCAAGCACTTTTTGCTTTTCCTCCGGATTTGCTACACCTATTTGCTTTAAGCGTCTCCATGACGCTCAGCGCATGGAAAAAATCAGCTTCATAGGTCTGAAGCGGCAGCTTGGCCGCTTGGTGAAAACGTTCAACCGACCCGCACGCAAAGCTGCCGGATACAAAGGAAGCGTAATCCCTCCGGCACCTCCCGATGGTTTTGCTCGCCTGTATCTTTCGTTTTTGCGAAAAATGTGTCATTTTGATTTCAATTTATCTTGATTTTCTTTACAAAAAATCGTATAATATGAATTAGTATGAATCATGGACGTGGAAGGTGGCGCACATGGCGAAGCGGATTCTTTTGGTGGATGACGAGCCTCTTATTCTGAAGGGATTGAAATATACCTTGGAGCAAGAGGGCTACGAAACCGATAGCGCCATGGATGGAGAGGAAGCGCTGGCCAAGTTCTTTGGCGGACAGTACGATATGATCCTGTTGGATGTGATGCTGCCCAAGCTGGATGGCATCAGCGTTTGTCAGCGCATCCGGGAACACTCCAACGTGCCGATTATCATGCTTACCGCCAAGGGTGAGGACATGGACAAGATCCTCGGCCTGGAATACGGCGCCGACGACTACATGACCAAGCCCTACAATATTCTGGAAGTGAAGGCACGGATCAAGACCATTTTCCGTCGGGTCCATGCCGCGGCTGCCCCGGAAGATCAAAAGATCATCCGGGTGCGGGATATGCAGGTCAACCTGGTCAAGCGCACGGTCACCCTCGCGGGCAAGGACGTAAAACTCACCGCCAAGGAATTCGACCTGCTACAGCTCTTCATCCAGAACCGGGGAAAGGTATTCAGCCGGGAGGCCATGCTGGAAACCGTATGGAAATATGACTACACCGGTGATGCCCGGACCGTGGACGTGCATATCCGCCGCCTGCGGGAAAAGATTGAGCGTGATACCTCCAAGCCCGAATACATCTTCACCAAGTGGGGAGTTGGTTACTATTTCACCGACAAGGATTAAACCGCATTCCCCGCTTCACTTTCCTTTTACCTCCATCCGGTGGAAAGTGCTGTTGGCCTTTTTGCTGGTGGTAGGTCTTTCCTTTTATACCATTGCGTCCCTGCTAACAGGGCTTGTAAGTGATTATCTCTTTGAACAGCGCATTCGTCAAGACAGCCTTTCTGTGGAAAAGCTGGCCACGACTCTTGCGCCTTTTTTTTCGCTTGCGGATACGGATACTCTGCAAGACAGGCTTGTTTCCGCAGGCGGGGAAATGGGCGGACGGCTGCTGCTGGTGGATTCGGAGGGCAAGGTGCAGCTGGACAGCTACGGCACCCTGCTGGGCGTGCGCCTACAGCTGCCGCAGCTCTTGTCCGTGCTGATGCAGGGCGCAGGCAGCGACTACGGCATTCACCGCACAGGGACTGGCGGACTGGATGAGGAAGACAGCGGCTATATCAGTTCGTGCGCCGCGCCCATGGTGGACGGTCAGGGAAACATCCTGGGAGCCGTGCTGTTCATCTCCTCCGTGCAGGAGCTGATGACCAGCCTGGAGGGCGTGCAAGCGCGGATGTTGACTGCCTTCGCCGCGGTGGCCGTGGCGGCCATGGCGGCAGCGCTGGTGTTTTCTCGGGTAATCACTGGTCCCATCACCCGCCTGACCCGCACCATCCAGCGCATGGGCCGGGGCGACCTTTCCGTGCGGGTGCCCGTACGTGGCTCCGGAGAAATGCGGGAGCTTGCCAGTGCCTACAACACCATGGCGCAGAAGCTGGAAACCCTGGACCAAAGCCGCAATCAGTTTGTCTCCAACGCAAGCCATGAGCTGAAAACGCCCATGACCTCCCTGAAAATTATGCTGCAAACCCTGATTGCGAAGCCGGAGATGCCTGCGGAGCTTCGCGTGGAGTTCATGCAGGACATGGATCACGAAATTGATCGTCTCACCGGAATCATCAACGATCTGCTCACCCTTACCAAGATGGATAGCCATGCCCTGGAGCTCCATCCGGCCCCCATGGACCTGTGCCAACTGGTGCAGGCTACCCTGCGCCGGCTCAAACCCATGGCGGAGAAACGTCAGCAGGAATTCATCGCTACCTTGCCGGATGCTTTGCCCATGACGGGTGACAGCGCCAAACTGGAGCAGGTGCTTTACAATCTGGTGGAGAACGCGGTGAAATACAGCCCCGAGGGCGGACACATCGAAATCGCGGCCCTGCGCGAAGGGCGCAACGCCGTCATTACGGTAACGGATGACGGGCCGGGCATTCCCGCGGAGGACCTTCCCCATATTTTTGACCGCTTTTACCGCGTGGACAAGGCCCGCTCCCGGGATACCGGCGGAACAGGGCTTGGCCTGTCCATCGTCCGTCAAATCGTTACCCTTCACCAGGGCACGGTTACCGTGGACAGCGTGGAGGGGCAAGGCAGCGTATTCCGCGTGGAGCTTCCCCTGGAGGTGAAACCATGAAGGCAAGCCTGAACCACCTGCGCAGGCGCTTTCCCAGGCTTATGGCAGCATTGCTGTGTACGCTGCTGCTGGGTGGCTGTAGCCAGCTGCTGCCCGATCCCGTGCGTTCCGCCCAGTCCACCCTGGTGCCTGGCGTGGACACCGTGCTCCCCGACGCGGAGCCGGCGGAGGCCGCCACTTCCCTGCTGGAGGTCACCCTGTACTTCCGCTACGAGGATCAGCCCTACCTTGCCCCGGAAACACGTTCCCTGACCGTGGCGCCGGACGAGCCCTTTGAACTGGCATTGCTGCGGGAGTTGGCTCAGGGGCCCTCCCCCAGCTCGGTCCAGCTTACCTCCGCGCTGCCGGAGGGCTGCCTGGTCCTTTCCGTGGCGGCACAGGGGCGCACACTGTTCGTTACCCTCAGCAATAATATCCTTGCCGGCTGGTCCGATGAACCTGCCGCCTGGGAGCAAGATCCCTACTGGCAGGTGGAAGCCCCGCTCCGCCGCCAGCTGTGCATGCAGAGCATTGTGGCCACCATCACTGAAAACTGCAACTATGACGGTGTACAGATGCTGGTGGAGCAAACGGATGTGCTCAGCGATAGCCTGCGCCTGCGCCAGAGCTGGTTCCTGGACGGTTCCGGAGACGACGTGCTCACTTCGCCTCTAATCCGCCAGGAGCAATACCTGCTCACCCCCAGCAATACCCTTCGTGCCGCCCTGAATGCCTGGTCCACCCAGGAGCTATCCGTTCTCTATGGTTACCTGGCCGCGGCGGACCGCCCCAGCTATGAGGATTTTACCACATTCATGCAGGAAGCCCCCCGGCTGATCAACTTCGGCTTCACAGGCGGCAGCGTCTCCCCGGACGGAGGCACAACCCTGTATACCCTGCACCTGTATACGCAGCATCAGGGCGTCAGCAAGGAGTGGAGCGGCCGTATCATGCGCCTGGTCCGTGAAGGCGATCTATGGAAAATACCCTGGACACAGTTTACCGGCTGGATGGAGGAATGAGGATGGATCACGTTCACACGCCGGCAGCATGGCGCCGCCGCAGCATGCTGGCCGCCCTGCTGTGCCTTACCCTCGCGCTCAGCGGATGCACCTCCACCCTTGGTCAGCTCAGCCCCACGGGCAGCGCCGCGACCCTCCCCCCCGCGGCACAGCCTTACAGTGCGCCGGTGGGCGACGCCTCCCTGGACTACACTGCTCTGGTGGATCTGTATCTTCCCAGCCTGGATGGTACCCATCTGGTTGCGCAGCAGGCCCAGTTGACCCTGAACCGTGGCCGGCATCCAGCCGAGACCGTGCTTCGGGCGCTATTTACCTACGAGGGCAACCGGCAGGTGCAGGCCTTGGGCGGAGCGGTCCGCCTCCAGCTCGCAGGCGTGAACCCTGTGGAGATTTCCTGTGGGGTATGCACGGTTACCCTGGCTGCCTCCGCCTTGCAGCTGAACCATGACGCCTTTTATGCCGTGTGCCAGGCAATTGCTTCCACCCTTGCCCCCTTTGGCATCAGCCACGTAAACATTCTGATCTCCGGCATGGCTGTGGCCATGGACATCACCGCCAGCCTGCCCCTGGGCAGCATCACCGCGCGCCCGGAGGCTGACCTGGCCGACCTGTGGAACCAGCTGGATTCCCGCAAGCCTGCCCTGGGGGAGGATGCTTCCCAGGTCAGCCTAACGTCCACCGCCACCCTTTTCTTCCCCACGCTGGAGGGCACGGGGTTGCTGGCCGAGCCCAGGGATATCTCCTTTGTGGGGCAAACGCCTGCGCAGCTGGCTTCCGGGCTGATTTCCGCGCTTTCTGCCGGCCCCCAGGTGCTCACCAGCGCCGCGCCCATGCCGGACCTGAATACCCTGCTGCTCTATGCGCCGCAGATCCGGGAATTGCAGGATACCGGCGGCCGCATCGCCATGCTGTATTTCTGCGAGGATCTGGAAGACCGCCTGCGGAACTCCGGGCTGGATATGGCCGGATTCCTGGGTAGCGTTACGTATACGCTTACCGCTTTTATCCCCTCCCTTACGGCGGTGGAATGCTACGTGGGCGGTAGCTTGCTCACCAGCGTGCTCACCGCTGAAAACCGCATGCTGACCTTCCCCGACGGGCGCATGACCCGCGGCGACTTTGCCGCCTATCTCAAGGACGTCGCCCTGCTTTACTTTGTGCAGGGCGACCGTCTGGTGGCCTCACCGCGCCCTGTACCATACTATGAGGTGAAAAATCCCCGCTATCTGCTTCTGCAGCTCATGGCTGGGCCCACTGTCTCCGAGGCTGCTGCCGGCCGGACCTCCCTGCTCCCGGCCTATCTGGGCGACGCGGATATTCTGGGCTTTTCGGCTCAGGATGGCGTGCTGCTGGTAAATTTGTCCCCGTCATTCGCCACCTCGTCCAGCAGCCTGGATGAAACCCAGGAGCGCCTCCTGGCCTACAGCATGATCAATACCCTTTGCCATGCCACGGAATTGCGGAGAATTCGTTTCTACTTTGGTGGTGAACCCTGGGACACCGTGGCCGGCAGTCTATGGTGGAACGGTGAATTTATGGAAAACACCTCCATGGTACAGCCCTGAATGTGGCAAGTTGACCCGCGCTTCCATCACAAAATGCCCCTGCCGGTTCATCTCCCGGCAAGGGCATTTTCCTTTATTCCTCCATCAGTTCCACCAGCACGGCATTCTGTACGTCCATACCGCGTCGGGTCAGCCGCCACCACTCCCCGTGCTTTTCCATCAGGCCGCGGCTGGCCAGGGCTGTCAGCCGCTGGCCGTACATCTGCTCCAAGGGAACGCCGTGCATCGCCATGAAGGCGCGCTCACTCACGCCCTCGCTGGTGCGCAAGCCCAGCATCATGGTTTCAAAGCATGCCTCCGCTGGTGTGATGCTTTCCTCCTCAGCGGGAGCAAAGTTGCCCGTTTCCCCTTGTCTTAAGTAGGAAGCCAGGTCCCGGACGTTTGTCCGCCTTCGGTACGCCTCCCCGGACTGCCTTCCAGGCAGCATGCTCGCCGCGCCCACGCCCAGCCCCAGGTAAAGGACCTGCCGCCAATATCCCAGGTTATGCGCGCAGGCGTAGCCCGGCCGGGCAAAGTTGGATATTTCATACTGCATGAACCCAGCCTGATGCAAGCGCTGCAACGCCATATCGTACATGGCCCGTTCTTCTTCCTCGGATGGCAGGGTCACCTCGCCGCGGTGGATTGCCTCCCCCAGGGGGGTGCCTTCCTCAGGAATCAGCCCATAGCAGCTCAGATGCTCCGGCGCCAGATCCAGCGCCGCCTCCAGGGTTTCCGCCCAGTCCGCCAGCGTTTGCCCGGGCAGGCCGAACATCAGGTCCAGGCTTAGGTTTTTTACCCCGGCCTGACGCGCCAAATCAACCGCCTCCCGCACCTGCTCCAGGGTATGTATCCGCCCCAGGGTTCGCAAAAGTGGCGCCTGCGCAGCTTGCATACCCAGGGACAGGCGGTTGACGCCCAGGGACACTGCCGTATCCAGCCAGGCTTCCGTCAGTGTACCGGGGTTGGCTTCGCTGGTGAATTCCGCACCCGGCTCCAGGGGAAATTGTTCCATCACCCCGCGCAGCAGCCGCCGCAATTCCTCCGCCGGCAGCACGGAGGGTGTCCCGCCCCCCAGGAACACCGTCGAAATTGGCTGTGGGCCCAGGGCTTTCCGTGCATGGGCAGCCTCTTGCAGCATGGCGGTGACATAGGCAGGCATCCATGCTTCCCGCCCCGCCCAGGAAGCAAAATCGCAGTAGCGGCATTTCTGCCTGCAAAAGGGCACATGCATGTACAGCTCCATGGGATACCTCCTTTTTCATGGAAAATTCCGTTGGCGCATGGGGAAAAAAGTTCGTGCATTTTCCTGGAAAATCGTGTACACTAATAGCAGACAAGAGCGGGGGATGATTTCCCCATGGGAGGGTATCGGATGGATAGTGTGGTAACTTTTTTGGAAAATGTGGTCAAATATGCAGCGGAAGTAGGTATCCGCCTGGTGGAGCTGGCCGGAATCATGGTGCTGTTGATCACTGCCGTACAGGGAATTATCCTTTATTTCAAGCATGACCCCAACGTTCGGCTGAAGCTGGCCGAAGGCATCGCGCTTTCCCTTGAATTCAAGCTGGGCGGCGAGGTGCTGCGCACCGTGTTGGCCCGGGACTGGAATGAGCTTGCCATCCTTGGCGCAGTGATTGCCCTGCGCGGCGCGCTGACCGTATTGCTGCAC
>USCR01000096.1 GCA_900553295.1 uncultured Eubacteriales bacterium | reverse complement strand
CTGGGGCATTTTGCAGGGGGACAGCCAGGCGGGCATTACCACCATGTTCACGGACAAGGGCATCGACACCGGGGATATGCTGCTTTCCGCCGCCGTGGACATTCTCCCCGGGGAAACCTGCGGGGAGCTGACGGAGCGCCTCAGCCATCTGGGAGCGCAAGTGCTGCTGGACACCCTGGACGCCCTGGAAGCGGGCACCCTGACCCGCACCCCCCAAAACGAGGCGGACATGACCTACGACCCCATGCTCACCAAGGAAATGGGCATCCTGGACTGGTCCCGGCCCGCCCAGGAGCTGGTGCAGCGCATCCACGGCCTGAATCCCTGGCCCGGCGCGGTCACCGGTTCCCCGGAGGGGGTATTGAAGCTTTGGCGCGCCCAGGCGGAGCCTGACCTGCACGGCCAGCCCGGGCAGGTGCTGGCGGCCTCCCCCAAGGAGGGCCTGGTCATTGCCGCGGGAAAAGGCGCGGTACGCGTTTTGCAGCTTCAGGCCCCCGGCGGCAAGCAGATGGCCGCCGCCGATTACCTCCGCGGCCACCCTGCCCAAGTGGGCGAAGTATGGCCCGCCGCCCCCCGTCCATAACCGTACAGAGGAGTTACTATGAGCGATCAGCAGAAAGACCCCCGCAATTTCGGCCGCCGTCCTGCGCCGCGGCCTGTTTCCCATACATCCGGAGAGCGGAACTTCGCCAAACCCGCCGCAGACCACAAGCCTGGGGAGCGCACCTTCGCCAAACTCACCGGGGAGCACAAGCCTGGAGAGCGCGCCTTTGCACGTCCCGCCGCGCCCCGGCGGCAGGCGCCCCATGGGGATGGCCTGGCTGCCCGCCGGGTTGCCTTCCGTGTGCTGCATGAGGTGGCGGAAAACGGCGCGTACGCCGCCCTGGCCCTGGACCGGGAGCTGACCCGCAGCGGCCTGAGCCCGGCGGACCGCCGCCTGGCCTCCAGCCTGGTGTACGACACCCTGGAAAACCAGCTCCGCCTGGACTGGGCCCTGAAGGATTTCATGCGCAAGGACGACACGGACATGAAGCTGCGCATCATCCTGCGCCTGGGGGCCTGCCAGCTGCTGCTCTACGATAAAATTCCTGCCAGCGCCGCGGTGAACACCGCCGTGTCCCTGTGCAAGGACGCGGGCATGCCGGGTCTGGCCGGGGTGTGCAACGCCATCCTCCGCGGGCTGGACCGGGACCGGGCGAGCATCGTCTACCCCGACCCCCAGCAGGAGCCCGCGCAGTATCTCTCCGTGATGTACTCCCTGCCCCTGTGGCTGGTGGAGCGCCTCATGGCGGCCTACGGATACGATACCGCCGCGGCCATCGCCGCCTACCGCCAGCGGGACGCGGGCATCACCCTGCGTCCCAACCTGACCGCGCTGAACGGCTCCGCCTTTGAAAAGCTGCTGGACCGCAAGGTGTGGCAATGGGAAAAGGGCCTGGCCCCGGACGCCTATATCATTCACGGCGCCGCGGACATCTCCCGGGACGCGGACTTCCAGGCGGGCCGCTTCAGCATCCAGAGCCAGAGCAGCATGTTTGCCGCCCTGGCCATCGAAACCCGGCCGGGCATGCAGCTTTTGGACGTGTGCGCCGCCCCCGGGGGCAAAACCTGCTACCTGGCCGAGCGGCTGAATGGCACGGGCCGGGTTCAATCCTGGGACCTGCATCCCCATCGGG
The DNA here is from genome assembly GCA_900553295.1 of uncultured Eubacteriales bacterium. GTDB lineage: Bacteria > Bacillota > Clostridia > Christensenellales > Aristaeellaceae > Egerieenecus > Egerieenecus merdigallinarum. The sequence continues at coordinate 7,731 of USCR01000096.1, read as the reverse complement.
TGAAGCTCATTGAGGCCCAGGCCCGCCGCCTGCGCCTGGACAACGTCCGGCCCATGGCCCGGGACGCCACGGTATTCCGGGAAGAGCTGGAGCGCACCATGGACGCGGTGCTCCTGGACGCCCCCTGCTCCGGCACGGGGGTCATGGCGGGCAAGCCCGATGTGAAGTACCGCGTCACCGCCGAGGACGTGGACGCCCTTGCCGCCACCCAGCAGGCCCTGCTGGAAGCCTGCTACCGCTATGTCAAGCCCGGCGGGCAGCTGGTGTACAGCACCTGCTCCATTCTCCCGGAGGAGAATGCCCTGCAACTGCGGCGCTTCCTGGAAAATCACCCGGACTTCACCCTGCTGCCCCTGCCTGACAGCTTCCCCGCCGCCCTGCGGCAGCGCTATGGGGCGGAGGGCCTGCAGCTGCTGCCCCACCGGGATCATCTGGACGGGTTCTTTATCGCCCGCATGGGGAGGAAGCCATGACCGAGCTGATGAGCCTCACCCCCGGCGAACTGAAGGAATGGTGCCTGGCCCAGGGCATGCCCGGTTTCCGGGCCGGGCAGCTCTTCGCCTGGCTGCACAAGGGCGCCCGCTTTGCGGAGATGACCAACCTGCCCAAGCCCCTGCGGGAGCAGCTGCAGGCCACCGCCGTGGACCAGCCCGTGGAGATTTTGACCCACCGCCGCTCCAAGCTGGACGACACGGTGAAGTTCCTCTTCGGCCTGCGGGACGGCAACTGCGTGGAAGGAGTGCTGATGAAGTATCACTACGGGCGCACCCTGTGCATCTCCACCCAGGTGGGCTGCCGCATGGGCTGCACCTTCTGCGCCAGCACCCTCGACGGGTGCGTCCGCTCCCTGACCCCCGGGGAGATGCTGGGGGAGATCACCGCCGCCAACCGCTTCCTCACCGATGGGGAGCGGGTACACAACGTGGTGCTCATGGGCAGCGGGGAATCCCTGGACAACTACGACAACGTGATGAAGTTCCTGCGCCTGCTGCGGGAGCCCCAGGGGCTGTGCATTTCCCTGCGCAGCGTGTCCCTGTCCACCTGCGGGCTGGTGCCCAAGATGTACGACCTGGCGAACGAGGACCTGCCCGTGACCCTGAGCGTCTCCCTCCACGCGCCCAACGACGAGATCCGCCGCCAGACTATGCCCATCGCCAAGGTGTACCCCATGGAGGAGCTGCTGGCCGCCTGCCGCAATTATGTGGAAAAGACCGGCCGGCGGGTGATCTTTGAATACGCGCTGGTGGGCGGGGTCAACTGCGAGGAGCGCCACGCCCGGGAGCTGGCCTCCCGCCTGCGGGGGCTGCAATGCCACGTGAACCTCATCCCCCTGAACGAGGTCAAGGAGCGCAGCCTGCGCACCGTGGACGAGGGCACCGTCCGCCGCTTTTTGAAAACCCTCGAGGAGTGCCATATCTCCGCCACCCGCCGCCGGGAAATGGGGGACGACATCGACGGCGCCTGCGGCCAGCTGCGCCGCAAAACCCTGGCGGAGTCCGCCGCCCATCCTGCCCAGTAAAGGAGTGCTTTGCCCATGATCTCTGTTACCCGAACCGATGTTGGAAAGCTCCGGGTGAATAACCAGGACGCGCTGATCGTCCTGGAGCACCTCTACGGGGTCGCCGACGGCATGGGCGGCCACAAGGGGGGCGAAGTGGCCTCCGCGGGCGCCCGGGACGGCCTGGAGAAATTTCTCAAGGGCAAAACCCCCGACCCCCGGCTGCTGAAAACCGCCGTGGAGGCCGTAAACCGCCGCCTGTACCTGCGCCAGCGGGAGGAGGCGGAGCTATCCGGCATGGGCACCACCCTGACGGTGCTATGGGCAGGGGAGCGGGAGATCTACCTGGCCCATGTGGGGGACAGCCGTGCCTATCTGCTCCGGGAGGGCGCCTTCACCCAGGTGACCCGGGACCATTCCCTGGTGCAGGAACTGGTGGACCAGGGCGTGCTTACCCAGGAGCAAGCCGCCCATCACCCCATGCGCAACGTGATTACCCGGGCCGTGGGCACCGACGAAACCGTCGAAGTGGACATGATTACCCGGGAGCGCTGCAAGGGGGACATGTGGCTTTTGTGCTCCGATGGGCTCTCCGGCATGGTCTCCGACGAGGAAATGGCGGGCATCCTGCGGGAATGCGCCCCGGAGGCCGCCGCCGACCGCCTGCTGCAGGCCGCCCTGGACCACGGCGGCCGGGATAATATTTCCTTCGTCATCCTCAAGGATCAGGAGGGCGCGCAATGAGCGAAAAAATCCTTGCCGACCGCTACCGCCTGGTGGAGCAGATCGGCATGGGCGGCATGGCCATTGTGTACCGGGCCATTGACATGCGCACGGGGCACAACGTGGCCGTGAAGGTCCTCCGCCCGGAATTCAACCAGGACGCGGAGTTTGTGGGCCGCTTCCAGCGGGAGGCCGAGGCCGCCAGCAAAATGACCCACCACAACATCGTCAACCTCCTGGACGTGGGCATGGATGGGGAGAACCGTTACCTGGTCATGGAATACGTCCAGGGCAAAACCCTCAAGGAGCTGATCCAGGAAAAGGGCCGGCTGAATCCCCAGGTGGCCGCCCAGGTGACCATCCGCATTCTCTCGGCCCTGCAGCACGCCCACCAAAACGGCATTATTCACCGGGACATCAAGCCGCAGAACATCCTGGTCAACGCCGACGGCCACGTGAAGGTGGCGGACTTCGGCATTGCCCGGATGGCGGACAGCTCCACCCTGACCCGGGGGGACAGCGTCATGGGCTCGGTGCATTATTTCAGCCCGGAGCAGGCCTCCGGCCAAGCCGCGGACGCCCGCAGCGATATTTACAGCTGCGGCGTGGTACTCTATGAAATGCTCACCGGCCGCGTGCCCTTTGACGGGGACAGCCCCGTGGCCGTGGCCATGCAGCACCTGCACGCCAAGCCCGCGCCCATCGAGTCCATTGCCCCCGACGTGCCCCAGGCTATCAGCCATGTGTGCATGATGGCCATGGAGAAGAATCCCAAATACCGTTATCAGAGCGCCATGGAAATGGCCGCGGAGCTGCGCCTGGCCCTGGAGGGCCGCACGGAACGCATGCAGCCCCGCCTGGTGGAGGCCATGCCCATCCCCGCGCCGCCCAGGCCGCCCCAGCGGCCCGTGGGCATGGATACCGCTTCCCAGGCGCGGAAGGTGCCGCCCCGTCGGCGCTATCAGGTGCATCCCCACCGCACGGGCATGTGGACGCTGCTGAGCCTGATTATGGCGGGGCTGGTGTTCTACGGGCTATACCTGGGCGGCGGCGCCATCTATGAGCGGGTGGTCACCAGCACCACCGTGCCCGATCTCCTGGGCGCGGACGTGGTCACCGCCCAGCGCCTGGCTTCCCGGGCCAATCTGCAGGTGGAGGTCATCGAGGTGAACCACCCCACGGTGCCCGCGGGCACGGTGATCCTCCAGGCGCCGGAAATGGATACCACCCTGAAAAAAGGGGATACGGTGGTCATCACCGTGTCGAAGGGACCTTCGGCCCAGCAGGTGCCCGCCATTACCGGCTCCACCACCGCTGACGCCATTCCCAGGCTTCAGGCCGCCGGCCTCACCCTGGCCGTGGTGGAAAAAGTGGTGTCCGACCAGCCCGTGGATACCATTCTCACCCAGACCCCCGACGCGGGCAGCACCTGCGCTTCCGGGGACATTGTACAGGTGACCGTCTCCGGGGGCAGCGCGTATATTCCCAACCTGGTGGGCAAAACCCTCCAGGAAGCCCGGGAGCTGCTCTCCAGCGCCAAGCTGACCCTGAACACACAGATCCAGTCCGTGGACTCCGCCGAGGCCAACCAGCACGGCAAGGTGGCGCTGCAATCCCCCGTGGCGGGAACCCAGGTAATCGAAGGCACCGCGGTGACCCTGTCGGTCTACCGGGTGGCCAGCCTGGTGCACGCCGCCCAGGTGGACATCACCCTGCCGGAAAGCGACGCCAGCATGGATGTGCGCATCACCCTGGTGGACGACGAGGGCATCGAGACCGAGGTCTACGCCGACACCCTGGCCGCGGACAGCCCGCGGAACACCACCGTGACCATTGAGAGCACCCTCACCGGCAGCCACGTCTGCCGCGTCTACCTGGACGGCAGCTTCGCCTACCAGCGCACCGTCACCCTGGAGTAAGCCACAGAGCAAGGAGGCATCCCTACGGAAAACACGCAAGGCATGCTGCGGGGCGTGATCGTCCGCGGCATGGGCGGGCTGTACACCGCCCGAACCCCCGCGGGGGAGGCATACGTCCTCCGCTGCAAAAAGAAATTCCGCCGCCTGGGGCTGTCCCCCCTGGTGGGCGACGAGATCCTCTTCACCCCCGGGGAGGAAGAGGAGCACGGCTGGGTGGAGGAGATCCTCCCCCGCAAAACCGTGTGCGTCCGTCCCCCGGTGGCCAATGTGGAACTGCTGCTGATTGTGGCCGCGCCCGTCCCCGCCCCGGACCTGCTGCTGGTGGACCGGCTGCTGGTTCGCGCCCGGCAGCAGGGCATGGACGCCGCCCTGGTGGTGAACAAGTGCGACCTGGACGCCGCCCTGGCCGGGGAATTATCCCGGCAATACGCCCGGGCGGAGGTGCCCGTGCTCCCCGTCAGCGCCCGCACGGGCCAGGGGCTGGACGATCTGCGCCAGGTCATGGCCGGCCGGCTGTGCTGCTTCGCGGGCCTGTCCGGGGTGGGGAAGAGCACGCTGCTCAACGCCCTCACGGGCCTGGGCGTGGAGACCGGGGACATCAGCCAGAAGATTCAGCGGGGCAAGAACACCACCCGCCACGCGGAGCTATTGGAGGCCAAGGGCCTGCGGGTGCTGGACACCGCCGGCTTCAGCCTGCTGGAGATGGAGGGCGGCATGGACCCCGTGACCCTGAAGGACGCTTACCCCGAGTTTGCCCCCTATGAGGGGCAATGCCGCTTCGCCCCCTGCTATCATGCCTCGGAGCCGGGCTGCGCCGTAACCGCCGCCGTGGCCGCCGGGGAACTGGACCCCCAGCGGGTGGAACGCTACCGGGAATTGCTCGCCGATGTACGAAAGGCATGGAGGGAACGTTATGATTAAGGTATCCCCGTCGATTCTCGCCGCCGATCCCCTGCGCCTGGGGGAGGAAGCCCAGCGCATGGTGGACGCGGGCTGCGACTGGCTCCATGTGGACATTATGGACGGCTGCTTCGTCCCCAATTTAAGCTATGGCCCCAGCCTGGTCAAGGCCCTGCGGGGGCGCTTTTCCATCCCCCTGGACGTACACCTGATGATCGCCCACCCCGAGCGTTATGTGGAAACCTTTATCGCCGCCGGGGCGGACTGGCTCACCATTCACGCCGAGGCCGCGGAGGACCTGCCCGCCCTGCTGCGGGAGATCCGCCGCCTGGGCGCGCATCCCAGCGTGTCCCTGAAGCCCGCCACCCCCGCGGAAACCATCGCGGAGGCGCTGCCCCTGTGCGACATGGTGCTGGTGATGACCGTGGAGCCGGGCTTTGGCGGCCAGCGCTTTATGGCTGAACAAATCCAGAAGATTCGCCGCCTGCGGGAAATGGGCTATACGGGCCACATCCAGGCGGACGGCGGCGTGAGCCTGGAGAACCTGCCCCTGCTGCGGGAGGCGGGGCTGGATGTGGCGGTGCTGGGCACGGCCCTGTACCGCTCCGCCGATCCCCGGGAGGATATTTCCCGGATACACGCCCTGCCCTGAGGGCATCCTATCCGGGAAAGGAGGCGAAGCCCATGCCCGGCAACAAGCGCCCTTCCCGGCTGTTCGTCCTGGAGAAGAAGAAGGTCACCCTGCACAAGCGGCCCGTGCAGCATTGAAACCACAAAATATGGTGGTTTTCGACAAAGTTTTCCCTATATACAGAAAACGTGTTTCACTTTCTCCTTTCGGTGGTATACTGGTATCACAAAGGAGATGATACCCCATGGCATGTCATGTGCAGGTCACCGGCGGCCAGCTGGAGCAGCAGGAGATCGACGCTTACATCCAGCGGGCCAAGCAGAAGTTTGGCAAGGAGCCCTTCGGCATCGATATTCACGTGGACGGGGATTATGTGGACCTGTCCTATGACTTTGGCAACCAGCCCTTCCAGCGCATCCGGCGAATTACCGGCTACCTGGTGGGCACCCTGGACCGCTTCAACAACGCCAAGCGTGCCGAGGAGCACGACCGGGTCAAGCACGGCCTGGCCTGAGCCCTTGCGCCCCCTTCCAGCTGGGAGGGGGCGCAAATGCGTTTTACCGGCCTTGGGCCGCTTTTTTTTGCAGGTGCGTGCCGCCGCGCCCCTGTAAAGCGTCTGATACATAGCATACGCTTTTGTGAAGGAGGCGGCCAACCGTGAGAAAACGCCTGTCCCTGCTGTTGCTCTGTGCTCTTTTTGCCTGCTACCTGCCTGCCGGGGCCCAGGCATCCACCCTGCGCGTGGCGGGAATCACTTCCTCCAGCAAGGCGTATAGGGCGTTTGTCTCCGCCCATTCCGGCGTGGAGGTTCAGGCAACCCTCAATCCCTTTGTGCGCACCAATGAGCTGCTCAATGCCCTGATTTCCGGCGGCTTTGCCTACGACGTGTTCACCGTTTCCAGCGCCAGCTTTGACGTGGGCCTGCTCATGGACAAGGGGTATTGCGCCGATCTTTCCGCCTTTCCCGGGGTGCGGGAAACGGTGGAAGGCATGTACCCGGCCTTTTCGGGCCTGGTGTGCCGGGACGGGGGCATTTATGGCATTCCGTACGGGTGCAGCCTCTCCTACCTGAGCTATTGCCCGGATGCCTGGGCGGAGCTGGGTTGGAGCGCGGAGGATGTGCCGGACAGCTTCCCGGAATTTCTTTCCCTGCTGGAGCGGTGGCTGGACCAGATGGCCGCGATGCTGGAGATGGAAAACCAATAGCGCCGGCAGCTCCCCATTCCCTGAGATTTCACCTTTACGAGCAGCCCAAAAAAAGCTATAATAGAGGCGAGTTGGAAGGAATTGCTAGGGAAGGGGCGCCATGCCATGAGATGCCAGTACTGCAACTGCCTGGAAAGCAAAGTAATTGATTCCCGTCCCACGGAAGAGGGCAACAGCATCCGCCGCCGGCGGGAATGCATGAACTGCGGCCGCCGCTTCACCACCTATGAAAAGATTGAGCTGGCTCCCCTGCTGGTGGTCAAGCGGGACAACCGCCGGGAGCCCTTTGATGCCTCCAAGATCAAGGGCGGCATCATTCACGCCTGCGAAAAGCTCCCGGTTTCCATGCAGCAAATCGACGCTATCGTGGGCCGCATTGAGCAGGCGGCTTACAACAGCATGGACGGGGAAATCAGCTCCCAGCGTATTGGGGACATGGTGATGGCCGAGCTCAAGGAGCTCAACGAAGTGGCGTATGTCCGCTTTGCGGCGGTATACCGCAAGTTCACGGATCTGGGGAGCTTCATGGAGGAACTGACGCACCTGATTGCCGAAAGCAAAGCCAAGGATGCCCCTGAGCAAAAGAATGAATAATGCCCGGGTGGATGAAGCAGCCACATTGCAGCGCAGCAGTGTGGCTGCTTTTATTGGGGAAAAACAGGCTTTCTTTTCTGCGGGCTGGCTCCGCCGGACAGAAGGGCAGGGGCATTGCCTCTTCCAGGGCAAGCAACACCTTTTTGTTTTTTGCATGTTTTGCCGCGGACCAATTCCTTGATTTGGCCCTTGACAACTTCCTCGTTCAGTTGTACAATCTTCTCGGACATGGTTTGCAGTCTCCTTTCAGAATGGTGTGT
>USCR01000095.1 GCA_900553295.1 uncultured Eubacteriales bacterium | reverse complement strand
AAGAGCCACGATGAGAATACCCGCCTGCGCCGGGAGCTCACCGCCCTGCGCCAGGAGCTGGAGCAGGCGAAAAAGAAATAAGTTTCGCGCATACGCGCAGATACCAAGGGAGGCTGCCCTCATGGAGAACCTTGCCCCGGCGGGGAGCATGGAAGCACTGGAGCGCGCCGTGGCCGCGGGAGCGGACGCGGTGTATTTGGGCTACGCGGCTTTCAGCGCCCGGGCGGGGGCGGGGAACTTCGACAGCGCCCAGCTGTCCCAGGCCGTGGACTACTGCCACCTGCACGGGGTGCGCGTCCATGTGACCGTGAACACCCTCATCAAGGATGGGGAGCTGGCGGAGGTGGGGGAGGTGCTGTCCCTGCTCAACCGCCTGCGGGTGGACGGCGTACTGGTGCAGGACCTGGCCGTGGCGGATATGCTCCGCACGCGCTTTCCGGATTTGCCTGTGCATGCCAGTACCCAAATGGCCCTGCACAATGTCAGCGGCGTGCGCTTTGCCCGGACGCTGGGCTGCGTGCGGGTGGTGCTGGCCCGGGAGTGCGGCCTGGACGTGATCCGGGACGCGGCCCGGGAGGGCTTGGAAATCGAAGTGTTCGGCCACGGCGCCCAGTGCGTGGGGGTGAGCGGGGAGTGCCTGTTTTCCTCCATGCTGGGGGAGCGCAGCGGCAACCGTGGGCGTTGCGCCCAGCCCTGCCGCCTGCCCTATACCTACCGGGGGAAAACCGCCGCCTGGCTCAGCCCACGAGATGTGTGCCTCCGGGACGACCTGCCCGCCCTGGCCGGGGCGGGGGTTGCGTCGGTGAAGCTGGAGGGCCGGCTCAAGCGCCCCGAGTACGTGGCGGTGACCGCGGCCAGCTACCGAAAGGCCATCGACAGCCTGGAGAATGGACATTTTGCCAAGGCGGGGGAGGACGAACGCCTGGCCCTGCGGCAAATGTTCAACCGGGGAGATTTCATGCGCGGCTACGCCATGGGCGCGGAGGACGCGGCGGTCATCTACCCGCAGCGGGTGAATCACCTGGGCGTGCCCCTGGGCAAAATTGAACGGGTGGAGCGAGGCTTCGCCCGGTTTACGCCCCTGCTGGCCCTCCATGACGGGGACGGCTTGCAGCTGCGGGCGGAGGGCGCCCCGGACCAGGACATGATTTATTCGGGCAAGGAAATCCCCGCGGGGCAGGAGGCGCTTTTGCGCCTGCGCCCGGATATGCGGGTGCGGCCCGGCATGCTGGTCTGCCGCCTGACCGACGCACGGCAGATGGCGCAAGCGGCGGCACTGCCCGAACCGTCCATTGCCGTGGACATGCGTTTGACGGCGTTCCCTGGCCGGCCCCTGACCTTGACGCTCAGCGACGGGGAAAGCGCCGTGACCGTTACGGGGCCGGAGGCCCAGCAGGCCCGCTCCCGGGCGCTGACGGCGGAGGACGCCGCCCGCTGCCTGGAAAAAACCGGGGACACCTGCTTTATCGCCCGGAATATTTCTGTGGAAACGGCGGACGCCTTCGCGGCGGTGTCCGTGCTCAATGCCCTGCGCCGGGAGGGCCTGGAAGCCCTGCGCCGGGCGCGGATTGCCGTCCATACCCGGCAGGCGGGCCGGGAGCTACCCGACCGGGCCTATGAGATTCCCGCCGCGCCCCAACCGCCCACGGCCCTGTGCCGTACCCCGGCGCAGCTGGATGCGCTGCCCCAGGGCGTGCGGGCGCTTTATCAGCCGGAAATTTATACAGAGGATAGCCTGTGCGCCGCATTGACGGCGCTGAACCGCCCCGTGTGGCTCTGTCTGCCCACCGTGTGCGGGGACGCGACCCTGGACATGATGGCGGGGCTGGCCGGGCGTTTCTCGGATAAGCTGCTAGGTTATGTGCTGGGCAGCGTGGGACAGCTGGGCCATCCCTGGCCCCTGCCGGTGGCCGCCGGGCCGGGAATTCCCGTGATGAACCGCCGGGCCATGGCCGTGCTGCTGGAAATGGGCTGCGCCTTTGTGACCGCCTCCCCGGAGCTGTCCGCCCGGGAGACCGCGGCGCTGATTGCCGGGGACGCCCCGGCGCTGGTGTGGGCCTATGGCAGGGTGCGGCTGATGCTGCTGCACCACTGTCCGGCCCGGGTGTATCTGGGACTGCATACAGGGCACGCGGCCTGCCGTATGTGCGACGATCATGCGCCCGATGCCCTGGCGGGCCAGGTTTTCACGGACCGGAGGGGAGAGCGCTTCCCGCTGCTGCGCCAGCGTCTGCCCGAGGGCTGCCGGGTGGAGCTGCTTAACGCCCTGCCCACGGACCTGCGCCGGCAGGTTTCGGAGCTGGGGGCTGCGCCCCTGAACGTATTCACCCTGGAGGACGCCCGCGAAACCGCGGCCGTGCTCGCCGGGCAGCCCTGCGCGGAAAAAACCACCACCGGACACTGGAACCGTCCGGTGACATGAACATGCCATAAAGGATGAATCCTTCCATGATGAAAGAACGAACCCTGCGGGTATTGGAGTTTACCAAGATCCGCGATATGCTCACCGAAAAGGCGCTCACGGACCTGGGCGCGGAAAAATGCCAGGCCCTGGTTCCTTCCACCAATTTCCAGGAGGTAACCGCCTGGCAGGAGGAAACCGAGGAGGCCCTGGTGGTGCTCACCTACCTGGGCGGGCATCCCATGGCGCCCTTTACGGATGTGCGCCCCTACCTGAATTTATGCGACAAGGGCGCGACCCTGTCCCCCAAGGCGCTGCTGGAAATCGCCGGGCTCATGCGGGCCTGCCGCACGGCCCGGGCTGCCCTGGTTACCGACCGGGAGAACACCCCCCGCCTGAAGGAGAAGGCTGGGCTGCTGGGCTCCTTCCGCAACCTGGAGGACGACATCACAACCGCCATTATCTCCGAGGACGAGATTGCCGACCGGGCCTCCGTGGAGCTGGCCAATATCCGCCGCCACCTGCGCGGCGCCACCGAACGGGTGAAGGAACGCCTCAACGCCATGATCCGCTCCGCCGCCTACCAGAAGTATTTGCAGGACCCCATCATCACCGTGCGCAACGACCGCTATGTGCTGCCGGTGAAGGCGGAGTACCGCTCCAGCGTTCCCGGCCTGGTGCATGACCAGTCCGCCAGCGGCGCCACGGTGTTTGTGGAGCCTATGGTGGTGGTGGAGATGGGCAACGAGCTCAAGCAGTGGGAGGCCAAGGAAAAGCAGGAGATCGAGCGCATCCTGGCGGCCCTCTCCGCCCAGGTGGCCCCCTATGCCCAGCAGCTCAAGGAGAATGTGGAGCTGCTGGCCGAGCTGGACTTCGCCTTTGCCAAGGGGCTGCTCAGCCGGGAGATGAACGCCGTTACCCCCAAGCTGAACCGGGAGGGCTTTGTCAGCATCATCCGCGGGCGGCATCCCCTCATTGACCGGGCGGTGGTGGTGCCCACCAATCTGTGGATGGGCCGGGAGTTCACCACGCTGATTATCACCGGCCCCAACACCGGCGGCAAGACGGTGACCCTGAAAACCGTGGGCCTGTTTACCCTCATGGCCCAGGCGGGCTTGCAGGTCCCCGCGGACCTGGGCACGGAGCTGGCGGTGTTCCAGCAGGTGTTTGCGGACATCGGGGACGAGCAGTCCATCGAACAGAGCCTGTCCACCTTCTCCAGCCACATGACCAATATTGTGGGCATCCTCAACGAGGTAACCCCCTACGACCTGGCGCTCTTTGACGAGCTGGGGGCGGGCACTGATCCCACCGAGGGCGCGGCCCTGGCCCAGACCATTCTCACCTCTCTGCTGGAGAAAAAGGTGCGTACCCTGGCCACCACCCATTACAGCGAATTGAAGGCCTTCGCCCTTTCCACCCCCGGGGTGGAGAATGCCAGCGTGGAGTTCAACGTGGAGACCCTGCGGCCCACCTACCGGCTGTCCATCGGCGTGCCTGGCAAGAGCAACGCCTTTGAGATCAGCCGCAAGCTGGGCCTTTCGGAGGGGCTCATCGAGCAGGCGCGCAAGCTCCTCAGCCAGGAGGACAAGCGCTTTGAGGACGTGATCGCCAACGCGGAGTACCACCGGCAGATTGCCGAAAAGGAGCGGGAGCTGGCCCAGCAGGCCGCGGCGGAAACCACCCGCCTGCGGGACGAGGCCGAGCGCCTCCGCCGGGAGACCGAGGCCAAGCGGGAGCAGAGCCTGCGCAAGGCCAAGGACGAGGCCCGGCGCATCCTGGAAAACGCCCGCCGGGAGTCCGAGCAGGTGCTCAGCGAGCTCAAGCGCATGAAGAAAAACGCCGCCGCCACCCCCGACATGCAGGCGGCCGCCCTGCGCAAGCGCCTGGAGGAGGGCATCGACAGCCTCTCCGAGGGCTTGACCCAGCAGGCCCAGCGGGTGGATCAGCCCCCCAAGACCGTGAAGGTGGGCGACGAGGTGGAGATCCTGCACCTGAAAACCAAGGGCACCGTGCTTTCCGCCCCCGACAGCAAGGGCGAAGTGCAGCTCCAGGCGGGCATCGTCAAGCTCAAGGCCCACCTGAGTCAGCTGCGCCTGGTCAAGGCGGAAAGCGCCCCCAAGCAGAAATCCTCCTTCCATGCCCAGACCGGCGCCATGACCCGGACGGTATCCATGTCCTGCGACGTGCGGGGCATGGCCCTGGACGAGGCCATCCCCGTGGTGGATCAGTACCTGGACGAGGCCGTGATGGCCTCCCTGAACGAGGTAAGCATCATCCACGGCAAGGGTACGGGGATACTGCGCAGCGGTATCCAGCAGCATTTGCGCCATCATCCCCATGTGAAGAGCTTTCGCCTGGGCGTGTATGGGGAAGGAGAAAGCGGCGTGACCGTGGTTACCCTGAAATAACGACGCACAGGATGCGGATACCCAAGGAGGTGTACAACCGCTTATGAAGGATAAACCCTATATCTTATTGGTGGACGACGACCCCAACATCAGCCGTCTGGTACAGCTGTACCTGGAAAAGGAAGGCTTTGAGGTCAAGACCGCCGACCGGGGGGACGACGCCCTGGCCATGTTTCGCAAGATGCCCCCGGATCTGATGCTCCTGGACGTGATGCTCCCCGGCATGGACGGGTGGCAGGTGTGCCGCACCATCCGCAAGACCAGTTCCATTCCCATTATTATGCTGACCGCCAAGGACGAGACCTTCGACAAGGTGCTGGGGCTGGAGCTGGGGGCGGACGACTATATCACCAAGCCCTTTGACAGCAAGGAGCTGGTGGCCCGGGTGAAGGCGGTGCTCCGCCGCACCCAAGGCCCGGAGGAGGAAAAGACCGACGTGCTCTCCTTCCCTGGCCTGACCGTGAGCCTGAGCCAGTACGAGTGCCACTACGAGGGGCACCAGGTGGAAATGCCCCCCAAGGAGCTGGAAGTGCTCTATTTCCTGGCCAGCCATGTGAACCAGGTTTTTACCCGGGAGCAGCTGCTGGAGCAGGTGTGGGGCTTTGACTTTTTCGGCGACAGCCGCACGGTGGACGTGCATATCAAGCGCCTGCGGGAGAAGCTGCCGGGCTGCGAAAAGTACGGCTGGATGATCCGCACGGTGTGGGGTGTGGGGTATAAGTTTGAAATGCGTTGATCGGGGCGAGCAGACCATGTTCGCCCGGCTCTTCTCCATGTTCATGGCGGTGCTGATCCTGGCATTGACGGCGGTGGGCCTGCTGGTCTACGCAACCATGCGCAACCTGCAGATCGATAACCGCCTGGAGGAGCTGAAAAAGGAAGCCCAGGAAATTGCTTACCTGGCGGCCCAGAATATCGTTACCGCGGCCAACCTGCTGCTGGGCATTGAAAATCCCACCCAGGCCTACCTCAACTGGAAAGCCGCCAGCGTGTACGAGGACTTTGGCGCGTACATCCTGGTGCTGGACGGCCGTGGGCAGCTCATGAGTAACCTGAAGGCGGCTTATGTGCAGGACCCGGCCTTTGTGACCTCCCTGAACCAAAAGGAATTGAACCAGGCGCTGAACGAGGTGCTGGGCGGGGAGGAGATCTCCGTGCGCACCATGGTTGACGGCGCGCCCACCTTTACCGTGGGGGTTCCCTTTGTGCAGAACAATCAGGTGCTGGGCGCGGTGCTGATTCAGACCAAGGCCCAGACCATTGAGGGCGGCACCGGGGACTTTTTGCAAACGATTGTCCTGGTGGGGAGCGGCGCGGCGCTCTTGGCGGCGTTGCTGGTGTTTTTCTATACCAGGCGCTTGATACGCCCCTTGAGCGTCATGGCCAACGCGGCGGGGCGCATGGCTCAGGGTCAGTTTGACACCCGGGTGGAGATCAGCCGCACGGCGCCGGAGATGGCGCGCCTGGCGGACAGTTTCAACACCATGGCCGACAAGCTCAGCGAGCTGGAAAGCTCCCGGCGGGAGTTTGTGGCCAATGTGTCCCATGAGCTGCGCAGCCCCATTACCAGCATTCGCGGCTTTGTGGAGGGCATGGAGGATGGCACCATCCCGCCCCAGGAGCACGGCAAGTACCTGCACATCGTGGGGGACGAAACCAAGCGATTGAGCAAGCTCATCAACGATTTGCTCAGCCTTTCCCGCCTGGAGCGGGAGGACGCCCAGCTGCAGCTGACGGACTTTGACATGAACGAAATGCTGCGCCGGGCGGTGATTCGCCGCATGAACGACCTGGACCAGAAGCATATGGAGGTCGAGACGGACTTCCGCCTGGACCCCTGCATGGTGCACGCGGACAGCGACCGCATGGAGCAGGTGGTGGTCAACCTGCTGGATAACGCCATCAAGTTTACCCCCCAGGGCGGCAAGATCCGACTGACCACGGAAGATACCGGCAGCGTGATCCAGGTCACCGTGTGGGACAACGGCCAGAGCATCCTCCCCGAGGATCGGGACAAGGTGTTTGACCGCTTCTTCACCGCGGACCGGGCGCACACGGCGGGCAAGGGCACCGGCCTGGGCCTGAGCATTTGCAAGCGCATCCTGGAGTTCCACGGGCAGAGCATCCGCCTGGCGGACACCACGGAAGGCGCGGCCTTTGTATTCACCCTGGAAAAGGGAAAAGCAACGGAAGACAAAAAATGAGGAGCTGGGAGCAATGAGGGACCTGCGGGAGATACGCCAGGAGCTGGACCAGGTGGACCGGGAAATGGTACGGCTGTTTGAAAAGCGCATGAATCTTGCACTGGAGGTGGCGCAGTATAAAACCGCCCACGGTATGCCGGTGCTGGACGCTTCCCGGGAGGAGCAGGTGCTGGCCAGCCGGGCCGCCATGCTGCAATCCCCCGCCTGGACCTCGCAAACGCGGACGCTGTTTCAGCAGCTGATGGCCCTGAGCCGCGCCGCCCAGGAGGACTGGATGAAGGGGGCGGCTGAAACATGATTGACCGCCATGTGTTCCTCATCGGCATGCCCGGCAGCGGCAAGAGCAGCCTGGGCAAGCGGCTGGCAGGCCGGCTTCGCATGAGCTATGTGGATACGGACCAGCGCATCTGCGACGCGGCGGGGTGCCCGGTAACGGAGATATTTGCCCGCTACGGGGAGGATGCCTTCCGCAACGCGGAGACCAATGTGCTGGCCCAGGTGGCCTACGAGCCCCCGTCCATTGTGTCCACCGGCGGGGGCATGGTGCTGCGGGACGTGAACTATCAGATCATGCGCAACCACGGGGTCATTGTGCTCATCGACCGCCCCCTGGAAGAGATCATGAGCGACATCAAGCTGGACCGCCGCCCGCTCCTGGCCCAGAAGGGCCTGGAGGAAGTCCCGCGGATCTACCAGCAGCGCATTGACCGCTACCGTGCCGCGGCGGACGCGGTGCTGGACAATTCCCAGGGATACTACAACGGCGTGTATAACCTGGAAAAGCTGGTGCGGGGGCTGTTCCCCCTGGACTGGCGGCTGTAACAAAAGAAAAATATAAGGAAGGGTGCTTCCCATGCATTGGCTTTCCTCTCCCACCGTGCGCTGGGATCGGGGGTTTTTTCGCAAATTACTGGTGGTGTGCCTGCCCATTGTGATTCAGAACCTGATGTCCGCCTCGCTGCATATTATTGACGGGGTGATGATCGGCCAGCTGGGGGACGCGCCTTATGCGGCGGTGACCCAGGCCACCCGCTATGTATTCGTGTATCAGCTGTTTCTGTTCGGCCTGGCGTCGGGTTGCGGCATCTTTTTTAGCCAGCATTGGGGGACGCAGGATGTGAAATCCATGCGCCGGGCCATGGGGCTGTGTTTCCGTGGCGCGCTGGTGCTGGCGGTGCTTTTCGGGGGGCTGGGGCTGCTGTTCCCCCAGGGCGTGATGAGCATTTTCCTGCCCAAGGGGGAGAGCTTTGGCTATGCCATCCAGTACCTGACCATTGTGGCGGCGGGCTTTCTGATTACCGCGGTGGACACGGTCTATGCCACCTGCATGAAGTCCGCCGGGAAAACGGTGATCCCCATGACGGCGGGCATCTGCTCCATCCTGACCAATACGTTCCTGAACTGGATACTGATTTATGGCAACCTGGGGGCGCCTGCCCTGGGTGTGCGCGGGGCGGCCATTGCCACGGTGATTGCCGCGGGGGTGTCCCTGGCCATCAATGTGGGCTGCTCCTATGGGATGAAGCTGCCCTCCGCCTTCCGCTGGCAGGACTGGAAGCTGCCTGACCGGGCGTATTTGACCCAGTTTGCGAAAACCGTGCTTCCCGTGGTGCTCAACGAGGGCTTCTGGAGCATGGGTACGTCCATGTACAGCGTGTTCTATGGCCGGCTGGGCGACGCGGCGGTAGCCGCGGTGGGCATTGTGAACACCGTGGACCAGCTGATTTTCACCATGATTTACGGCATCATGAACGCCACGGCCATTCTGGTGGGCAACCATCTGGGCGCCGGGGACAAGGAGGGCGCGCGGCTCACCGCCCGGCGGCTGATCTTCGCCTGTGTGGTGGTGGGCGCGGTGATGGGCTGCATCCAGCTGGGCGTGAAGGGCCAGCTGGTGAACGTGTTCAACGTTTCCCAGGAGGCCAAGCAGCTGGCGAACATCATCCTGTTCATTGGCGCGTTCACCATCTGGGTGCGGGCCATCAACAGCATCAACGTGGTGGGCATCCTCCGGGCCGGGGGCGACACGGTATTCAGCATGCTGCTGGATACGGTGGCCCTCTGGGTGGTGGGCGTGCCCCTGGTGGGTATCGCTGCCCTGGTGCTGCACTGGCCGGTATACCTGTGTTATTTATGCACGGTGATGGAGGAGGTCATCAAAATGCTGGTTGGCCTGCCCCGCTTCCGCAGCGGTAAATGGATGAACGACCTAAATCAGCATGCGGAGGCGGAAGCGTAATGGACTATCAATTTGAGTTGGTGGGCAAAATCGGCTCCATGGCCCTGATCCGCAAAGAAGATCAGGATATCGACTACAATATTTTCGCCCGCCTGGGCCGGGAACTGAAGCCCGGCATGATCTGGGTAACCAGCGGCGCCACGGAGATTGGCCGCCTGGACTACATCAACCGCACCGGCAAGGAACTCACCGGGGACCCCGAGCAGGACAAGACGGACTATGCGGCTCAGGGCCAGGCCATCCTCATGCAGAATTACCGGCAGTTTATCGCCCCGGAATACGGCGTGCGTCAGCTGCTGGTGGAGCACACGCATTTCAACGACCCGGAAAAGCGGGAGCACATCCGCAAGCTGCTGATCCGCGCCGCCAAGCAGGGCACCATCCCCATTGTGAACTACAACGACCCCGTCAGCGACGAGGAAAA
>USCR01000094.1 GCA_900553295.1 uncultured Eubacteriales bacterium | reverse complement strand
ACAGCACGGAAACGGGCCCCGCTGTATCTGACAGCAGGGCCCGTTTCAGCGTGTCGAAAAAGTGGCAAACGCCACTTTTTCGAGAAAGCAAATTCGTTCAACCAGAGGTCGCCCGAATTTGTAAGGAATTGATTTTGAACGCAAAATCAACAACCCGCGAAGCCAGAAAAGCCGGCTTACACGAATGAAAGTCAGAGGGGTTGCGGCTCCTCCGACACCTCCTGGGAGTTTTTGTCAGTCTGCTGGCCCTGCATCCAACAGGGCCGGTTTTTTTGTTTGCGTCCTTGCCATACATGCGCGCCTTGACAAATAAAAGGCTTTCCCTTATGCTGAATCCAGCATATATCAAAAGAACAACATTCAGAGGCGGTGAACGCTATGAAAAAAATTTGGCGCCTATGGCTGCTGTTACCCTTGCTGCTTTGCCTAGCATCCTGCGCCAAGCAGCAGGAGACGGCGGGACTGCTATGGATCAAAAACTTCAGCGGGACGGAGGGCGTATATGATTACGGCCTGACTGCCATGGACGAAGCCTTTGTGCTGCAAACGGTTGCCGGTCCGGCTTCCATTCATCCCCGTACATCGGATTCCACCACCGCCTGTCCGTTACCGGATGGCAGCTACCGGCTGCTAGGCGGAGACAGGCTTTATGTCCTGGACGCGCAGGATACGGTCCATACCATGGAGCTGGGTGCAGATAGCGCTGCGCTGCAGCCGCTGGGGCACATCGTCATCCCGGACCAGGCAGGCTATTTGTCCAAGGGTGTGGTCAGCGGCACGTGGCTTACGGCGATGCACCAGAACGCCATGGGCATGAGCCGTGCCGGCAGCTGCTATGTATATTCCCTAACGGGAGGCGAAGCCGCCCTGGTGGAGAAAAGCGGCGTACTGGATCTGTGTGCCTACAAGGACGGCAAGGTACTGCTGCTGTGCCAGGGAGCCCTCGCACTGGAGCTGCGCATACTGGACCCCGCCACCGGCCAGCAAACCCCTCTGGCCACCCTGGAAGGCACGGAGGGCGCGGGACTGGCCTATTACGCCGCCACGGACAGCATCTATCTGGCGCGTCCCGGCGGTATATGGCGGGTGAGCCGTCAGGGCAAGGCCGAACAGGCCGGTTACCTTTCCTGGAGGCAAATGCGCGGGAGCGCTTGTGCCGCCGTAACCTCTGACGGATGCTATGGGCTGTATGGCGGCAACATGCTGTTGGTTTACGATCTCCATGCCCCCGCGGGCAGCATCGCGTCCCTGACTATCTCCTGCCCGCAGTTCGAGCTGTATTGCCGGGAGACGCTCAGCGCCTACCAGCTGGCAAATCCCCGGCTGAACATTGCCCTGACCAGCTACGAGACCATCACCGGGGAAGCGTTCCTGCAAAGCTTTCACGCAGGAAGCGCCGCGGACATCCTCGGTTTGGAAAATCTGGAGCTGTTGGAGGACATGATCCAAAAGGGCTACTGTGCCGACCTGAGCGGCAGCAGTGTGATTGCCTCCCTGGTGGAGCGCATGGAACCCCGTCTGGCAGAGCGCTTCTGCCGGGATGGGAAAATTTACGGCGTACCGTACTACGCCATTTTTTCCCAGATGCTGTTTGGTATACAGCCTGAAATTGCGCAAAACCTGGGTATTCCCCGGGAAGAATGGCCTCAGGATTGGGCTTCCCTGCTGGACTTCCTGGAAGCCTGGGCCGATGACCCGCGCCTGGAGGCGGAGAACATCTCCCTGCTGGGCGTCCTCGCCCCCGCGCTGAGCGACCGGGATGCGATGCTGCGCGCACTTACTGAGCAGCAGCTGGCCTTCTGCGCCCTGGAAGGCATCCCTGCGACCCTGGATACCCCGGAATTCCGTGCGCTATTGGCGCGTGTGGATGCGCTTACCCCGCTGCTGACGCAGCTCCAGGAGCGGGATTCTTCCCTCTACACAGCGGAAGGCGAACCCCGGCGGTTGCTGATCATGGGCTATGAGATGATCACCGGTGATGGGGACGCCGGGTTAAACTGCGGCTGCGAATTGCTTCCCCTGTCCTGGACGGCGGAAGCGGGCGCGCTTTATCCCGTCCATCAAGGCATCCTGATGGTCAACGCCGGTTCTGCCCAGCAGGAGGAGGCCATCCGCCTGGTGGAAGCGCTGCTGACTGGTCTGGAGCCCCACAGCCGGGCCGTTGTCCTCCCGGATGCCCGCGTTCCTGTGGAATACGCCAGCTACCACAAGACCCTGGAACAGTTGGCCGTGGAAGAAGCCGACTATCAGGCCCGCTACGACGCCTGCACCGATGAAGCCCAGCGCCGGAAAATCCAAAGCGCATGGGAAGATTATCGGGAATCCTTCATTCCTTCGCTGAACATGCGCTATGAGATTACCACCGCGTCCTTGGACAATGTGAACCGCGCCCAGGCAGGCATGGTCTGCACCGATTACAATCAATTTTACATGCAAAAGAGCGAGTCCATTCGCACGCTGTACCAGCGCTATCTGCGCCAGGAAATCTCCATGGATCAATTCCTGCAGGAAGTGGAGCGCGCGTTGGAAATGAGCCGTTTGGAGGAACAATAACGGCACCCAATCCCCGCAGGGTTGGCCCGCCCTTCTCCAATGAATTTCCCTGAACCGGCCCTGCATCTGATAGGGCCGGTTTTGTATGCCGAAAAAGCGCTATGCGTCATCTGGGAGAAAGTGCATTCCGTCAGCCAGCATCCGCCTGAATCTACAAGAAATCGCATTGGCAAGGAAAGGCAATCCTCCGCCCCGTCGGCAAAGCTGCCCGATGCGCATAAAAATCAGCGGAGGCGCGGTTCCTACGAAACTTTCCCCGGCGTTTTAACGCAAAGAAAAGTCCCGCATCTTTTCAGACGCAGGACTTTTCTTACGCGGAGAAGCCGGGATTTGAACCCGGGCTGCGGTTACCCACACTACTCCCTTAGCAGGGGAGCCCCTTCGGCCACTTGGGTACTTCTCCATGTCAAGCAAGTATGTAGTTGGCGGAGAGAGAGGGATTCGAACCCCCGGTGTCTTGCGACATCACTGGTTTTCAAGACCAGCGCCTTCAACCGCTCGGCCATCTCTCCTCACCTTGAACCAGCGAAGATTATTATATCATGGGAGTGTGTCCACGTCAAGCAATTTTTTCCGGGAAGTTTTGGCGTTTTGCCTCCGGGCTGAGGGCATCCCCCCAAGGCCGATGAAGCCTTTGGGGGAATGCCCTGCTCCCGGCTTATTTCAGCGCATGTCCCAGGGCTTCGCATTGGGTCAGTGCGTCGCCATCCGGTTCGTCCTGGCAGATCACACTGTCGCAGGCCAGCTCCGCCCCCGCGGCCTGGCATTCCGCTTCCCAGGTGCGCATCCATTCCCCATCGCCCCAGCCATAGGAGCCGAACAAAGCAATCCGCTTGCCCGACAAAAATGGCTTGCACGCGGCAAACATGGGCGCAAACTCACTTTCCTCCAGCTGCTCGTCTCCCATGGATGGGCAGCCAAAGGCAATGGCGTCATAAGCGGAAACCATTTCCGGCGCAAAGGCGCTTGCGGTAAACAGCTCCCCGCCGCACCCCCGTGCCACCGCCTCCGCCATGGCCTCCGTGTGCCCGGTACCGCTCCAGTAAACCACCGCAATCCTTGCCATATGTCTTGCCTCCTTCTGAAAAAATATTTTTTGATACGGTCAAGCGGCCACCGTAAGCCGCAGAACGTCAAAGCCACGCCGGTAGCAGGAAAGGTAAACCTCCCGGCACTTGCCGTACAGCCGGAACCGCCTGTACGCCTCCTGGGCATCCCCGTAGGCCTTCCAGCACCCCTGACAGACGGCGCCGGCCCCGCCATTGGTCATGAAGCCCTGCACGTCCTCCAGGGGATAGTCCAGAAACACGCCAATCTCGTGGGGAAACTCCGCGCTTTCCTCCAGGCGGCGACCCAGCTGGGACAAGTACCCTTCCAGGGAATCCTCCACGTAGCCCTGGGCGCGCAGGAAGGCCCTGACCGCGGGGTCCCGCAGCCGCCGCTCCAGCATCGCAGGACGATACACCAGCACCAGGCATGCCGCTCCCCTGCCCCGGAAGGCCAACAGCCTGACTCCCTTGCTTTGCAGGATGTCGTCCGCCTCCGCCACGCATTCCCGGCGCGGACGGCCTTCGCAGCCGTGCCAGGTGAACAGACTGGCGCACTTGTGCCGGGCCAGGGTGGGTGCGCAGTGGGTAATCACCGCTCGTTCAAAGGCTTTGCACATGTGTCTTCTCTCCCTCCAGATCTTGCGCATTGGATGCGCCCATAGTTAGTGAATTCTAACCTGTGCTGAAAAAAAGAAGGCTGAATGCCATTGGTTAGAATATTCTAACCAATGGCATTCTATCAGATCGTGCGGCCATTGTCAAGCGGCCCTATTTTCCATGCTATCCATCCACCATTTGGCCGCGCCCACCAGCCCGGCATCGTTTCCCAGAGCAGCCCGCTCCACCCGTAAACCAGCGGCAAAGCACGGCATCACCTGCGCCAGCACCCGCTCCCGCAGGGGGGACAGAAACAGCGCTTCCTGGGCGCTTACGCCACCGCCAATCAGCACCATTTCGGGGTTGAACACATGCACCAGGCCCGTCACCCCCGCGGCCACGTCCGCCGTCCATGCCGCCAGCACGCGAAGCATGGTCGGGTCCTTCCGGGCAGCACGGGCAAAGATCTCCCGGCCATTGAGCGACGCTTCGCCGGTGGCTTGGCAGGCCAGGCGAACCAAGGCCGTCGTGGAGGCATACTGCTCCAGGCATCCCCGGTTTCCGCAGGTGCAGGGCCGTCCATCGCGCTCCAGGGGAAAATGTCCCAGCTCTCCGGCAATTCCCCGGGCGCCGCCATACAGGCGGCCATCCAGCACCATGCCGCCGCCAACACCGGTGCCCAGGGTGAGCATCAGCACATGGCGCAGTCCGCGAGCTGCGCCGGTAAAGCACTCCCCCAGCACCGCCGCGTTGGCATCGTTCAGCACCCGTACAGGCAGCTCAAAGGCCTCCTCCATCGCTTCACGAATGTTCACGCCCTCGTAGTGCGGAATGGCTCCATTGGTGCCAATGACCACACCCGTGCTGCTGTCCACCTGGCCCGTGGCGCTAACGCCGATTCCCTCCACCGGCACCCCCGTCCCCGTGAGGAAATCCTTAGCCGCCGCCATGGCCGCAGTCAGGATAGGCGTGGCATCGCCATCGCTCCGTACATTGGCCTCCGTCCGCTGATGGATATGCCCCTGGGCGTCCACCAGCCCCAGCTTTACCGCCGTTCCACCCAGATCCATACACAGCAGCATACCCGTCTCTCCTTTCACAGGTCCCGTACCGCGTCCATGAATCGCTGAGCAATCTCCAGCGGCCGTGTAATGGCTCCCCCCACCACCACGGCCCAGGCCCCCAGCTCCAGCATCTGGCGGGCCTGCTGGGGCGTATGGATTCTCCCCTCGGCCAGTACGGGGCAGGGCAGCGTTTTCACCAAGGCCTCCACCAGGGCCGCATTGGGGCCCTCCCCATGGACGGCAGTTTGCGGCGTATAGCCGTTCATGGTGGTGCCCACCAGGTCTGCCCCGGCTGCATGGGCGGCTACGGCTTCCTCCAGGGTGGCGCAGTCGGCCATGAGCACCAGCTGCGGGTATGCCGCCCGAATCTGCCGCACATACGCTGCGGGGGTCAGGCCATCGCCCCGGGGCATATTCGTGCAATCCACCGCCACGATATCCGCCCCCGCCTCCACACACTCCCGCACTTCCCGCAGGGTGATGGTGATATATCCTCCATAGCCGGGATATTCCCGCTTGATCAGCCCGATCACCGGCAGGCCGGTCTCCGCCTTGATCTCCCGGATGTCCCGGGCCGAGCTGGTACGGATCACCTTCGCGCCGGCCTGCTTGGCCGCCCGGGCCATGAGGTACATCACCGACCGCTGGGGATCATAAAGCGGCTCCCCCGGAACGGCCTGGCAGGAGACGATCACGGTACCCCGCATGGTATCAAACAGTTGCTGTTTGGTCATGTTCCGTTCCTCCTTTGCGCACTGATTGCAAAAGGGCGCCGCCACGGGAAATCGGCTTTTCCCGCGCGGCGCCTCAAACACGTTCGCTTACTTGGCCACGATATTCAGCAGACGTCCGGGCACGAAGATCACCTTCATCACCGTCTTGCCGCCCAGCAGCGCCTGCACATCCTCCCGCTGGATCAGCTCCCGCTCCGCCTGCTCCTTGGTCATGTCGGCGGGGATCATGATGCGGCCGCGGACCTTGCCGCAGATCTGCACGGCAATCTCCACCTCGGCGGTCTTCATCTTCTCCTCGTCCCACTTAGGCCAGGGCTGATGATGGATGGGTGCGCCGAAGCCCTGGTTCTCCCACATTTCCTCGGTGATGTGGGGCGCCACGGGATTGAGCAGCAACAGCAGCGTGCGCAGCTCGCCCCGGGTAACCTGTCCCTTGGCAAAGAAGTCGTTCACCAGGGTCATCATGGCGGCGATGGCGGTGTTGAACTTCATCTTCTCATAGTCTTCGGAGACTTTCTTGATGGTCTGATGCATTTCGGCCTCCAGATCCTTGGAGAAGCCTTCGCCGTCGCAGACCATGCTTTGCAGCTTCCACACCCGATCCAGGAAGCGGCGGCAACCCTTGGCGCCGTTGGTGGACCACGGAATGGCCTGGTCAAAGGCGCCCATGAACATCTCATAGAGGCGGAAGGCGTCCGCGCCCAGATCCCGGACAATGTCGTCGGGGTTGATGACGTTCCCGCGGGATTTGGACATCTTTTCCCCGTTCTCGCCCAGGATCATGCCATGGCTGGTGCGCTTCTGATAGGGTTCGGGAGCGGGCACCACGCCGATGTCGTGGAGGAACAGGTGCCAGAAACGGCTGTACAGCAGGTGCAGGGTGGTGTGCTCCATGCCGCCGTTGTACCAGTCCACGGGCAGCCAGTAGGCCAGGGCTTCCTTGCTGGCCAGCTCCTTATCATTGTGCGGGTCGCAATAGCGCATGAAGTACCAGCTGGAACCCGCCCACTGGGGCATGGTGTCGGTCTCCCGCTTGGCGGGACCGCCGCAATGGGGGCAGGTGGTGTTTACCCAGTCCGTCATGGCGGAGAGAGGGCTCTCACCGTCGTCGGTGGGCTCGTAGTTTTTCACGTTGGGCAGAAGCACGGGCAGCTGATCCTCGGGCACGGGCACCATGCCGCACTTGTCGCAGTGCACCATGGGGATGGGCTCGCCCCAGTAGCGCTGGCGGCTGAACACCCAGTCCCGGAGCTTGTAGTTCACCTTGCGCTCGCCGTAGCCCTTTTCCACCAGGTAGTCCACCATGGCCTTCTTGGCCTGGGCCACCTTCAGCCCATTCAGGAAGCCGCTGTTCACCATCACACCATCCTGGATGTCGGTATAGGCTTCCTTGTCGATGTCGCCGCCGGCCACCACCTCCACCATGGGCAGGCCGAACTTGCGGGCGAACTCCCAGTCACGGGTATCGTGGGCGGGCACGGCCATGATGGCGCCGGTGCCGTAGGTCATCAGCACATAGTCGGACAGCCAGATGGGGATCTCCTTGCCGTTCACGGGATTGATGGCCCGGACGCCCTCCAGCTGCACGCCGGTCTTTTCCTTGTTCAGCTCCGCGCGCTCAAAGTCGCTCTTGCGGGCGGCTTCCTGGCGGTAGGCCATGCAGGCGTCATAGTTGGTAATCTGATCCTTGAGCTTGTCCACCAGGGGGTGCTCCGGGGAGAGCACCATATACGTAGCGCCGAAGAGGGTATCCGGCCGGGTGGTGTACACCCGCACCTTCTCCCCGGGCACGGTCAGGGCAAAATCCACCTCCGCGCCCTCGCTGCGGCCAATCCAGTTCCGCTGCTGGGTCTTGACCTTCTCAATGAAATCCACGTGGTCCAGGCCGTCCAGGAGTTTCTGGGCATAGGCGGTGATCCGCAGCATCCACTGGGTCTTGACCTTGCGGATGACCGGCGCGCCGCAGCGCTCGCAAACGCCGTCCACCACTTCTTCATTGGCCAGGCCGCACTTGCAGGAGGTGCACCAGTTGATGGGCATCTGCGCCTTATAGGCCAGGCCATGCTTGTACAGCTGGAGGAAAATCCACTGGGTCCACTTGAAATACGAAGGGTCGGTGGTGTTCACCTCCCGGGTATAGTCAAAGGAGAAGCCCAGCTTTTGCAGCTGCTCCCGGAAGTGGTCGATGTTCTTCTGGGTCACCTCGGCGGGATGCACCTTGTTCTTGATGGCATAGTTCTCCGTGGGCAGGCCAAAGGCGTCCCAGCCGATGGGGAACAGCACGTTATAGCCCTCCATGCGGCGCTTGCGGCAGATGATGTCCATGGCGGTGTTGGACCGGGGATGGCCCACATGCAGCCCCGCCCCGGAGGGATACGGGAACTCAATCAGCCCGTAAAACTTCGGCTTGGTAAAATCATTCTCCGCCTCAAAGGCATGGGTCTCCGCCCAGATTTTTTGCCACTTCTTCTCAATGGATGCGGGGTCGTAATTCTCCTGGTACATGGACGCTTCCTCCTCCTTGACCCAAAAAAGCGTTTCGCCTTTGTACAAAGACGAAACGCCGTTTCGCGGTACCACTTTGCTTGCCCCGGCCGGTCGGAGCCACCTTATCCCGTGCGTTATCGGGCACACCCGTCCGTTTTACCGGAACGCTCCCGGGCGAGCGGCGCGACCCTTCCCTGCCGCCTTGCACCCTCCGGCGGCTCTCTGCAAAGGGAATCCGGTCCCGCGTTCCCGTTCATTGCGCGGTTGTTGATGCGTATTATAGCACGTTTGCCGCCGGTTGTAAATCCCCCGCCGCCGGGACTTTTGCCTTCCCCTTCGTTTCCCGGCATGTTTCCGGCAAGACAGAAAAAACCTTCCGCAGATGCGAAAGGTTTTTTCTTGGTGAGGCGCCATCCAGACTCGAACTGGAGAATAAAGGTTTTGCAGACCTTCGCCTTACCACTTGGCTATGGCGCCGTGTGTGGAGCGGTAGACGGGATTCGGACCCGCGACATCCACCTTGGCAAGGTGGCACTCTACCACTGAGCTACTACCGCACACTGTGCCTTGGGGCGGAATCGAACCACCGACACGCAGATTTTCAGTCTGCTGCTCTACCGACTGAGCTACCAAGGCATATTGGCGACCCGGAAGGGGCTCGAACCCTCGACCTCCAGCGTGACAGGCTGGCGCTCTAACCAACTGAGCTACCGGGCCACAAGAGTGGGCCTTCAGGGACTTGAACCCCGGACCAACCGGTTATGAGCCGGCCGCTCTAACCAACTGAGCTAAAGGCCCATAGCCATTGTAAGGAAAAATGGTGACTCCTAGGGGATTCGAACCCCTGTAGCCGCCGTGAAAGGGCGGTGTCTTAACCACTTGACCAAGGAGCCACGCTGTTGGTGCCGCGTTTCTGGTCGGGGTGAAGGGATTCGAACCCCCGGCCCCATGCTCCCAAAGCACGTGCGCTACCGAACTGCGCTACACCCCGTTCGCGTTTCGCTTTTGGCGACGCTTAGTAATATACCGTATTTCCTTTCACTTGTCAACAGCTTTTATCATAAAATTCAAACAATTTGTATTGATATTGGTGGAACGGCCACAGATATGGTATAATTTTAAAAACGGAGGAAATATGGATAAAAAAATAACAATATATACGGATGGGGCATGCTCTGGTAACCCCGGCCCAGGAGGCTGGGGCGCTGTTTTGATTTATAAGCAAATAATAGAATTAATTGTCAGCGAAGAAAATAGTGATAATCCTAACCGGAAACTATTCATTATTGGCAAT
>USCR01000093.1 GCA_900553295.1 uncultured Eubacteriales bacterium | reverse complement strand
CAGAAAAGGCCGCATGATGCGACCTTTTTTGACAGGCTGGGCGCGCCGCAAGGGAATTGCGGCGCGCTTTTGGGTTTATTTGACTTTCCAGATTTCCTTGGCGTATTGGGCGATGGTGCGGTCGGAGGAGAACTTGCCCGCCCCGGCCACGTTCATCAGGCACTTGCGGCTGAAGGCGCGGATGTCCTGGTAATCCGCGTTGGCCTGGAGCTTGGCCTGGAGATAGGCGTCGAAGTCGTGCAGGACGAAGTAGTGGTCGGGCTTGTGCCAGCTGGCGCCCTCCAATAGGGCGGTGTACAGCTCCTTGAGCATGCCGTCCTCGTCGGGGAAGGTGCCGTCCACCAGGGCGTCCAGGGTTTGGCGCAGCAGGGGGTTCTTCTTATAAATGGCCTTGGGGTCGTAGGTGTCGCGGATGGCGTTCAGCTCCTCCACCGTGGCGCCGAAGATGTAGTTGTTCTCCCGGCCCGCCTGCTCCACAATCTCGATGTTCGCGCCGTCGAAGGTGCCCAGGGTCACCGCGCCGTTGAGCATCAGCTTCATGTTGCCGGTGCCGCTGGCCTCGGTGCCCGCGGGGGAAATCTGCTCGCTCACGTCCGCGGCGGGGATGATCTTCTCCGCGTAGGAGCAGTTGTAGTTCTGCACGAAGATCACCTTCAGCACCCCGTCCATGTCGGGGTCGGCATTGACCTTGGCCGCGATCATGTTAATCAGGTGAATGATGGCCTTGGCCCGGTCGTAGCCGGGGGCCGCCTTGGCCCCGAAGATGAAGGCCGTGGGGGTGAAGTCCGGGAGCTCCCCGGCCTTGAGCTGGCGGTAAATGGCCAGGATGGACAGGGCGTTCATGAGCTGGCGCTTGTACTCGTGCAGGCGCTTCACCTGCACGTCAAAGAGCATCTCCGGGTCGATGAGCACGCCCTCGCTGTGGAGGATCTCCGCGGAGAGCTGCGCCTTTTTCAGCTGCTTGAGCGCATGGAAGCTGTCGCAGAGTTCGTCGCTAACGCGGGGACGGAGGGCCTCCAGGCGGTACAGGTCGGTGAGGAAGCCCGGGCCGATCTCCTCGGTGAGCAGCTGGGTCAGCTCGGGATTGCACAGGCCCAGCCAGCGGCGCTGGGTGATGCCGTTGGTCTTGTTCTGGAAGCGCTTGGGGTACACCTCGTACCAGGCGCTGAACACGTCGTCCTTGAGGATTTGGGAGTGGATCTCCGCCACGCCGTTGGTGGCGTGGGTGGCGTACACGGCCAGCTGGGCCATGTGCACCTGGTTTTCCCAGATGATGCAGCGATCCCGGCGCACTTCCTTGCCCGCCTGGGCCATTTCCTTTTTGAACCGGGCGTCGATGCGGCGCAGGATGCGCACGATGTCCGGGCACACGCTGGCCAGCAGGGGCAGGTCCCACTTTTCCAGGGCTTCCTGCATCACGGTGTGGTTGGTGTAGGCGAACACGTCCCGGCCGATGAGGAAGGCTTCCTCAAAGGGCACGCCCTCTTTTTCCAGCAGGCGGATGAGCTCGGGAATGGACAGGGTGGGGTGGGTATCATTGAGCTGCACGGCGTGCAGGGCGGCGAAGTGGCTGAAATCGTGGCCGTACTTGGCCATGTAGCGCCGGAGCATATCCTGCAGGGAGGCGGAGCAAAGCACATACTGCTGCTTCACCCGCAGCTGCTTGCCTTCCCGGCGGGTATCGTTGGGGTAGAGGAACTTGGTGATGTCCTCGGCGCGGTTCTTGTCCGCGCTGGCCTTGGCGTACTGCTGCTGATTGAACAAGTCGAAGTCGATCTCATGGAGGCTCTCGCACTGCCACAGGCGCAGGGTGCCGATGTTCTTGGCGCCGTAGCCGATGATGGGCATGTCGTAGGGCACGGCCCGCACGTCCCCGGTTTTCATGGGGACGATGACGGATTCCTCCTCCCGGCGGATGCTCCAGGGGTCGCCGTAGCGGGCCCAGTCGTCGGGCTCCTCGTGCTGGCGGCCGTCCACGAAGCTCTGCTTGAACAGGCCGTAGCGGTAGCGCAGGCCGTAGCCCGTGAGGGGCACGTTGATGGTGGCGGCGCTGTCCAGGAAGCAGGCAGCCAGGCGGCCCAGGCCCCCATTGCCGAAGGCGTCGTCCTCGATGTCCTCCAGCATGGTCAGGTCCACGCCCTTCTCCTCCAGCAATTTCCGCGCGTCGTCCAGCAGCCCCAGGCAGTACAGGTTATTGTATACCATGCGGCCCATGAGGTACTCCGCGGAGAGGTAGTAGGCTTGCCGCTTCCCCGCGCGCTTGTGCTGGGAGCGCACCCACAGGGGCGTCAGGGCCTCCATGGCCGCCGTGGAAAGGGCATTGTGCAGCTGGGGCGCGGTGGCTTCCTCCAGGGTGCAGTGCTGCTGGGTCAAGAGCAGGCGCTCAGTGTCGCGGATCAGTTCCTTGGCGTTCATGGTCAGTCCATCCTCCTGTTTGTCGCTTCATTCTCCCGGCGCAGGCGCTGGGCCAGCTCCGGCGTAGCGGCCCCGGGGGCCATGCGCCACAGCCAGTTGTTGCCGATGGTGCCGGGGCGGTTCATCCGCGCCCAGCCACCCAGGCCCAGGACGTCCTGCATGGGGATCATGGCGGTGTCCGCCCGGCTGGCCAGCACCGCGCGCACAAAGGCCGCGGGGCCGTCCTCGGGCTTGTCAAAGCCCAGGAGCTGCCTGGCCTGGGCCAGGGCGGCATCGTCCGCGGTGTCAATCCAGCCCCGGACGGTGTCGTTATCGTGGGTACCGGTGTACACCACGCTGTTGGTCACATAGTTGGCCGGCAGGTGGGGATTGTCCTCCCCGCCCCCGAAGCCGAAGGACAGCACCCGCATGCCCGGGTACCCCACCGCCGTGAGCAGCCGGCGCACCCGGTCGTTGACGCAGCCCAGATCCTCAGCCACGATGTTCAGGCCGGGGATTTTCTTTTCCAGGGTGCGGAACAGGCTCTTGCCCGGGCCGATGATCCACTTGCCCGTGCGGGCGTTGGGCGCGCCCTGGGGCACGGAATAGTAATTGGCAAAGCCGATGAAGTGGTCGATGCGCACGATGTCGTACATCTTCGCCATGGCGGCCATGCGTTCCACCCACCAGCCGTAGCCGTGCAGCCGCAGGGAAAACCAGCGGTACAGGGGATTCCCCCAGAGCTGCCCGTCCGCGGAGAAGAAATCCGGGGGCACCCCGGCCACCCGCTTGGGCACGCCTTCCCCGTCCAGCTGGAACACCTCGGGATGGGTCCAGGTGTCGGCGCTGTCCTCGGCCACGTAGATGGGCATATCCCCGAACAGGCGGATGCCCAGGCCGTTGCAGTAGCGCTTCAGGGCGAACCACTGGCGGAAGAACAGGTACTGGCAGAACAGATGATAGCGGATCTCCCCGTCCAGCTCCCGGCGGCAGCGTTCCAGGGCCGCGGGCTGGCGGCGGCGCACCTCCCGGTCAGGCCACTTGGTCCACATGACGCCCCCGTAGCGGGCCTTCAGAGCGGTGAACAGGGCGAAATCCTCCACCCAGGGATTCTCCCGGCGGAAGGCCGCCAGCTCCTTTTGCAGCTTGCCCTCCGACTGGGCGAAGCAGCGGCGCAGGAGCTTTTCCTTGCTTTCCCGCACGGCGGGGTAATCCACCCGTTCCGGGTCGTCGGGGGTGAACTCCTCCCCGTCGTCGTAGGTCACCAGGCCCGCCTCACGCAGGGCGGCGCAGGAAATCAGCATGGGGTTTCCCGCAAACACGCTGGAGGACTGGTAGGGGCTCTCCCCATAGCCCGTGGGGCCCAGGGGGAGCACCTGCCACACAGCCATGCCGCTGGCCTTGAGGAAGTCCGCGAAGGCGTAGGCCTCCTTGCCCAGGCTGCCGATGCCGCCCGGCCCGGGGAGGGAGGAGATGTGCATGAGGATACCGCTTCGGCGCATGGCCGCCTCATCCTTTCCATTGAAGAACTTTTTCTTACCCGGTTATCCCTTCACCGAGCCGCCTGTGATGCCCTCCACGTAGAACTTCTGCATGATGATGAACAGCACCGAAATGGGGATGGAAACAATCACGCCGCCGGCGCAGAACTGGGCGAAGTAGTTGTTCCGGTTCACCTTGTCCACCATGGCAAACAGGCCCAGGGCCACGGTCTTTTGCGCGCTGACGCCGGAGTTGAGCATGATGGAGGCGAAGATGAAGTCCATCCAGGGGGCCAGGAAGGAGTTGATCACCGTGTAGACGATAATGGGTTTCGACAGCGGAATGATGATCTTCCAGAACACGGTAAACTCGTTGGCGCCCTCCAGGTAGGCGGCCTCCCGCAGGGACTTTGAAATGGTATCAAAAAATCCCTTGGCAATCAAGTACCCAAGCCCCGCCCCCGCGGAATACACAATGACCATGCCCGTCATGGAGTTGGTGAGGTTCAGGTTTTTCATGATGAAGTACACCGCGATCATGGACAGGAAGCCCGGGAACAGGTTCATGATAATGGCGATGTTCATCAGGGGCTTGCGGGCCTTGAAGCGCATGCAGCTCATGGCGTAGGCCACCATCAGCACAAACATGCTGGAAATGATGCAGGTAAAAATGGCGATGGTAAAGGTGTTCATGAACCACCGGGGGAACTGGCTCACCGAGTCGGACCCGGGAAGCAGGATGGCCTTATAGTGGTCCAGGGTATAGGCCGAGGGGAAGAAGGTGGAGAGGTTCGGCCCCTTGTCCACGCCAAAGGAGGTCACCACCAGCCACAGGATGGGCACCAGCCACAGGCAGGCCAGGAAGAGCAGCACCAGATGCCGGCCAATCTGCCGGAAAACTTTCGCGGTTTTCATTGGAAATTCTCCTCCTTATCGCCCCGAATCATGCGGTTGAAGGCCAGCAGGGTGAGGATGGCGCACACGATGAACACCAGGATACCGATCACCGAGGCCATCTTGTAGTTGCTCTGGTCCTGGGTCAGGCGGTACAGCCAGGTGACCAGCAGATCCACCTCGTTGGCGTTGGCGTTGGCCATAAGCTGGTCGGAGGTGGTGTACACGTCCTTGCTGAGCAGGTAAATGACGTTGAAGTTGTTGATATTGCTCACAATGGAGTTCACCAGGCTGGGGCCGGTGATGAACAGGATGTAGGGCATGGTGATGGACTTGAAGGACTGCCAGGCGTTGGCGCCGTCGATGCGGGCGCTCTCCAGCAGCTCATTGGGAATGTTCATCAAAATGCCCGTGGCGATCAGCATCTGATAGGGCACGCCCACCCAGATATTGATGAGGATAATCATGGGCCGGGCCCAGGCCGGATGGGTCAGGAAGGGGATGTAGTTGGCCGTGGGAATGGCCCCGATGCTGTACAGCCAGTCGGTGAGGCCGGCGTTTTTGCACAGGGTATTCACGATGCCCGCGTCCGCGAAGAAGTTGCGCACCAACAGCAGGCTCACAAACTGCGGCACCGCGATGGCCACCATGAAGCAGGTTCGCCAGAACTTCTTGCCCCGGGTGTTTTTGTTGTTGATGAACATGGCCAGCAGGATGCCGCCAAAGTAGCAGGTGAAGGTGGCCAGCACGGCCCAGATCATGGTCCAGGCCAATACCCGGCCAAAGGCATAGGCAAAGGTGCTGTCCGCGGTCATGTTGAACAGCAGCTCAAAGTTGCCCAGCCCCACCCAGGTGAACAGCTTCGCCGGCACCAGGTGGTTACGGTCATAGTTGGTGAAGGCGATGAGGATCATCACAATCAGGGGAATAATGGTGAAGCAGGCCACGCCCAGCACCGGCAGGGTGAGGAGCGTACGGTGGAACTTCACGCCGAAGCAATCCGCAATGTCCTCCCGGAAGGAATTCACATGCTTGCCCGCCTTGGCCCGGACCTCCACCGCCCGGGCGGCGCGGATGTTGCGCAGCCACAGCACCACCGCCGTGAGCAGCAGCACGCAGCCGATGACCCCAAAGAGCATGATGAGGAAGGAGTTGTCGTAGTCGTTGAACTCGTTCTGCCGGGTCTCGGGATTGTAGACCCGCTGCTGCTGTACCGTGCCCAGGGTGCCCAGCTTGCTCATGGACGGCCAGAACACCACGGGGATGAAATACGCAAACAGGGCCTCCAGCACCGTGAGCAGCACGCCCTTCACATACTGTCCGCGGGCGACGCAGCTGCTGCCCCACAAAAGCGCCGACAGCTTGACCCACAGGTCACCCTGCATGAAGTCCCTGCCTACCCCCGCGATATACTGACCCATTGAGGCAAAAAACCGGATGATCCCCGGTCGTTTCGCCGGGGCGGCGGCCTGCTTGATTGCTTTGCTTTGTTCCATTGCGCCCGCGCTCCTTACGTGCTGATACCCAGCGTTTTTTATTTCAGGGGTAGCTCCCCGCTTTGGTGAGAAGAAAGGCCGCCCTGCCGCGGCAAGACCGGCAGGCAGGGCGGCCATGGAAATACTATGCTACCTTTTTATTGCTCCGCGGGGGCGGTGATACCGGCCACGCAGTTGTCCAGCAGGGTTTGCAGATCGGTGCCATCGGGGTTGCCGTTGACGACGATCTTGCCCAGGGCGGCGGCGGCGTCCCAGAACTTCTGGCCCACGCGCTGCACGTCCGCATAGGGCGCCTGCGCCACGATGGCGGCGATGGCGGGCTCGGCCTTCACGCTGTCGGCCTCCAGGGCCTTGACGTTGGAGGGACCCTGGCGGCGCATTTCAAAGCGCAGCACCTGGCTCTCCTCGTTGGTCATGAAGGTGGCGAAGTCCATGGCGGCGCCCAGGTTGGCGGAGTAGGGGTTCACGCCCACCAGCTTGAAGCCGGAGAAGGACGCCATCTGCACCTGCTGGCCCGCCACGGTGTAGGTGGGCAGCTTGGTGGCGGCATAGTTGTCGCCCCAGGTCTCGGCGGCCACGTTGGCATTCCAGGTGCCGGACACGCCCGCGATGATGGAGCCGTCCTTCACGCCGGCCACGAAGGGATCGGAGTCAGCTTCCTTGAAGCCGGGGTTGGCGGCGATTTCCAGCAGGGCTTCCAGCACCTGCACGCCGGTGATGGGGGTATCGGTGGCGTTCCAGTTGCAGGAATTGGTCACGCCGTCCTCATTGACCTTCATCTCCAGGCCCGCGCCCTTAAACCAGGAATAGAAGTACCAGCCGTTGCTCATGGGGAAGCCCACGTACTTGCCGGCCTCGGCAGCCTTGGCCAGCATGGCGTCCAGGGTCTGCACGTCTTCCTCGGTGAAGTATTCCTTGTTATAGAACATAAAGTAGCCGTTATCCGCGGTGGCGGGGTAGGCATAGAGCATGCCGTCGGAGCCGGTGGCCGCGGCCACGGACTCGGGAGTGTTGTTGGCGATGATTTCCTCGGCATTCTCCACCACGGGCTGGAGGGCGCCGCCGTTCATCAGGCTGTTGAACTGGTCATCGGCAAAGGTGAACACGTCCGCCGCGGCGGTGGGGTCGGTGAGCACCACCTTGGAGCAATCGCCCTCGGTCTGCACGCCCACTTCGATGGTGTAGTTGTTCTCGGGATGCGCGGCCTTGAAGTTCTCAATGACCTTGTTGATCCAGTCGATGTCCTGGTTGTCGCCCACCCATACGCGCAGGGAGACGTCCTCCGCCAGCGCGCAGGAGCCCAGGGACAGGGCCATGGCCAGCGCCAGCACCAATGCTAGGATCTTTTTCATGGTAGTTCCTCCTTTTATTCTCACGCGGTAGCTTACCCGCGCGGAGTTCATACTAAAACCATTGCCCGTTATTTCCTGGGCGCAGCCACGGATTCCCGCCGCGCCAGCGTCGCGGGCAGGGTGATATGCCGCCCCGTGCCGCCGCCGGTCATCATCTCCAGGAGCACCTCCACGCTCTTGCGGGCAATCTCCTCCTGAGGCTGCACGATGGTAGTCAGGCTGGGCAGGAAATATTTTCCCATTTCAATGCCGTCAAAGCCAAACACGCTCACGTCCTCGGGCACGCGCTTGCCCATGTCCTTCAGCGCCCGGATGACCCCCATGGCCACCAGGTCGCTCATGGCGAACACGGCGGTGGTGTCCCCCCGGGTGGGGAAGAAGGCCCGGGCCGCGCCGTAGGCGTCGGGCAGGGAAAAGCGGGTTTCCACATAGCGGCTTTCGTCAAAGGGAACGCCCGCGGCCTCGCAGGCCTCCCGGGCGCCCAGGTACCGCTCCGCCAGGGCGTCGCCCTGGTTG
Organism: uncultured Eubacteriales bacterium; assembly: GCA_900553295.1. Lineage (GTDB taxonomy): Bacteria > Bacillota > Clostridia > Christensenellales > Aristaeellaceae > Egerieenecus > Egerieenecus merdigallinarum. The sequence continues at coordinate 1,750 of USCR01000093.1, read as the reverse complement.
CGGCTGCCGCCGAAAATGGCGATGCGCCGGTGCCCCGCCTGGATCAGCGTCTCCATGGCCAGGCGGCCCATGCGCCGGTCGTCCACGGCCACGGAGGCCACCCGGGGCAGCGCCAGCTCCCGGGCTGGCACGGTGGCAAACACCAGCGGCGTCTCCAGCCCCCGCAGCACCTGGGTCCGACTGTCCACCCGGCTGCCCACGAAGATGAATCCTCGGGCGCGCTTCTCATGGGTCAGGCGCAGGGCTGTTTGGAATTCGTCGTCCTTTTCGTCGATGGTCTCCAGAAAAAAGCTTACCCCGGTTTCCGCCGCAAATTGCAGCATGGTTTCTGCCAGCTGTGAAAGGAAAGGATTGGACCGGCCGCGCAGGATCAGCGCCGCCACGTCCCCATCCAGCTGCTTAAGGCTGCGGGCGTTGGCGTTGCCCACAAAGTTGCACTCCGCCATGACCCGCTCCACCTTTTCCCGGGTGGCCGCGTTCACGTCCGGCCGGTGGTTCAATACCCGGGACACCGTGGTCACGCTCACCCCGGCCAGCTTTGCTATGTCGCGGATGGTATAGATTTTCATGCAGGATACCTCCGCTTCTGTTTCTGCTTTGGGGGAAACGTTATCGGTAACGGTATCGGAAACGGTTCCATAGCTATATCATACGCTACCTGTGTGCTAATGTCAATAGCAATTTGAAAAATATTTTATCGAATTGCATAAAGTACGAAACATAAAAAAGCCCGCGCCGCCCGAAGGCATGCGCAGGCCGCCCAAGCCGGAGCGCGGCGCTTACTTCACCGCGTCCTTGTCATAAAAGCTGATAAAGTCGTCGTCCCGGGCGTTGTCCCGATAGGGATGGCCATGGCCGCGGCCGGAATCCCGGAAAGCCCGGGAAATCAGCGCCACCAGCAGCACCAGCACCGCCACCCCCAGCAGCAGGGAGAAGATTCCCCCCACCAGCCCAAAGGCCAGGGACACGCAGCCCCAAACAATATCCCACGCCACCGTCAGCACGGACCAGGCCAGGCGAAAAGGCAATGTAATCAGTTCCCACATGGTTGTTTCCCTCCTGTTCGGGGATATTATAGCGCATTTATCCTCACGCGCCAAGGAAAGAAGGATTAGAATTCCCTGAAGATCTTCTCAGAAATTACCGCTCCGCCAGGGCCTTGGGCAAGCCCACCAGCCCCACCGCATCGGCAATCAGCCAACCGATGGGAATGGACAGCCAGATGGCCGTAACCCCAAAGGCGGGCGCGAAGGCATAGGCCAGCGCCACCCGCAGCCCCAGGGAAATCACCGTGAGCACCACGGACATGCCCGCCTTTTCCAGCCCCCGGTAAATGGCGTACAGCAGGAAAAGCAGCCCAATGAGCAGGTAGAACACGCCCTCCAGGCGCAGGTAGCCCACGCCAATGCGCAGTATCTCCGCTTCCCCACTCTCCAGGAACAGCCCCAGCAGCGGCTCGGCAAACACATACACCAGCGCGGAAACCACCACGCAGAAGCCCAGGGAAAGCGCCGCGCCCTCCCGGATGCCCCGGCGCACCCGCTCGTGCTGCCCCGCGCCCCGGTTCTGGGCCACAAAGGTGGCGAAGCCGTTGGCAAAGTCCTGGGCCGGGGAATAGGCCAGGGAGTCAATTTTCACCCCCGCGGCAAAGGCCGCCATGGTGGGAATGCCGAAGCTGTTCACCAGGCTCTGAATCATCAAAATGCCGAAGTTCATCACCGACTGCTGCACGCAGGTGAGCAGGGAGAAC
>USCR01000092.1 GCA_900553295.1 uncultured Eubacteriales bacterium | reverse complement strand
TGCTTGCAAACCAATTCCTTACAACTTCGGACGACCTCTGGTTGGCCGAAGCTGCTTTCTCGCAAAAGAGGCGAAAACTACTTTTGCGACACCCTGGAAAGATGGCAAGAGCTTAAAGAGCAAACTGCTCCTTGATCCTTTGCGCTACAAGCTCTGGCGCAAGATGGGAATTGTCAATCTTCATATAATTTTCAAAGGGTATTTCCCCGGGCAGACTCTCCAGGCGATACCGTTCGTCATCGTGGAGAAGACGCTGGTTGGAGCTTTCCAGGTCACGCTTGGAGGCCTTGTGCTTCAAACGGTTGGCCGTGGCGTTCCGCGCCAGGCGAATCTCCTGGGAGGCTACCAGCTCTACGTAATAGAATTCGGTGCCATAGGGGCGGAATATCTCCTTTACATGCTCCACATAGGCCCAATCCTCCGGCTGGTCGAAGGCCCACATGAGCGTAAAAATCATTCCCGCGCAGTCTGACGCGGCGAATTCCCGGAAGATGACTTCCCGCAGGCTGTCAATGGCTGCCTTGTGATAGTAGCCGAAAATCTCCAGCACGGGCTCGATGGTCATGTGGTTGTGAAACAGCCGCAGGCCAGTGCGCTTCATCAATTCCTGGCCCACGGTCATCTTGCCCACAGCGGCATCACCAATGAGAAAAACCAGCTTCATGGAACCGCCTCCTTTGCCCGGGAGATCCGTCCCGGCGCCTTACAGCAGCTGGATGTTGGCCTTCCGGCAGGCGTCCATTACATCTGCCGGCCACAGGGATGCCTGCACCTCGCCCACATGGGCCTTGCGCAGGAAGTATACGCACATGCGGCTTTGACCAATGCCGCCGCCGATGGTCTGGGGCAGTTCCCCGCGCAGCAGCGCCGCTTGAAAAGGAAGCTTGGCACGCTCCTGGCAGCCGCGTATCTCCAGCTGACGCCGCAAGGCCGCGGGGTCCACGCGAATTCCCATGGAGCTGAGCTCCAGGGAGATGTCCAGGGGCTTGTAATACAGGAGAATATCGCCGTTCAAGGACCAATCGTCATAGTCGGGGGCACGGCCGTCGTGAATTTTGCCGGAGCGCAGCGCGCCGCCAATGCCCATGAGGAACACCGCGCCGTGCTCCTTGGCTGCCAGGTATTCCCGCTCCTTGCTGGTTTTGTTGGGATACCGGTCCTCCAATTCCTGGGTGGTGACAAAAGCGATGCGCTTGGGCAGCTCCGGGGTAATATGGGGATAGTGCGCGCAGACATGATCTTCCGTGGCCTGGAGGGTTTCATAAATTTTTTCCACAATGGCCCGCAGGGTGTCTTCGTTGCGCTCCTGGGGCGTAAGGATGCGCTCCCAGTCCCACTGGTCCACAAAAATGGAGTGGATGTTGTCGGTAATCTCGTCCCGCCGGATGGCGTTCATGTCCGTGTACAATCCTTCCCCGGGGGCAAAACCGTAGGTTTTCAGGGCCATACGTTTCCACTTGGCCAGGGAATGGACGATCTCCGCCCGTTCGCCGGTCTCCAGAATGTCAAAGTCCACGGGGCGCTCCACGCCGTTGAGGTTGTCGTTCAGGCCGCTTTGCGGGGTTACCATAATAGGGGCGCTGACACGGGTAAGGTTCAGCTGGCGGGCCAGTTCCCGCTCAAAAAAGTCCTTGACCAGCTTGATGGCAATTTCCGTATCCCGGGTATTGAGTACAGGGTTATAGTCTTTGGGAATTATCAGGTGCATAGCCAATGTCCTTTCCGCCGGCAGAGGCCGTCCCAAGCATTATAGCACAGGGCCGCGCATCCTGCCAAGGCGGCAGAAAAGCGGAAGAGAAAAGGAAACAATGGGAATACAAAAACAACAGTTTTCATGGAAAAATTGTAAATTCCGCGCTTTCCCTTTGGTGAAGCGGTTGCATTGGCGCTGGGCTGGTTGTATAATGTGAAGGATTATTGCTGCAAAGGGTAAAGGAGGAGGAAACGCTTTGCGTACGGGTATGAAACGATTGTTTGCGGCTTTCGCGGCAGGCATGCTGCTTTTTTCCACGGCCTTCGCGCAGGAAGACCAGGAATTGACCGAAGAGGACCTGTTTGCCCAGTGGGATCTGGAGGCTGACGAGACCGAAAACGTCGTGCTGGATGAAAACGGCGAGGAGCATCAGGTGCTCAGCGATGCCGAACTGGCCGAGCTGGATACCCTGGAGGATATGGGCGAGGTGGTCATTGATGAATCCCAGCTGGAGATCAACGAAAACCTGCCCGACCATGTGGTGAACATTCTGCTGCTGGGCATTGACAACCGTCAGGATGTTACCGAGGGCGGACGCAGCGACGCCATGCTGATCTGCTCCATCAACACCCAGGACGGCTCCATCAAGCTGACCTCCATTCAGCGTGACCTGCTGGTCACCATCCCCACCAAGAAGAACCCCTACAAGATTACCAACGCCTACAGCTGGGGCGGTGGACAGCTCTCCATGGCCACGGTGAACCAGAACTTTGAGCTGAACATCGACAAGTTTGTTACCATCAATTTCTACGGTCTGGCCGCCATTATCGACTACCTGGGCGGCGTGGACATCGAGCTGACCAAGACCGAGGCCAGCCGCATCAACTATGAACTGAAGAAAGAGCCGCTGCCCTTCGACACCAACCCCGACCGGGACAAGGTGGAAGCTGTGGCGGGCGTGCATCATTTGGACGGCATGCAGGCGGTGACCTATGCCCGCATCCGCGGCATCAGCGGTGAAAACGACTTCAACCGCAGCGAGCGTCAGCGCAAGCTCCTGGAGGTATTGCTGGAGCAGGTGATGCAGGACATGTCCCTGGACCGCATGGTGGAGCTGATTTCCGTGGCCATGCCCTATGTGCTTACCAACATGAGCGCCAGCGACATGGCAACCCTGGGCATGCAGGTGCTGTCCAGCGGCATTGTCACCCGCGCCCAGCAGGGCGAGGACCTGATGGAGCAAATGCGCGTGCCCATGGATGAAACCTGGAAGTACGATGAATCCAACGGCTCCAGCGTGATTGCCTTCCGCACCACGGCGCGTAAGCAGGAAAATATTGAAGCGCTGCATACCTTTATTTATGGCGAATACATCCCTGCCAACTGACGGGGCCGAGAGGAGAGCGTAAGGAGCTATGGGAAAAACAATCCTGCGTGCTGTGGCGCTGGTGGTCATGTTGGCACTGCTGGCGCTGATGGTGCCTACCTTTACACCGTTGGCCGTGGCCGAGGAGTTCACGGAATATCCGGTATATGAACCGGTAACGCTTCCCTTGACAGATGTCCCGACGATTGACTACCAGGCGGATACCCCCTATGCGCCCCATGCGGATGCTTACTTGCCCGATGAGACCGGCTATCTGGACGATAGCCTGAGCATCCGCATCGAGGAATTCCGCGCCTACGACACCACGTGCCTGGCGGCCTGGATTCAGGTGGCTTCTCCCACGCAGCTGCGCACGGAGCTGAACAAGCCCTACCCTTCCAAGTCCACGGCCAAGGCCAGCGTGATTGCCAAGCGCGTGAACGCGGTCCTGGCCATCAACGGGGACTACTTCGTCTACCATAACCAGGGCTTTATTGTGCGCAATGGGGAAGTATTGCGGGAAAAGTTCAACGAGGACTACGATACCCTGATTATTGACGATAAGGGCGACTTTACCATCATCCCCTCCACCACCGAGGAGGAGATCCGCGCCTTCACGGGCAACATTGTCCAGGCCTTTACCTTTGGCCCGGGACTGGTGATTGACGGGGTCAAGACCACGGAATTCCCCTTGAAGGCGAATACGCCCAACAAGGAGACCCAGCGCATCGCCATTGCGCAGATGGGGCCGCTGAGCTACCTGGTGGTAACCACCGAAGGACCCGAAAATCCCGGCTCCACCGGGCTAACCCTGCCGGAGTTCGCCCAGGTGCTCTATGATCTGGGGGCACAGAACGCCTACAACCTGGACGGCGGTTCGTCCTCCAGCCTGATTTTGAACAACAAAAAGATCAACAGCCTCTCCACCGGCAAGATCCGAGCGGTGGGCGACATCCTCTATTTCATTTCCGCCTGCCCGGAATAAAGGACACAGCTTTTCAGCAAAAAGGAAACACAGAATAAACGCGGCATCATGCCAGCGCCGTTGGTATTCCCGCTCAGGCGGGAGTTCCGGCGGCGCTGGGCCGCGCTTTTTTCCAATCTTATGCAGTACGATACAAAAGGAAGGATGCAACCGTGCAGGAACTGGTGGTACTGTGCAATCTGGGACCCTTTACCCTCACGGCATACGGTCTGTGCGTGCTGGCTGGGGCCGCGCTGGGCGTGGCCATGACGCTGCTTCGCGGCCGTAAAAGCCTGGGAATGGATGCAAGCCTGTCCCTGTGCCTGAGCCTGGTTTTCTCCGCGTGGGCAGGGGCGCGCGTGGTGTATGTACTGACCCAGCTGGAGGGCATCCTGGTGGATGCGGAATACTATGGCCTGCCCTTCATCCTGCATCCCTGGGAGGGCGGATACACCCTCTATGGGGCGGTGCTGGGCGCAGCGCTGGGAATTTGGCTGTATGGCAGGGTAACCCGGCGCAGCCCGGGTAAGCTGGCGGATGTGGCGGCGCCCGGAGCGGCGCTGGCCCTGTGCGTGATTCGCCTGGGGGATTATTTCACGGGCCAGGGCCTGGGGCATTATGTGGAGGAGGAAGCCTTGCAGCGCTTCCCCTTTGCGGTGCAGAACCTTTACGAGGATTGGCAGCAACCTGTTTTTCTGTTTGAGGCGCTGGCGGCGCTGGTGATTTGCCTGGTGCTGCTGGGCAGCCGGGAAGCCCGCCGCCCAGGGGCCCTGGGGGAACGGCTGCTGCTGTTGCTGGGCGCCACGCAGATCTTTCTGGAGAGTCACCGGGAGGACGAGTGCATTCGCTTTGGCTTTGTGCGCTTTACCCAGGTGGCGGCCATTGTGGTCATTGCGGCGGTGTTTGCGTACCGGCTGGTGCTTCGTGTCCGCAGCCGTGGCTGGAGCGGGGGAACGGTGGCACGCATGGTTGTCTTTGTGCTGATGATTGCCTTGTGCGTGGGTATAGAGTTTGCCCTGGACAAGTCCAGCATCAATAACCACCTTCTGTATGCTGTGATGGCAGCGGGCCTGGCCGTCCTCACCGCGGCCGCATGGATACCGGAAAACCAGCTGAGCGGCGCAGTGAAGGAGGCGTGAGCATGGGGCGAAAACTTGTGCTGCTGTGCCTGCTGCTGTGCCTGCTGGCTGCCGGCGCCTGCGCGGAGGTGCAACTGGAGCCTCTCCCCATCGGTGGCCCCGCGCCGTACACCCCCGACCCGGATTGCTTTGATGCCGATGGCTGGGGGTACCAGGACGAGTCCATCACCGTGCGTGCGGAAGAGATCCGCCGCTATGATACGGACATCACGGTGGTGCGGGTAACGGTGAAAGACCCTTCCCAGGTGCGCACGGCCATGGCGGGCAAGTATCCCAGCAAAACCGCCCGCCCGGCCTCCGTACAGGGAGAAAACAACCGGGCGGTGCTGACGCTCAGCGGGGACTTCTTTTCCTACCACAATCAGGGGATTGTGATGCGCTCGGGGGTGCTGTACCGCAATAGCCCCCACAAGGGCCGGGATACCCTGATGATCGACTGGAACGGGGACTTTACCATTCTGCATCCCACCACCAAGGAGAGCTTTGCCCCCTATCAGGACAGCATCCGGGAGGCATTCTGCTTTGGGCCGGGACTGGTGATCGACGGTGTGAAGCTGGACAGCCTGGAGGAGGTGACCATCTCCTGCGGGGCCAAGCATGGCGCCGTGCGCATGGTGATTGGGCAGACGGGACCGCTGTCCTACCTGGCCTTTGCCTCCGAAGGGCCGGAGCATGAAGGCTCCAAGGGGTTGACCATCCTGGAGGCGGCGGACGTGGCCTATGAGCTGGGTTGCATCAATGCCTACAATCTCGACGGTGGGGCCACGGCCACCATCTGCATTGGGGAAAAGCAGGTCAATTCCTACTGGAAGCAGAAGGAACGCTCCATTGGAGACATCATTTACTTTGCAACCCTGGTGCCCTCGGGCGCGGAGGAGGAAACCCATGAGTAAGCGTGTGGCGGCGCTGCTGCTCACAGTGGCGCTGCTGTTTACGGCAGCGCTGGCGCAGGAGGACACAATGGACTGGACCGACTATGAAGCGGTGCTGGCCTATGTTACCCGGGAGGCGCCCATGGAGCTGCACCTGGGGGAAACAAAGTTTTCCCTGGAACAGCTTCGGGCGCTGAAGGAGGCGCTGCCCTCGGCGGCGGAATTCACCTTCACCATGTACCTGTGCAAAACCTGGATTGATTCCACCGCCATAGTGGTGGACCTGGACCAGGGCAAAGGGCACATCGAGGGGGAGGACCTGGAAACCATCCTGTACCTGATGCCACAGGTGACGCGCATTGACGCCTATACCCACCAAAACCTGGATAACGAGATCATGATGCCCATTGTGGACAAATACCCGGAGGTATGGTTTGGCTGGCTGGTGCGCCTGGGCAAGGCGTACAAGATCCGCTCGGATTGTACAGCCTTCTCCACTCGAAAAGGCCCGTCGGAACCCTTTTATACCAGCGAGGACCTGGAGGTGCTCCGGTATGTGCCGGGCTTGAAGGCCATTGACGTGGGGCACAATCATGTGGATGATCTCCACTTCCTGACCTACTTTGACGACCTGCGGCTGCTGATTCTGGCGGACAACAATATTACGGATATTTCCGTCCTCAGCCAGTTCAAAAACCTGGAATATCTGGAACTGTTCATGAATGACATCACGGATGTGACGCCCCTGGCGGAGTTGAACAACCTGGTGGACCTGAACCTGTGCCATAACCAGGTATCCGACCTGTCGGCGCTGGACAACGTGCCCCTGGAGCGGTTCTACTGTTCCTACAATCCCGTGAGCGAGGAGGAAATCGCCCGCTTTGAGCAGCAGCATCCGGACTGCGCCACCAACTGGCTGGTTTATTCCTCCACCGGCGCCCAGTGGCGGGAAAGCTACAAATATGACCAGTACCGCAGGATGTTCATTCACCGCATTTGGGAACCGTTTCAGGAGCCTTAAGGTGCCGCGCGCCACTTGCGGTGCAAGGAAATCCATGGTAAAATAAGACGTTCGGCAGCGACGGACAAAAAAAGCGATTGGATTATCGAAAGGAAGAACGCCATGCGCGTATATCATCCGCAAGGGATGTACAACAATATTCCCCCGGAGAACGTGTTTCTCGCGGCGGACGAAATGGGCAATGAAATCGGTGTGGGATATATCATCCGGGTAATGCAGCCCAACGTGTTTCCGGACCGGCCGGTGAACCTGTTTATTTCCATGGAGTGCCAGCCGGTGGCCCGGTATATGCTCTTTGGGGCGCTGGTGGCCCGGGCGCGGCAGATGCGGGACGAAAATCCCCAGCTCAAGGCGCGGGTCTATACGGCCATCAGCCCCGGGGATGCCCGCACCAAGGAGTTTTACCTGCATAACGGTTTTACCTGCGAGGACACGGAAGATATGCTCCGCCTGGAGATCCCCGCGGGGGACGGCAAGATTCCCATGAGCTGTGCGGTGGCGCCCGTGCCTCTGAACACGCCGGAGGAGCAGAATGCCTTCATTTACCGTCTGGTCATGAATGACATCACCTTCATGGATGTGAATTATTTGCAGGGGCTCATGCGCATGCCGCATTTCCTGGCCCTGGGGCTGTACCGGAACACGGACCTGATCGGTGAGATCGTCATGGCCGGCGAGGGGGAAAGCTGCGAGCTGATCAGCATGTACATCACGCCGCCCAACCGCCGCCAGGGCATGGGCCGAGCGCTGCTGCACCGCTCCATGGCGGTTATGGCTGCGGAAGGCGTTACCAAGGTGACCACCCGCATTCTCAGCCGCAGCATACCGCAAAAGCGGCTGATGGAGGCCTTCCAGTGCCGGTTGCTGGGGGTTAGCACCGTGTATCCCGGCATGAATATTGATTGATTCTTTGTACGCCATGGCATAAAAATGCACGGCAGGGAAGCTTTCCTGGAAAGCTGCTTTCCTGCCGTGCGTTTTGGTTTACTTGGATGCTTGCAGCGCCTGGAGCGCGGCCAGTGCGGCTGCCTGCTCGGCCTGCTTTTTGGTGCGGCCGGTTCCCTGGGCCAGGGGCTGCTGATCGCGCAGCACCTGGGCGGTAAAACGGCGGTCGTGGGGGGGACCATCCTGCCCAATGATGCGGTAGGTGGGCGCCTCGCCGCCATCCCGCTGGAGAAACTCCTGGAGCGCGCCCTTGCTGTCCTGCATGGGACGCTGTACCTCCTCCGCTTTGGGCCAGTGAAGCTGCACCATGCGGCGGGCCTCTTCCATGCCGCCGTCCAGGTACACCGCCGCCAGGATGGCCTCCATGGCATCGGCCAGCACGCTGGGCTTATCCCGGCCGCCGGTAAGCTCCTCCCCCTTGTCCATGCGCAGGACGTGGCCCACGCCCAGCTTGCGGGCTACCTGGGCCAGAGCGGCCTCGCACACCAGCAGCGCCCGCTGGTGGGTCAGGCCGCCCTCCTGCTCCTCAGGATGCTTGCGGAAAAGCAGATCGCTCATTACATATTGCAGCACTGCGTCGCCCAAAAATTCCAGGCGCTGGTTATCCTCCGCACCCATGGAAGGATGCGTCAACGCGCGCTGCAACAGCGCAGGGTCACGAAAGGTATATCCCAAGGCTTCCATGAAGGTTTGCATGTGACACCTCGCAAAAAAAATCGGCGTGTACCCATCCCCATGCCCGCGGTGCGCAGGGCGCTCCCCGGAGGAAACGCCCTGCGCCGGGCCAAAGCGGGGGACGGGGACGCCGGCAGGATTACTGATGCTTTTCGATGTAGTCCACCACGTCGCCCACGGTTTTCATTTTCATGATCTGGTCATCCTCGACCATGATGCCGAACTTGTCCTCCAGGTCCATAATCATGACCATCACGTTGGCGGAATCGGCTTTCAGATCCTCCACCAGGCGGGTTTCCCGGGTGATGGTGGCGGGATCGGCCTTGAGCTGCTTGGCGATCATCGCTTTGACATCTTCAAATACCATGGTACGTATTCCTCCTTATGCAGGCTGCGTTTTTCGCAGAAGATTTATGCATGAACCCGAGGATTACTCCTTCGGGAGAATGCCTGCCAGATTGGCCGAGATGCGTTCCACCACCTGGCCGTCAATCATTTTTACGCACTGGCCGATGGCGCAGGCAATGGCATGTCCATTGCTGGAGCCGTGGGCCTTGATGACCGGGCCCTGCACGCCCAGCAGCGGCGCGCCGCCCACTTCCGTGTAGTCCATGCGCTTGGCCACCCGGCGGAAGGCGGGCTTGGAAATCAATCCGCCGATTTTGCCGCGCAGGTCAGCCATCAATTCCTTTTTGATGATGCCCATGAGCGTGCCGGCCACGCCCTCCATGAACTTCAGCACCAGGTTGCCCGCAAAGCCGTCGCAAACCAGTACGTCCGCCTGGTCCGCGGTGATGTCCCGGGCCTCCACATTGCCCACAAAGTTGTAGGGAGCGCGCTCCATTAGCGGGTAGGCGGCCTTGACCAGGGCGTTGCCCTTTTCACTTTCGGCGCCAATGTTGATGAGACCTACCCGGGGGTTGGCAATGCCCATGACGCTCTCCATGTAGGCGCTGCCCATAACGGCAAACTGGTTGAGCCAGTCTGCCTGGCAGTCCACGTTGGCGCCGCAGTCGATGAGCAGAAAGTTCCCCTTTCCGTTGGGGAGCAGGGGCGCCAGCGCGGGCCGCTCGATGCCCGGAATGCGGCCCAGGCGGAACATGCCGCCCGCCAGCACCGCGCCCGTAGAACCGGCGGACACGAAGCCGTCCACTTCCTTGTCCCGCAGCTGCAACATGCCGATGACCGTGGCGGACTTGGTTTTGCGGCGAACGCCCATGACCGGGCTTTCATGATTGGTGATGACCTCCGGGGCGTCCAGCACCGTCAGACGGCTGCGGACATCCTCCCCATCCTTGAGCAAGGGTTCAATGGCGGCCGGATCGCCTGC
>USCR01000091.1 GCA_900553295.1 uncultured Eubacteriales bacterium | reverse complement strand
AGTCAGAGGGGCTGCGGCCCCTCCGACACCTCCTGAAGGTTTTTTGACAGTCTGAGGGGCCGTCCTGCTGGAAAACACCAGCGAGGCGGCCCTTTTGGTATGTTTGCTTAATCCCCCAGGGGTTTCAGGATGTCCCGGTCCACCCGCCGGAACAGAATCAGGCACAGGGTCAGGGAAACAATCTCCGCAATGGGGAAGCTCCACCAGATGGCGCTCAGCCCGCCCAGCTCGGAGAGAATCCACGCCACGGGCAGCAGCACGATGAGCTGGCGCATCAGGCTCATGAGCAGGCTGTAGAAGCCCTTGCCGATGGCCTGGAACACCGTGCTCAGGGTAATGCCAATGGCGGCAATAACAAAGTGCGTGCAAATGGTCCGCAGGGCGGGCACGCCAATGGCGGTCAGTTCGCCCGCGGATTCGCCCTCCGCCTCAAACAGGCTCAGCAGGAATTCCGGGCATACCAGGAACAGCACCGTGCCCACCACCATGATGATGACCGCGTAGATCAGCGCCACGCGGATGGCCTCATACACCCGCTGGCGCAGCCGGGCGCCAAAGTTGTAGCCCACAATGGCCACCAGGCCGTTGTTCAACCCGAATACCGGCATGAACACGAAGGATTGCAGCTTGAAGTATACGCCCAGCACGCTCACCGCCACGTTGCCATAGGCGATAAGGATCATGTTCATCAGCACCGTGAGCACGGAGGAAATGGACTGCATAATCATGCTGGGGAAGCCCACCGCCAGGATATCCTTCACCGCCCGGGGATGAATGCGGAAGCCATGCAGGGACAGGCGCAGCTCCCTGTTTTTCAGCTGGTTGCACACAATGCCCACGCCCAGGCCGCAGAACTGGCCGATCACCGTGGCGATGGCCGCGCCGGAAATGCCCATGGCCGGGCAGCCCAGCAGGCCGAAGATCATAATGGGGTCCAGGATGATGTTCACAATAGCGCCGGTGAGCTGCATCACCATGGAATATACCGTGTTGCCCGTGGATTGCAGCATGCGCTCAAAGCTGATGGACAGGAACAGGCCCAGGGAGTAAATGGTCACCACGGAAAGATACTGCTGTCCCAGCTCGATGAGCTGCTCGTCCGTGGTGAACCAGGTGAAGAACGCCCGGGAGAAAATGGCTCCGAACAGCGCAAAGAGCACAAAGCCGATAAACTCCATCAGCAGGCCCGCCCAGGCGCCATTGATGGCCGCCTCATGGTTGTGCTCCCCCAGGCGGCGGGAGATCAGGCTGTTGATACCAACGCCCAGGCCAACGGACAGGGCAATCATCAGCGTTTGCACCGGGAAGGCCAGGGACACGGCGGTAAGGGCATCGGCGTTGTACTTGGCAACGAAGATGCTGTCCACCACGTTGTACAGGGCCTGCACCAGCATGGAGATCATAATCGGTACGGAGATTTTGGGTACCAACTGTTTCATGGGCATTTCGCCCAGAAGCTTGGAGCGTCCTTGGTTTTCCATGATGATTCCCACTTTCCTTTGGTCGTAAGTACTTACAATAAGAGCAATGCCAACCCGTACCCCACCAGCGCGGAGAGCAACCCATGGAGCAGCTGAAAACCCAGCTGCGCCCAAAGGGGCATCAACCCCCGCGGCCCCAGGGCACGGTTTTGCAACAGGATGGCCAAGGCCCCAAAGCCTGTTTCCCCGCTGAGCAGCGCCACCCGAAGCTCCAGTGGCAGGGGAAGCAGGGCCAGGGCGCGGCTGCCGGTGGTAACCTCCGCCAGGCAGGCGATGCCCAGGCGCGCACCCTGGGGCAAGCCGGGCAGCAGCGCCGGGAGCAGCGCGCTGAGCACATTGCCCAGCACCATGCAGCCGCAAACGGTCAGCAACGTAATAGAGGCCTTTTCCACCGCCGCTCCCAGGGACATGGGCGCGGCTTGGGAAAAGGCAGAAGATGGCTGGCGGGACTCCCCGCCCCCCGGCAGCGCCGCGGAAGCGGCCAGCCCCCCCGCCAGCACCGCCAGCAGAATGCACAGCCCCGCCCGGGGGCTTTGCAGCCATTGCCCCAGGGTACCGTAGAGGAACATGGGGCTCATGGTGCCGCAGCACACGGTGAGACGGCGCAGGGCGCGGGGGTCCATGCGGCCCTGCCGGGCGGCGCAGATCTTCGCGCCGCAGGGGGAACCGGCCCCCCAGCCCAGGGCCACCAGCAGGGGATACGGGGCCTGGGCGGGCAGGCGGTCCAGGGCCACCAGCAGCAGAATCATGTACGGATACAGCCCCGGGAGCACGCTGCGGGCAAAGAGCGCGCAGGCGTCCGCGGCGGCCTGCAGGGATACCTCCGGCCGGAGCAGCATGGCTCCGGCGCAGAGCATGGGGATCAACCAGCGCATCATGGCGGCGCCTCCCTTCCGGGAGAGTTTATGCCATGGGGCGCTGGAAAAGTCGCCGGGGCGGGCTTACAGATCGTCCTCGGGGGTGTCGGTGGTTTCGGGGATGTCCATGTCCAGGTCGGAGGCGGCATCGGCGGGGGCTTCCTCCGCCTGCGGGGCGTCGCTCACGCTGGCGTCGCTCTCCTCGGGGAGATCGTCCTCCTCGGCCTCGGAGCGGGCCACGGCCACCACTTCGCTGCCCTCGGCAATGCGCATGATGCGCACGCCCTGGGTGTTCCGGCCGGAGAGGCGGATGTCCGACACCCGTGCGCGGATGATGGTGCCGTCCCCGGTGATGAGCAGGATGTCCTCCTCGGGCTGCACCAGCAGCTGGGCGGCCAGGGGTCCGGTCTTGTCGGTGACCATCATGGCGCGGATGCCCTTGCCGTTGCGGGCCTGCTCCCGGTACTCGCTGCAGGGGGTACGCTTGCCGTAGCCCTTGGCAGTGATGACCAGCACCTCGGCGCCCTCCTCAATGCGGGCCATGTCGATGACGTAGTCGCCCTCCTCCAGGCGGATGGCCTTCACGCCCATGCTCACCCGGCCGCAGGTGCGGATATGCTCCTCGCTGAAGCGGATGCACATGCCGTTGCGGGTACCCATGAGAATCTCGTCGTTTCCGCGGGTGAGGGCCACGTTCACCAGCTCGTCCTCCTCCTTGAGGACAATGGCGATGAGGCCATTCTTGCGCAGGTTCTGGAACTCGGACATGGGGGTCTTTTTAATCATGCCGCCCCGGGTGGCCATCACCAGGGAGAGCCCGGTGGTGTCCGCGGGCACGGGGATCATGTTGGTGACCTTTTCCCCGCCGGAGATTTGCAGGATGTTTACCATGGCCGTGCCCCGGGCCGCGCGCCCGGCCTCGGGAATCTGGTAGCACTTGATCTGGTAGACCCGGCCCAGGTTGGTGAAGAACATCAAATCGTCATGGGTGGAGACCACCACCATGCGCTCGGCGTAGTCCTCCTCCTTGGTGGTCATGGCCATGATGCCCTTGCCGCCCCGGTGCTGCGCCCGGTAGGTGGACTTGGCGATGCGCTTCACGTAGCCCGCGTGGGTCAGGGTGACCACCATGTCCTCCTCCTGGATCAGGTCGGCCACGTCGATTTCCCCTTCCAGGGTGGTCAGCTCCGTGCGGCGCTCGTCGGCAAACTTGTCCCGGATGGCGGTGATCTCCGTCTTGATGACGTTCATCAGCAGGCGCTCGTCGGCCAGGATGGCGGTAAGCTCGGCGATGGTCTTTTCCAGCTGCTGGTATTCCTCCATGAGCTTCTCCCGCTCCAGGCCGGTGAGGCGGGCCAGGCGCATGTCCAGGATGGCCTGGGCCTGCTTGTCGGAGAACTGGAAGCGCTCGATGAGGGCGGTCTTGGCGGCGTTGGGATTCTCGCTGGAGCGGATGATCTGCACGATCTCGTCGATGTGGTCCAGGGCCTTGAGCAGGCCCTCCAAGATGTGCGCCCGGGCCTGCGCCTTGTCCAGGTCGAAGCGGGTGCGCCGGGTGACCACGTCCTTTTGATGCTCCAGGTAGTAGTAGATCATCTCCCGCAGGTTCAGGATGCGGGGCTTGCCGTCCACCAGGGCCAGCATGTTGGCCCCGAAGGTCTCCTGCATCTGCGTATGCTTGTACAGGTAGTTGAGAATCACCTGGGGATAGACGTCCTTTTTCAGCTCGATGACGATGCGCATGCCGTTGCGGTCGCTCTCGTCGCGGATGTCGCTGATGCCCTCCAGCTGCTTTTGGTGGCACAGCTCGGCAATCTTCTCCACCAGCTTGGCCTTGTTGACCATGTAGGGGATTTCCGTAACCACAATGCGGCTGCGGCTGTTGCTCATGGGCTCGATTTCCGTGCGCGCCCGCACCAGGATGCGCCCGCGCCCGGTCATGTACGCCGAGCGGATGCCGCTGCGGCCCAGGATGATGCCCCCCGTGGGGAAGTCCGGGCCCTTGATGTGGGCCATCAGGTCCTCCACGGTGCACTCCGGGTTGTCGATCATGCACACCACGCCGTCGATAACCTCCCGCAGGTTGTGGGGCGGGATGTTGGTGGCCATGCCCACGGCAATGCCGCTGGAGCCGTTCACCAGCAGGTTGGGGAAGCGGCTGGGCAGCACCGCGGGCTGCATGAGGGTTTCATCGAAGTTGGGGTAGAAGTCCACCGTGTCCTTCTCGATGTCGTCCAGCAGGTGGAGGGTGAGCTTGGCCATGCGGGCCTCGGTGTAACGCATGGCGGCGGCGCCGTCACCGTCCACGGAGCCGAAGTTGCCCTGGCCATCCACCAGCATGTAGCGGATGTTGAAGGGCTGGGCCAGGCGAACCATGGCGTCGTACACGGAGGAATCCCCGTGGGGGTGGAATTTACCCAGCACGTCGCCCACCAGACGGGCGCTCTTGCGGTAGGGCTTGTCGGGGGTCATGCCCAACTCGTTCATGTCGTAGAGGATGCGCCGGTGCACGGGCTTCAAGCCGTCCCGCACGTCCGGCAGGGCGCGGTCCACGATAACCGCCATGGCGTAGGAGATGAAGGAGCGCTTCATCTCCTGTTCCAGGTTGACCGGTATCAGCTTATCTTCAATCATGTTTCATGCTCCATCTTCCATAGTGGGCTCACAGCGGGCATAGCGGAGTGAGCGTCCGCGGGCCCCCCAGGGCGCCGCTGGCGCATTCCCCGCGCACGGCCCTTACACGTCCAGATCCTTGACCAGGTCGGAGTTCTCCTCGATGAACTTTTTCCGGGGCTCCACCTGGTCGCCCATGAGCAGGGTGAAGATTTCGTCGGCGGCCATGGCGTCCTCGGGGGTGATGCGCATCATGGTGCGGTGGGCGGGGTCCATGGTGGTGGACCACAGCTGTTCCTTGCTCATTTCGCCCAGGCCCTTGTAGCGCTGGATCTCCGGCTTGGGGTCGCGGCCGATTTCGTCCAGCACCCGCTGGAGCTCCTCGTCGTCGTAGACGTAGCGCTCCGTTTTGCCCTTGGTCACCTTGTACAGGGGCGGCATGGCCGCGTACACATAGCCCTTTTCAATCAGCGGGCGCATGAAGCGGTAGAAGAAGGTGAGCATCAGGATGCGGATGTGCGCGCCGTCCACGTCGGCATCCGTCATGCAGACGATGCGGTGGTAGCGCAGCTTGCTCTCGTCAAAGTCCTTGCCGAAGCCGCAGCCGAAGGCCGTAATCATGGAGCGGATCTCCTGGTTGCTCAGGGCCTTGGCTTCGTTGACCTTCTCCACGTTGAGGATCTTGCCCCTTAGGGGCAGGATGGCCTGGAAGTGCCGGTCCCGGCCCTCCTTGGCGCTGCCGCCGGCGCTGTCGCCCTCCACCAGGAAGATCTCGCACTTGCTGGGGTCCCGCTCGGAGCAGTCCGCCAGCTTGCCGGGCAGGGACGCGGACTCCAGCACCGTCTTGCGCCGGGTCAGCTCCCGGGCCTTGCGGGCGGCCTCCCGGGCGCGCTGGGCGCTGAGGCACCGGTCCAGGATGGCCCGGGCCACGGCGGGGTTCTCCTCCAGGTAGGTGGAGAGCTCCTCGCTCACCAGGCTGTCCACAATGCCGCGCACCTCGCCGCTGCCCAGCTTGGACTTGGTCTGGCTCTCAAACTGGGGGTCCTCCATTTTGATGGAGATAATGGCCGTGAGGCTTTCCCGGACGTCCTCGCCCTTGAGGTTCTGCTCGTTGTCCTTGATGAGCTTGTACTTGCGGCCATAGTCGTTGATGGCGCGGGTGAGGGCGGTGTTGAAGCCCATGAGGTGGGTGCCGCCGTCGGGGGTGTGAATGTTGTTGGCAAAGGAGTAGATGTTCTCCTGGTAGCTGTCGGTGTACTGCATGGCCACTTCCACCAGGATGCCGTCCTTGAGCCCCTCGGTATAAATGGGCTGGGGGGGCAGCAGGGCCTCCTGGTTGCGGTGGCGGTTCAGGTGCAGCACAAACTCCCGCAGGCCGCCGTTGTAGCAGAACACCCGCTCCACGGGGGTTTCCCCCCGCTCGTCCCGGAACACAATGCGGATGCCCTTGTTCAGGAAGGCCATCTCCTGCAGGCGGTTTTTCAGCACGTCAAACTGGAAATCCCCCGTGTCAAAAATGCCCTCCGGGTTGTCCGGGCTCTTCACGTCCGGCAGGAAGCGGATGGTAGTGCCCGTGCGGTCGGTCTCCCCCACCACCTTCAGGTCGTACAGGTACTTGCCCCGGGCGTATTCCTGCTGATAGATTTTCCCGTCCTGGAACACCTGCACGGACAGATGCGCGCTCAGGGCGTTCACCACCGAGGCGCCCACCCCGTGCAGTCCGCCGGACACCTTGTAGCCTCCGCCGCCAAACTTGCCGCCCGCGTGCAGCACCGTCAGGCACACCTCCACCGCCGGGCGGCCCATCTTGGGATGGATGCCCACGGGGAAGCCGCGGCCGTTATCCTGCACGGATACGCTGCCATCCTGATGCAGGGTGATGTCGATCTCCGTGCAATACCCTGCCAGGGCCTCGTCGATGGAGTTGTCCACAATTTCATATACGAGATGATGCAGGCCCCGGGCATCCGTGGAGCCGATATACATGCCCGGGCGCTTGCGCACGGCCTCCAGGCCTTCCAGCACCTGGATCTGCTCCTCGCCATAGTCCCCGGTCACTTCCGTGGCCTTCTCAATCTCCTGATCCAATTCGTTCGACATGCTGCACCTCGCTTCGTCCTGTTTCCTGCCGCTCCCTTTCCATCAGGCGGAGAAAAAAGCTGCGGTCCTCCCGCATCCTTGCGGAAAGCGTGCGCAGGCCCACCCCGGTCAGGTAGCATACAACCCTGCCGTTTTCCCGGCAGAGCACCAAGGTTTTGGGCGCGTCGGACAAGCGGCGCACCAGATGCTTTTCCTGCATGGCGCGCACCATTTTTTCCGTGTCCGCCGCCCACCCCTGGGTTATATCGGTACATAGAAGAATCTGTTCGGCGCCAATGGCCCTGTTGGCCCCCAAATGGATTACCATATCGGGCGTCACCTCCATATTGGCGCGGAAAGGGCGCAAATTCCGTTTGCGCCCCTGGATGCATATCCCTCCAAATACTCATCTATTATACAGCATTTGGGGGGAAAAGAAAAGGGTTTTTCAAAATTCAACGACATTGAGGCACGGGAGAAGAAGGAATGATTTTACTGAACTGGCAGAAAATTTACCGGAAAAAACATGCAAAGGGCGGTTTGGGCTCCGGCGCGGGATTTTTACAAAAAAACGCCTTTGCAGCGTACCTCGTCCGCCCACAGGCGGGCGAAACCTCGCACAAGAAACAGCTTTCTTGTGAAAGGGCAAGGGAATCCCCTTCCCCTGTATCAATATCCAAAAAGAGCAAACCCGCTCTTCCCATCCAGAAGAGCGGGCAAATCCCTCCCACTTGATGCCATTACTTTTCCTTTTCAAAGGGCCAGCGTTCCGCCACTGCCTCCAGAGGCTGATCCTCCCCGCCGCACTCCTGAAAGAGGTCATACACCTTCCCGGCAGCTTCCGCAGGCAAGGGCATCTGCCCGGACAGCAGCTCCTCCTCCCCGCTGAGCAGGGTAAAGGCAAAGCTCTCTTCCCTGCTTCGTGCCATGGCCTGCAGCAAGGCCAGGCTGTCCGTGGAGAAGCAGAAGCCGAAATCCTCATAATACACGCCGTCATACTCGGAAAATGCGCCGTTAACGCTCAGGCGCCAGCAGGTGTTGCCCACGGTAAGCAGCAGCGTATCGGCATATAGCGGGTCAAAGCTGGTAGTGGACAGGGAAAGCCGCGGCACCACGCAGCCCTCCAGAGCCAGGGACTCAAAGTCCAGAAAGGCCACGGTCTCCACTTCGCTGCCCTCCACCTGGCAGAAGAAGGGCTGATCGGAAAACCGGTACACCGTGTCCACCATGCCATTGTCCTGGAAGGAATAAATATCCTCCCTGGCCTCCAGAATGGACAGGTCAAACCCGCCTTCCTCCCCCATTGCAGGCAAAGGAAGCAGCAGGGAAAGTGTCAACACAAGCAAAAGCAGTCTGCGCATAAAAGCCCCTTTCCGGTAAACGCACCCAATCGCCAGGATCGTTCTATCCGCAGTATACCACATCCCCGCCACCCCGGCAAGGCCCCGTGCCAGTCTTTACAACTGTGTCAAAAGCTGTTAGAATAGAAGGGATTTCAAAGCGTACGCAGGCAGGACGGGAAAGGCGGCTGCGCATGGTCAAAACGATTGCGATTACCAACCAGAAGGGCGGCGTGGGCAAAACCACCACGGCGGTGAACCTCACGGCCATTCTGGCAGATATGGGCCAGCGGGTGCTGGTGGTGGACCTGGACCCCCAGGGCAATACCACCAGCGGCCTGGGCAGGAAGGCCGGGGACAAGAGCATTTACGAGGCGCTGCTGGGCCGGGAGCCCCTCCGGGCCTGCATGCAGGATACGGCGGTGCGGGGCCTGACCCTGGTGGGGGCGGACATCCGCCTGGCCGGGGCGGAGCTGGAGCTGGTGGAGGCCGAGCGGCGGGAGTTCCGCCTCAAGGAAGTCCTGGGGCAGGTAAAGGCGGGATATGACTTTATTTTTATCGACTGCCCGCCTTCCTTGAGCCTCCTGACCCTGAACGCCCTGGCGGCGGCGGACCGGGTGCTGATTCCCATTCAGTGCGAATATTACGCCCTGGAGGGCGTTACCAGCCTGATGAACACCATCAACCGGGTGAAGCGTACCCTGAACCCGGCCCTGGACCTGGAGGGCGTGCTGCTGACCATGCTGGACGGCCGCACCAACCTGGGGCTGCAGGTGGTGGACGAGGTGAAAAAGCACTTCCGCAAGAAGGTCTTTGCCACCACCATTCCCCGCAATGTGCGCCTGGGGGAGGCCCCCAGCCACGGGGAACCCATTCATCTATACGACCCCCGCTCCACGGGCGCGGAGGCCTACCGGTCGCTGGCGCGGGAAGTGCTGGCGCGCAACGGAAAATAATGCGTCAGGACGGCAGGGACCGGGTTGCGTCCCCCGGCGGACCTGGCTGAAGGAGTTGAGGTACAGGTGGCCGCAAAGAAAAAGGGGCTGGGCCGGGGACTGGACGCGCTGCTCCCCGAGGCGGACGAGCTGCTGCCCAATGTGGTGCAGGAAATTCCCGTGGGAGATATTGATCCCAATACGGAGCAGCCCCGCCGTAGCTTCCCGGAGGAGGCCATGACCCAGCTGTCCGCCAGCGTGAAGGAGCAGGGCATTCTCCAGCCCCTGCTGGTGGTGGAGCAGCCCGGCGGGCGCTACCGCATTGTGGCGGGGGAACGGCGCTGGCGGGCCGCCCGGCAGGCGGGCCTGGCTACGGTGCCCTGTATCGTGCGGGACATGGACATGATCCGGCAGATGGAGGTCAGCCTCATTGAGAACCTCCAGCGGGAGGACCTGAACCCCATGGAAGAGGCCGCGGCCATCCGCGCCCTGATGCAGCAGTGCGGCTATACCCAGGAGACCGTGGCCGCCCGGCTCAGCAAGAGCCGTCCGGTCATTGCCAACCTGCTGCGCCTGCTCACCCTGCCCAAGGAAGTGGCGCAAATGGTCCGGGAGGGCCAGCTCAGCGCGGGCCATGCCCGGGTGCTGGCGGGCCTGGACCGGGAGGAGGACAAGATTGCCCTGGCCCGGGAAACCCTGGCCAAGGGATACAGCGTGCGCCAGCTGGAGCAGCTGGCTGCCCTGCGCCGGGAGGCAGAGAGCCACGGCCAGGCGGCCCACAAGGTGAAAAACGCCCGTCCCCTGCCCCCGGAACTCAAGGAGCTGGAGGGCCGCGTCCGGGAAACCCTGG
>USCR01000090.1 GCA_900553295.1 uncultured Eubacteriales bacterium | reverse complement strand
TAGGGGGGAGGTCGGAATCCCCCCTGCCCCCCTGGCCGGCGAAGCCACGCTCCCGAAAATGTTTTTACGGAAAGTGAATCTCCTTTTTCAGCGCTTTTTCCACAAATCCGTGGGGAAGACGCAGGGAAAAGGAATATTTTTCATTTCCTGATCCATAGCTCTTGCCAAACGCGCCGCAATCGTTTATGCTCATGTCGCCGGAGCCATGCTCCATCACGCAAGACCGCAACGCATAGGAAAGAGAGGTATCGCCATGTCGCTGATGCACTCGGAATACGCTGCCCGCGTCAATCACTGGATGCGGGTACTGGCGGAGGATTTCTACCGCCCCCTGGGCGAAATCGCCCTGGAGGGCTATACCACCATGGAACACCTGTCCCCGGAGGAGGCCGCCCGCGGGCCCTTCCGCCCCGTTCCTGAAGGCACCCCCTGGGGGCACACCTGGGAATACATGTGGGTGCGCGGGGAAGCCGTGCTGCCCGAGGAGGCCCGGGACCAGGCCGTGGTTCTCTCCCTGGACATGGGCGGCGAAGCCACCCTGTTCGTCAACGGGGAGCCCTTCGGCACCCGCCGGGCGGAATGGGTGAGCGTCCCCCATCATTATCTGTCCGACAACGTGCTCACCCAAAAGGGCGTCCCCGGCGAGCGTTTCGACCTGCTCTTTGAGGTATACGCCGGGCATTATTATCCTGACGTGGGCGGCTGCGCCACCGGCCCGGTGCTCCCCGGCACCCTGGGCGATCCCAAGGAGGAGGGCCGCCGCGCCCGCATGGGCCACAACACCTTCGGCATCTGGAACGAGGACGCCTATCAGCTCTGGCTGGACGTGAGCACCCTGCGCATGCTCCTGGACGAGCTCCCCGAGGACTCCCTCCGCGCGGCGAAGATTGCCGACGGCCTGGAGGCCTTCACCCGGGCGGTGGACTTTGAGCAGCCCGCGCAGGGGCGCAACGCCTGCTACCGGGCGGCCCGGGAGCTGCTCCGTCCCCTCATGGCCTGCGAAAACGGCCCCACCATGCCCCGCATGTGGGCCGTGGGCAACGCGCACCTGGACCTGGCCTGGCTGTGGCCCCAGCGGGAAACCCACCGCAAAACCGCCCGCACCTTCGCCGCGCAGCTGCGCCTGCTGGAGCGCTACCCCGAGTACCGCTTCCTGCAAAGCCAGCCCGCCGCCTACGAGATGTGCCGGGAATACTACCCCTCCCTGTATGAAAAAATCCGCCGTGCCGCGGCGGAGGGGCGCTGGATTGCCGAAGGCGCCATGTACGTGGAGCCGGATACCAACATGCCCTCCGGCGAGGCGCTGATCCGCCAGCTGGTGTTCGGCAAGCGCTTTTTCAAGGAGGAGCTGGGGGTGGACAGCCGCCTGCTGTGGCTGCCGGATACCTTCGGGTATTCCGCCGCGCTGCCCCAGCTGCTCAAGGGCTGCGGCGTGGATTACCTGGTCACCCAGAAGATCTTCTGGAGCTATAACGAGGGCGATCCCTTCCCCTACCATTACTTCACCTGGAAGGGCATGGACGGCAGCACGGTAACCTCCTTCCTGCCCACCAGCTACACCTACCGCACCGACCCCAAGGAGCTGTGCGGCGCCTGGCGCGCCCGGGTGCAGAAGCGCCACCTGGACGACTTCCTCATTCCCTTTGGCTACGGGGATGGCGGCGGCGGCCCCTGCCGGGACTACATCGAATACGCCCTGCGGGAGCGGGACCTGGAAGGCATGCCCCGGGTGACCATGGACTCCCCCCTGGCCATGTTCGACGACCTGGAGGCAAAGGGCGGCCCCGTCCACACCTGGGATGGGGAGCTGTACTTCAACGCCCACCGGGGCACCTATACCACCCAGGCCGCGGTGAAGAAGAACAACCGCCGCAGCGAGTTTGCCCTCCACGAGATGGAGGTCTGGGGCGCCCTGGCCGCCCGCAAGGGCCATGCCTACCCCGCCGCGGAGGCGGAGCGCCTGTGGAAGGTGCTCCTGCTGCACCAGTTCCACGATATTCTCCCCGGCTCCTCCATCGCCCAGGTGTATGTGGAGGCCAACCAGGCCCATCAGGCCCTCCAGCAGGAGGCCAATGGACTGGCCGCCGCCGCGCGCAGCGCCCTGGTAACCCCCGGGGAAGGCGTGACCGTGTTCAACGCCCTGGGCTTTGACCGCACAGAGGTGGTGGATTTGCCCACGGGCTTTGATGGCGCGGTTACCGCTGAGGGCGAACCCGTGCCTGTGGCCCAGGGCAAGGCCCTGGTCACGGTGCCCGCCCTGGGCGCGGTTGCCCTGCGCTCCGCCCCTGCCGCCCCCGCCGCGTCCCTGGCCCGGGCGGAGCGGGACGGCGAAGGTTTCCTGCTCACCGCCGGTGACCTGCGGGTGCGCGTGGACGAAAAGGGCCAGGTTACTTCCTGCATTCTGGGCGGTCGGGAAATGGCCGCCGGCCCCATGAACGCCCTGCGCATGTACAAGGATGTGCCTCGGCTCTTTGACGCCTGGGACATCGACAGCAATTACCGGGAATGCGGCTTTGAAACCCCCGTGGTGGAGTCCATGGCCGTGGACTGCGCCCAGGGCCTTGCCGCGTCCCTGACCTGGACGGGCCGCGTGGGCGACTCCACCATCCGCCAGACCATTTCCGTGCAGGTGGGCAGCCCGGTGGTCACCTTTGACACCACCGTGGATTGGCACGAGCTGCACCGCCTGCTGAAGGTGGCCTTCCCCGTGGATGTGCGGGCGGAAAACGCCCTGCACGAGATGCAGTTCGGCTATGTGGAGCGTCCCACCCATCGCAGCCGCGGCTATGACCAGCAGCGCTTCGAGGTGTGCAACCACCGCTACACCGCCCTGCACGATAACAGCCATGGCTGTGCCGTGCTCAACGACTGCAAGTACGGCGTGGGCGTGGAGGAGAACAGCATCGAGCTGACCCTGCTGCGTGCCGCCGCCTCTCCGGAGATGGCCAGCGACCAGGGCCAGCAGCACTTCCGCTACGGCTTCACCGCCTGGGAGGGCGCCTTTGATCGTTCCCCCGTGGTGCGCCAGGGCCTGGCCTTCAACCTGCCCGTGACCGTGGCGCCGGGCCTGTGCGGCCGCTTCAGCGCCTTCTCCACCGACGCCCCCAACGTGATCCTGGATACCCTCAAGCCCGCCGACGATGGCAGCGGCGATATGATCCTCCGCCTGTACGAAAGCCGGAAGGAGGACGTCACCTTCCGCCTGTGCAGCGATCTGCCCGTCAAGGCCCTCCAGCCCTGCGACATGCTGGAGAACCCCACCGGGGAGGCCTTGCCGCTGGATGCCCCGCTGCACGTGCGGCCCTTCCAGGTGCTCACCCTGCGGGTGAAACTGGCGGAGTAAGCGGGCTTCCATGAAATACAACATATGCCCCTTTGCATGCGCCCGGCCGGGAAACCCTGGCCGGGCGCTATTTTTTTGCAAAGAATTAACCTGCCCTTTGCCATCCCCAGACGCGGATTTGACGCACATGCCGTATCCTCATTGTCGGTAAGAAAAAAAGGATGAAGAAAGGGAGAAAAACACAATGAAACGGATTCTGGCACTCTGCTGCGCCCTGGTCCTGGCGCTGGGCATGCTGGGCTGCGCCACCGCCGAGGAAGCGGCCGCGCCCAAGTATGTGTTCATGTTCATCGGCGACGGCATGGGCAGCCCTCAGGTCAGCGCCACCCAGTACTTCCTGGGCACCCTGCAAAACCCCGACGCCACCCTGCCCACCCCCGCGGAGCTGAGCTTCACCACCTTCCAGAATGTGGGCATCATGACCACCTACGACGCGTCCTCCTTCTGCCCGGACAGCGCCTCCACCGCCACCAGCATGGCCAGCGGTGAAAAGACCCTCTCCGGCGTCATCAACTACAATATCGACAAGACCGAGCCCTTCAAAATCATCACCGAGTACGCCAAGGAGGCCGGCAAGAAGGTGGGCGTCATCTCCACCGTGAGCCTGAACCACGCCACTCCCGCGGCCTACTACGCCAAGATGCCCAGCCGCAATGACTACTACGACATCGCCGTGCAGGGCATCACCGGGGACACCCTGGACTTCATCGGCGGCGGCAACTGGAACCAGCCCGACGGCGACGGCACCCAGGCCAACCTCTATGACCTGGCCAGGGAGAACGGCTTCAACGTGGTGAACACCAACGAGGGCATCCGCGCCATCAACGCAGAGAGCGGCCGCACCCTGGCCGTGGTACCCGACCCCAACGACGACTACGCCATGCAGTACGAAATCGACCGCCTGCGCCTGGAAGCCCAAGGCACCGACTCCCTGGCCCTCTCCGAGATCGTCAAAGCGGCCATCGCCAACCTGGACAACGAGAACGGCTTCTTCCTGATGACCGAGGGCGGCAAGATCGACTGGAGCTGCCACGCCAACGACGCCATGACCAGCATCTATGATACCCTCGCCCTGAGCGACGCCGTGCAGGTGGCCATCGACTTTGCCGCCGAGCATCCCGACGAGACGCTCATCATCGTCACCGGCGACCACGAGACCGGCGGCCTGACCATCGGCTTCGCCGCCACCGCCTACGATACCCACTTCGATTACCTGCAAAACCAGAAGATGAGCTTCGTGGACTTCGATAAGGAGATTGTCAAGCTCCGGGAGGAAAAGGCCGACTTCGCCAAGGCCCTGGAGGTCATCGAGGCCAACTACGGCCTGACCACCACCGCCGATCAGCCCCTGACCCTCACGGAGGAGGAGCTCACCCGCATCGAGAACGCCTTCGACCTTTCCATGATTGATCCGGCATCCCGGGCGCTCACCGAGAACGACCAGCTGCTCTACGGCGGCTATGAGCCCCTGAGCATGGCGGTAAGCCACATCCTGAACAACAAGGCGGGCATCGCCTATACCAGCTATGCCCACACCGGCCTGCTGCTCCCCGTGTACGCCACGGGCGTGGGCGCGGAAGCCTTCATCGGCAGCTATGACAACACGGACATCTTCCACAAGACCATGGAGGTCATGGGCCTGACCGAGGAGTAACCCCGGAACGTTGACCCCCGGCAAGGTCCCGGCCCGCGGCAGGGCTGCGGCCCCTCCGCCACGGCAGCGGGGAGTCGCAGCCTCATCCCCCAAACGGGCAAGGGTTTGCCGGCGTGTTGCGAAGGAAACGCACTTTTTCGGGAGGCAGTTCGCCCTGCGAGCTGTCTCCCTTTGTGCAAAGAGAGGAGAAGGAAACCGCATGCTCCGTGCCATTTTTCGCGGGAAGAAACGCGATTGGATTTTCTGCCTGGTGACGCTGCTGCTCTGCGGCGCGCTGTGCTTTTTGCCCAACCCCTACGCGGGGGATTACGCGGCCATCCCCCGGGTGCAGGTGGAGGTGCTGTCGGTGAACAACGACGGCCTGGAACCCCTGGGCATTGTGAACGCCGGGGCGCAGACCTGCGTGGTCCGCGTCCTGGAGGGCGAATACAAGGGCCTGGAGGTCACCGCCAACAACCTGCAAAACGCCGCCCTGGACAAGGACAAGCTCTTCGCCCCCGGAGACCGGGCGCTGGCCATGATCCAGCCCACGGAGAGCGGGGAATTCCGCGTAACCATGATCGACCACTACCGCCTGGATACCGAGGGGCTGCTCTTCGGGCTGTTCGGGCTGCTGCTGATTTTGTTCGGGGGCGTGTCCGGTTGCGGGGCGCTGATCTCCCTGGTGCTCAGCGTGATGCTGGTGTGGAAGGTGCTCATCCCCCTGATGCTGGCGGGCTATGCCCCCATCTGGATGGCGCTGCTGCTGGTGGTGGTGCTCACCGCCATGATTGACCTGCTGGTGGCGGGCTTCACCCGCAAGGCGCTGGTGGCCATGCTGGGCTCCCTCCAGGGCACGGCCCTCACCTGCGTGCTGGCGGTGGTGTTCGGCAACCTGCTGAAGCTGGACGGGGGCAGCCTGCCCTATGTGGTGCCGCTCATCGCCCAGAGCACCATGAGCCTGGATATCCGCTCGCTGTTCTTTGCCATGGTGTTCATTGCCAATTCCGGGGCGCTGATGGACCTGAGCATGGACATCGCCTCCGCCAGCGAGGAGCTGATTCTCCACAAGCCGGACATCACC
This sequence comes from uncultured Eubacteriales bacterium, assembly GCA_900553295.1. Lineage (GTDB taxonomy): Bacteria > Bacillota > Clostridia > Christensenellales > Aristaeellaceae > Egerieenecus > Egerieenecus merdigallinarum. The sequence goes on along the minus strand of USCR01000090.1, from coordinate 4,113 downwards.
CGGCGGGAGCTGCTCCTCAGCGGCTTTTCCGTGGGCCGCAGCGTCATCGGCACCATGACCACCACGCTGATGCTGGCCTACTCCGGCAGCTACCTGTCCATGCTCATGTACTTTGCGGGCCAGGGCACGCCCCTGGTGGACATCGCCAATCTCAAGTATGTGGCCAGCGAAGTGCTCACCACCCTGGTGGGCTCCTTCGGGCTGGTAACGGTGGCGCCCTTCACCGCCATTACCTCCAGCTTGCTCTATACCCGCCGCCGGGGCGTGCGCGCCTGCCGGGAAGCGGCGCAGGGCTGAGGGGCCGTTTCCGGCGCCGCAACGGGGCCGGGCGGCCCCGTTTTTCTTTTGCCCAAATGGCGCGCCTGTCGTTGCCTTCCCGGGGGAAATATGGTATCATGCATCCTGAACAATTCCCCAAAGGAGGCGCCGCCGGATGAACGTTATCGGCCTGCCCGAGGGCTGGAAGATGGCCCGGGAAATTGACCTGCTCCATGACAGGCAAACCTTTCTGCGGGTGAACAAGCTCTGCGCGGGGTTGACCGTGGGCGTGCTGGCGCTGGGCCTGGTGATCTATCTGCTCTGGCCCTGGGCATTCCCCCTGGCGGGATGGGGCGCGCAGGCCGTTGCGGCCCTGCTGGGCACGCTGGCCTATATGCTGCTGCACGAGGCGGTGCATGGGGTGTGCATCTGGGCCTATGTCCGGCGCTGGCCGCATTTTGGCTTTGGCGGCGGCTACATCTGGACAGGGCTGAAGGACGCGTACTTTGACAAGCGCAGCTACCTGGTCATTGCCCTGAGCCCGGTGGTTGTGTGGGGCGTGGTATTGCTGGCATTGGGATTGACGCTGCCGGCCTGGTTCCCGGCCATCTGTTTTGTGCAGTCCATCAACCTGGGCGGCGCGGCGGGGGATTACTACGTGGCCCACGCGCTGCGCAGCCTGCCCGATGAAACCCTGTGCAACGACACCGGGGTGGCCATGCGCTTTTATGTGAAGGAGGAAAATCATCCATGATGGAAAAAAATAACTTTATCCTGCGGCTGAAGGCCCGGCAGGCGCTGGCGGGACACTGGCAGACCGCCCTGGTGGTGATGCTGGTGGCGTCCCTGCCCAGCTGGCTTGCGCAGATTGCCTCCCTGGTGCAGGGGGGCGGGCTGCAACAGCAGCTGCTGACGGTGCTGCAATACGGCAATCCCGAACTGCTGGCAGATCCCCAGTACCTGCTGCGCCTGGTGGAGGGCCAGCTGGGTTCCGCGCGGCTGCTGTCCAACGTGCTCAGCGTGCTGTCCTTTCTGGTGACGCCCATGTTTACCCTGGGGCTGATCCACTTCTTTCTGGAGCTGCTCCATGGGCGGAAGGACCAGAGCTGGACGGCGGTGTTCTCCCGGGTGAAAACCGGCCTGAAGGGCCTGGGGGTGGAGCTGCTGACGCTGGTCAAGATGCTGCTGTGGGCGGTGCCCGGGCTGTGCTGCATGGGAATCATCACCTACCTGGCCATGACCGTGGACAGCGTCAGCCGCCATGGACTCAGCTGGATGGTCACGCTGACCATCGTCAGCTATGCGGCCACGATTATTCCGGCGGTGATCGCCTATTTCCGCTATGCCCTGAGCATGTTTTTCCTGGCGGATCACCCGGACTGGAGCTGCCGCGCCTGCGTGAAGGCCAGCATTGCCAGCATGTCCCACCAGAAGCTGAACCTGTTCCTCATGCAGCTGTCCTTCCTGGGCTGGTCCATCCTGATCTCCCTGGTGTCCAACATGGCGCTGTTCATGCTGGGGAACGTGCTGTGCCAGGTGCTTTACCTGGGGCTGAACCTGGCCCTGAGCGTATACATGAATTGCAGCCTGTGCGCCTTTTATCTGGCCTGGGGCACGGGCGCGGACCCCATCCGGGAGGCCGGGGAGAACGGCACGGTGGTGTAATCCCGGGGGGAGCCGCAAAAAGCCGGAATTTTCCTAAAAGGCTTGTGATGTATCCAGAATTTTGCTATAATAGGCAACGACCCATTCTGAAAGGAGTTTTTTGCATGGATTGGATGTCTTTGTTCTTTGGCGTCAGCCGCGCCATCGCTGAGACCACCGGCGCTGCCGGCACCACCGCCACCGCGGATGCCGCCGTCGCCGAAATCAGCCCGGTGGCCAGCCTCATCAGCATGCTGCTGCCCATGGTGCTCATTTTTGTGGTGTTCTATTTCTTCCTGATCCGTCCCCAGCGCAAGAAGGACAAGCAGGTCAAGGATATGCTCAACAACCTGAAGGTGACCGACCGCATCTGCACCATCGGGGGCATTTACGGCACCATCACCGGTATCCGTGACGATACCATCACCCTGGCCGTGGGCAAGGATAACCTGCAAATGGTGGTTGCCCGCTGGGCCATCCGCAGCGTGGAAGAGATCAGCATCGAAAACGATGCGGAGGCGCTGAACTGAGTTTCATCCCCTTCCGTGCATGACAAAAGGAAGCGTACCGGCCGTTCCGGCTACGCTTCCTTTTTTTCCCTTTTTAGCCCCGCTGGCGGCTGAGAAAATTCTCCGCCTGGCTGATCTCCTCAATGCCCGCGTCCCGGAAGGTGTCCAGCTGCAGCTGCTGGGACTCCCGGGGCAGGGCCAGGAAATCCCGCAGGAGGGTCATCATGCGCTGGAGATGGGCGGCGCAGTCGTCAAAGTCCCGCTCCCAGGAAAGGCGGCGGAGATCCTGCTGCACGGCCATGCGGTCCACCTGGCGCTGAAGCGCGGGGGCTTCCGTTTCCCGGGAGGCCCGGCGCAGCAGCTCCTTGAGCCCCTCCAGCATGGCGTGCACCGCGGGCTCGGCCAGGAGATTGGCCATGGCCACGTTATCGGGCTGGATCAGCTCCTCCTGGTGATCCTCCAGCTCCGGGCAGGGCAGGCCCTCCGCCCGCAGCTCCTGGGAAACCTCCTCCACCAGGCTGGGGCAGCGGCGCAGCACCATGCGGTACTTGTTCTGATAGCGCAGCATGCGGCTGTGGTCCCCCTGGGCCATGTCCATCACGCAGGAGCGCACGGACTTGCCCTGGCCCCGGGCCATGAGTACCTGGCGCAGCAGGGCGCGCACCTCCTCCTGGGTAAAGGTCTGAAAGGGCGCCGCCCGCTGCACGGAACTCTCGGGATGCTGACGCAGACGCGCGTAATAATAATTGCGGATGCTGTTGGGCTTGCGGCCCAGCTCGCCGCTGAGGGACTCAAATACATGGCGCAGGGGCTGCCCCTCCCGGGCCGCCTGATCCACCGCCTGAAACAGGCGCTCCGTTTCCTTGTCCTGCCATCCGGCGCGGGCGCGCCCCTGCATCGTCTTTTCCATACGCTTCAACCCCTTTATTGCAAGTCTGTTGGTCAAAGCTAGTATGTGCGGCATCACAACCGCTTATGCAGGCGTTCACAGGGGAAAAATGCCCCCCTGCCTGGGACAGCCCGGCTTGCCAAGGGGAAAATCTATGCTATAATAAAGACAGAGCCCCTTTTTCCAGCCAACCACGGAAGGGAGCGTGCCGCAATGCAACAACTGCTGCTGTTCAGCACCCATGGCGCAAAGGCGTCGGTCCTGGCGCAAAGCGTGATCCGTGCCCTGCCCCTGCGGGCGGTGGGCTTTCGCATGCTGCCCTACGCCCTGGCGGGCCAAACCCGGGGGGAGCTGCTGCACTTCCTAGGCGCCCAGGACCCCATGGAAAACGACGTGCCCTGCACCCTGCGCCTGGGGCGGCAGCGCACCGTTTCCATCCCCGAAGTGTGGGAGGAGCTGGCCGCGCCCACCCTGCGCCGGTGCATCCCCCGCCACGCGCCCATTCTGCTGGACCGCCTGACGGAGGCGGCCCTGGATTGCCCCGCCTTTGCCCGGACCCTGTGGGACTGCTTCCAGGGGGAAAGCCCCGTGCTGGCCCTGGCCGATGAAGCCCTGGCCCCCAGGCTGACAGCGCTGCTGGAGGGCATGTCCCCCCTGGCCCTGCACTGGGACGGAGCAGACCAGGAGGCGCTGTTTGCCCAGCTGGTGGAGGAGATTACCCTGCGGCTGTAACGCTCCCCTGGGAAGAAACGGGAAAGAAAAAGTTTTTTGCAAAAAATGCTTGATGGAAAATATGTAAACGTTTATACTAAA
>USCR01000089.1 GCA_900553295.1 uncultured Eubacteriales bacterium | reverse complement strand
GGGAGGTTTCGTCCGCCTGCGGGCGGACGAGGTACTTTCCCCGCGCGGGAAAGTACCCAAAGGGCGCATGTCTCATGGCCGCCCCTCTGACATTCACTCGTGTGCGGACGACCTCTGGTTGTCCGAATTTGCTTCTTTGCATAGATGGTGAAAAAAACTTTCCCAACACGTTGAAGGCGCTTCCCTCGAAAGGAAAGCGCCTTGCAGATATGCTTGTGCTCAGGTGACAATCTTCAATTGATCCTCGGTGTCGGACTGGTCAAAGAGGATGTATTCCCGGATATGCAGGGCCACCTCATCCCCCACGCGCACCTGCTCAAAGGTAGCCGCGTCGGTAATTACCCGCAGCAGCACACCGCCGCCCAGATCCACCCGGCAGTCGTATACGTCGCCCAGGTAGAAGCAGGTCGTCAGCCGGCCCTTGAGGCAAGGCGCCGCGGTGGTGTAGGTATCCAGCTTGCCAATTTTGATGTTCTCCGGCCGCAGCGCCATGACCAGCGATCCGGTTTTCGGTCCCGCATAGCCGATGGACTGATCGATATCCGTGAGGCGGATGCGCCCGCTTTGCGCGCTGGCATGCAGGAAGTCCACCTTGCCCACGAAGTCTGCCACGAATTGATTCACCGGGCGCTTGTAGATGTCCTCCGGGGTACCCACCTGCTGGATAATGCCCCGGTTGATGACGATGATCCGGTCGGACATGGCCATGGCCTCGGTCTGGTCGTGGGTTACGTAGACCACGGTGATGCCCAGCTTGGTCTGGATCTCCTTGATCTCAAAGCGCATGGATTCGCGCAGCTTGGCGTCCAGGTTGGAAAGCGGTTCGTCCAGCAGCAGCAGCTCCGGCTCCGCCACCAGGGCGCGGCCCAGGGCCACCCGCTGCTGCTGTCCGCCCGAAAGCTGGGAGGGAATCCGGTCCGCGTACTGGCTCAGGTGCACCACATCCAGGATGCGGTCCACCTTATCCTTAATGACGTTCCGGTTCACTTTTTTGATTTTCAGGGGGTACGCCACATTTTCAAACACGGTCATGTGCGGCCACACGGCGTAGGACTGGAACACCATGCCGATGTCCCGGCGCTCCGGGGGCACAAAAGTATTTTCCCCGCTCACCAGCTGATTGCCGATGAACACCTGGCCGCTGGTGGGCTTTTCAAAGCCCGCAATGATGCGCAGCATGGTGGTTTTGCCGCAGCCCGAGGGGCCCAGGAGGGTGACGAATTCCTTGTCGTTGAAAACCTCATTGAACTCCTTGAGTACCACCACATCCCCAAAGGCTTTGGATACGTTTTGAATGGTTACGCTTGCCATAACGCAGCTATCCTTCCTTTATGTGCAAAATCAGATGGAGAAGTTCCCCTTGGTGAGCTTGTTCAGCAACAGGTTTAGCACGATGATCACCAGCAGGATGCCCACCGCCAGGGCCGAAGCCTGTTGCTGGCTGGTATAGGTCCAGTATTCATACAGCTGGAAGCCGATGGTCTTGGTATCCTTGGAGTACAGCAGGGCGGTCATGGAAAGTTCATAGAAGCTGGGGATGAAAATCAGGAACCAGCCTGCCGCAATGGAGGGGAAGATCAGCGGCACCGTAATGCGCCGCATGGTGCCCAGCCAGCTGGCCCCGGAAATCTGGGAGGATTCCTCCAGGGACACATGGATCTGGCTCATGGCGGATACCACCGTGCGCATGCCCATCATCAGGTACTTGATCAGGTACGCGATGACCATGATGGCCACGGTGTTGCCCAGGTTGATGCCAAACTTGCCCGTCATGGTCATAATCAGTCCCAGGGCGATAACCACCGAGGGCGTTCCGGAACCCAGGGTAATCAGGAAGTCCGGGATCTTGCGTCCCTTTACCCGGGTGCGCTGGAGCAGATAGGCCATGGCACAGGCAATCAGGATGCCGATGGTGGCCGTCAGGATGCCAAAGACGATACTGTTCTTCAGGCTCTCCAGGATGTCCGAGCGGGAGAAGATGCGGGTCCAGTGGTTGGTGGTGAAGTTCCCCGCCTCAAACAGGCCCTTGCCCAGGTTCTTTTTGAAGGAGGTGGCGATAATCGTGGCGAAGGGCACCAGGATCACGATGCAGGCAAACAGGCTTACCAGCACGGTCATAGGCGTGCGCCACTTGCCAAGATCCACAATGTTGGGCCGGGTGGACTTGCCCGACACGGTGATGTACTGCTTCCGGGCAATTACCACGTCGGACAGGTACAGAATGATGATGGCCAGCACCATCAGGAACACCGCCAGGCCCGTGGCGTCATTGATACCCTCGGCGCCCAGGCCCATGTATTCCACAATACGGGTGGTTACCGTATGCACCTTGCCCGGCGCACCGATGATAGAGGGAATACCGTAGCAGCTCATGGCGCACACAAACACCAGCAGCGCTCCGGCAATCAGGCTGGGGGTCATCATGGGCAGCGTAATGGTGAACACCGTCCGCAGCGGGGACGCTCCGGATACCCGGGCGGCCTCCTCCAGGGAGGGGTCCATTTTCTCCATGGCCCGGGACAGGGTGATGAACGCGTAGGGATAGTAGAAGGTGGTCAGCACCCAGATCATGCCCGCCAGGGTGTAGATGTTCAGGGGGCCCACGTTGGTATCCATGTTAAAAATGGCGCGGATGACAATATTGATGGTGCCCACGTTCCGGTTCAGCAACCGGAGCCAGGCCATGGCGCCCACATAGGGGGGCACCATGTAGGTGAGCACAAACAGGCTGCGGAAGAATTTTTTCCCATACATATTGGTGCGCCCCACCAGCCAGGCCAGGGGGAAGGCCAGCAGCGTGCCCAGCACCATGGTTGCAAAGGCCGCGATGAGCGTATTGGTCAGCGCGCCCCAGTTCATTTCGTAGGTGTACAGCCGTTCAAAGGTGTTCAGGGAAAAAGTTCCCTCAGGGAAGAAAGCCTTTACCACCAGATACAGAATGGGGAATATCTGGAAAATCACCATGAACAGCACAATGCCAAGGATGAGTATCCACTTGGGGTCGAAATAAATCCGGCGCCGGGTTGGCCGGGTAGTGGCAGGAACCGTGTTGCTCATATCTTCACTCCCAAAATGGAAGGCGGCCCACCTCCCCCCTCTCGGGAGGAGGCAGGCCGCCGGACTTATGCGTCCGGGCAAGGCGTCCGGACGGCGCGCTGCTTACCACAGCGCCGTATCCTGTGTGCGGTTTACTCGATGGTTACCTTCTCCTGGAACATGGTGCGGATCTCTTCGCGATTCTTGTAGCACCGCTCCCAATCCACGGGGATGTTGGTCTCCATCAGGGTCTTGGTGTCCGCACCGTCATAGGGCTCGGTGGGGAAGTCCTTGAGCACGGAGTGCATCCAGCCCTTGACGATGTAGCTCTGGCCTTCTTCGCTGAGCAGCCAGTCGGTGATGGCTTCGCAAGCGGCGGTATTCTTGTTGGCGCTCTTTTCCTCAGCCACGGTCATCACGGTGGAGGGCACCAGCACGTTGCCGTCGTCGGGGATGAACCACTCCAGGGTGGAGCCTTCCTCTTCGCGCTTCTTCAGCACGGACTCTTCCAGAATCATAATGACCTTGCACTCGCCGGTTTCCAGCTTCGCCAGGGCGGAGGAGCCGGACTCGATCATCACGTCCTGCTTGCCCAGGGCGTCGAAGTATTCCTCGCCGTATTTATCCACCAGGCCCACGATGGTCGCCATGGCGGTACCGGAGGTCAAGGGGTTGGACATGGAGATCATGCCCGCGGCGGAGGTGTCATAGGCAAAGGCCTCGAAGGAGGTGGGAATTTCTTCCTTGGTGTACATTTCGGGGTTGTAGGCCAGGCCCATGGAGCACACGCGCACGCAGTACCAGTAGCCTTCCTCGTCGTAGTCAAAGTTCATGTTATCCCGGGCGGCGGTCACGTAGGGATGCAGCCAGCCGCCTTCCTTCAGTTCCAGGGAGTATGCAGGCTCGGCCACCATGAGCATGTCGCAGCCCAGGGTGCCCACTTCCATTTCACCGGCCAGCTTGGTTTGCAGGGTGCCGGTACCGCCATAGAAGAACTCCACATCGCAGTTGGGGAACTGCTGGGCCAGGGCTTCATCCATCATGTCGATGATGTCCTGATACATGGAGGTATAGATGACTACCTTGCCGGTAATCTCCTCATTGGCCGCCATGGAGGAAACGGGGAACAGGGTGCACAACATCACCAGGGCCAGGACGAGAACCAGAGACCGTTTCTTCATGAATGGGTCCTCCTATAAAAAATTTTTTATTTCAGCGCCGGTACAGCCCGCCGGTGCTAAAAATCTTATGAGTCGTATCACGCATTTATGTAAAATTTTTCGCTTGTTTATAGTTCCATTATAACAGAGAACAAGAAAAATGCAAGATATGAAAAGGGATAAAATTAGAAAAAATTGTATTTTCTGGATATTTGTTAACCTTATAGGACAAAAACAGTAAAACTGACCATTGGGAGCACGCTGCCGCCAGGGTGTGAAGCGCGCCTCGGTTTTCCCCCGTTTCCGGCGGCCTTGCCAGTGGAGCGGGGCACTGCTTTTGCACGCAAAAGCAATTTCCCCATCCGTTTGGCTCGCCCCGGGTTGACTGGATTTGCCTTCCACGAAAAGCGGTTTTCGGCACTTTGGGGACATATGAAAAAGGCTGCCCATTTTCACGGGCAGCCTCTTGCGCATATCGGGAATTGGCCTTATTTGATTTTCTGCATCAGCTTGATGGTAATAAAGAACAGCAGCAGCACCAGGAATACCCCGCACAGGCCGCCCGCGGTCACAATTAGTCCCTTGGTCAGCAGGGGCAGGGAGGTCATGCCCGTTTCGGCAGTGGCCACGGTTTCCGCGCTGGCGGAAGCCATCAACAGGGAAAGCAGTTTCATCATCACTCTTACCTCCTTAGCCCAGCAGCATGCTCACCAGGGTAATCACCATACCGCCGGCCACAATGGAGCCCAGCTGGCCGGCCACGTTGGCGGAGGTGGCCTGCATGAGGATGAAGTTGCTGGGATCATCCTTCAGGGCCATTTTGGCAATCACCCGGGAGGACATGGGGAAGGCGGAAATGCCCGCCGCGCCGATCATAGGGTTCACCTTGTTCTTGCGGAACAGGTTGAGGAACTTGGCGAAAAGCACGCCGCCCGCGGTGTCGAAGATAAAGGCCACCAGGCCCAGGGCCAGGATCAGCAGGGTTTCCAGCTGCAGGAACTTATCCGCCACCATGGTGGAGCCGATGGTCAGGCCCAGGAGAATGGTCACCAGGTTGGCCAGCTCGTTCTGGGCGGTCTTGGACAGGCGCTCCAGCACGCCGCACTCCCGGATCAGGTTGCCAAACATCAGGCTGCCCACCAGCGGCGCGCTCATGGGCACCAGGATGCCCGCCACCACCGTCACCACAATGGGGAAGAGGATCAGCACGGTCTTGGAGCAGCGGTCCTCATGGTAGTCCATGCGGATCATCCGCTCTTCCCGGGTGGTCAGGGCCTTGATCACCGGGGGCTGGATCACCGGCACCAGGGACATGTAGCTGTACGCCGCCACGGAGATGGGGCCCATGTAGTCCTTCAGGTCAAAGTGATTGGCCACATACAGCGTGGTGGGGCCGTCCGCCGCGCCGATGATGCCGATGGCGCTGGCCAGCTTGAGCACCAGGTTCTGGTCCCCCGCCGTCTGGGGCAGGAGCACGGGAATGAGCACCAGGGACAGCAGGAACGTGGCAAAAATGCCGAACTGCGCCGCCGCGCCAAAGAAGATCATGCTGGGGTCCTTGAGCAGCGGAGAGAAGTCGATCATCGCGCCCACGGCAATGAAGATCAGGATGGGGAACAGCTCATTGGCGATGCCCGCGTTGAACAGCACGGTCAGGAAGCCGTTTTCCCCCAGGGCGGAAGGATTGGTCAGAATGCCGTTTTCCAGCACCGGCGGCAGGTTGGCCAGAATGCAGCCAAAGCCGATGGGCAACAGCAGGGAAGGTTCGTATTCCTTCTTGATGGCCAGATAGATCAGGATGCCCGAGATGACGAACATCAGCAGTGTTTTGAGCCCCTCCGCGGTGAACAGATAGAGCACGCCGGAGAACAGCTCGCTTAGGATTTGGTCCATGCCTTCGTCTCCTCCCTTTTGCTTGCGGCGGCAGGCAGGCCCTGCCACATCCGCGCGGGCAACGCCCGAAGGGCGCCGCGCAATGTAAATATTGTAGCAAAAAATGCCAGACAAAAAAATACACAGATCGTTTTTTCGTCCCAGCGTCAGGGCGCCGGGGTGGCCTGCGGAGTGGGCGAGCTTTCCGGTGTGCCGGTGGGCGCCACGGTGCCCACGGTCATGTAGCCGTACTGGATGTACTGGCTATCCACCCAGACCCATTCCGCATCCCCGTTGGCTTCGCTGCCCAGCATCAGCTGGCACCGTCCCCCCTGCTCCGCCGTCACCGCAAACTCCGCCGCGGCAAACAGCGTGCCCGCCGGTTCCTCATCCGTGGCGGTAAGGTAGAAGGGGCAGCTCTCCCGCCGCAGCCTTCCCGTGGGCAGGGGGGTGGTTTCGTCCGGGGCGCGCAGCTGGCTGGAAAGCATATACCCCACGTTCTCCCCCACGCGCACATGGGTCCAGCCGCGGGTGGGGCTGTCCTCAATCAGGGCATAGACCACCGCCCCGGAGTAATACAGCCCCAGGCTCTCGGCGGACTTGGAGGGTTCGGCGCGCAGGTGCAGCTTCTCGTTGGTGCCGCCGGTGTCCACCTGCAGGCGGCTTATCTCCTCGGGCCAGGTAATCCCCAGGGCGGAGGCAAAGCCGCAGGTGACGCTTCCCTCCGGACTGGTGTAGCGCACGTGCAGCCATTCCTGGGAAACCGTGCCCAGCACCTGCAAAACGCCTCCCTGCATCCGGGCAATCACCCGCCCCGTGCCGCCCGCCTGGTCGTACAGGGGCAGGGTGCCGTCCGCCTCGGGGTAGCGGATCACGCCCTCGGGAGCGGCGGCCTCCCCGGTGAGGTCGGTAAGGTATTTCTGCATCATATAGCCGGTGCGCCCGCCGATGGACACCATCTTCCAGGACTTCCCGTCCTCCAGGATCTCCACGGGCTGGCCGCCGTAATACTGGCCCAGCACCCGGGCGGTGTCGTTGGGCTGCTCCCGGAGCTTCACCCGCTCGGTAAAGGTGGAAAAGGATACGATCTGCGCGTTGTCCTCCCCCAGGGCAACCCAGGGCAGCAGCAGGCACAGCAGCAGGATCATCACGCGGCGCACGGCGAAGCCTCCTTTTGTACGTCCCTCCGCCTTATCCCTGGGCGGAAAGGCGGGAAATTGTGTCCATTATATCATATCCGCCCCGGAAGGAAAAGCGCGGCCCGCCTTTGTTGCAAATAATTTACGAACATATTTTCCCATATTCCTTGACAGGTTCTTTGGCGCCGTGCTACAATAGGGCAGCAAGAGAACATATTTTCTCATATTCTGGCAGATTGCCCTGTGCGGTAAGGAAGTGACGCGCCCATGCGGCAGCCCCAGTACATCGCCATTGACCTGAAATCCTTTTACGCCTCCGTGGCCTGCAGGGACCGGGGGCTGGACCCCATGACCACCAACCTGGTGGTGGCGGACGCCGCCCGGACGGAAAAGACCATCTGCCTGGCGGTGTCCCCCTCCCTGAAGGCCTATGGCCTGCCCGGGCGGCCCCGGCTATTCGAGGTGGTGGAAAAGATCCGGGAGGTCAACGCCCGCCGCCTCCGCCAGGCGCCCGGAGGGCGGTTCACCGGCGCCTCCTGGGACGATCAGGCCCTGCGCGCCTCCCCCGCCCTGGCGGTGGATTACCTGGTGGCCCCGCCGCAGATGGCCCGCTACATGACCGTAAGCGCCCAGATCTACGAAGTATACCTGAAGTATATCGCCCCGGAGGACATCCACGTTTATTCCATTGACGAGGTATTCGTGGACGCCACTCCCTACCTGGACACCTACGGGCTCACGGCCCGGGAGCTGGCCATGCGCATGATCCTGGACGTGCTGCACACCACGGGGATCACCGCCACGGCGGGCATCGGCACCAACCTGTACCTGTGCAAGGTGGCCATGGACATCGAGGCCAAGCATCTGCCCCCGGACGCCAACGGCGTGCGCATCGCGGAGCTGGACGAGGAGGGCTACCGCCGCGCCCTGTGGAGCCACCGCCCCCTGACGGACTTCTGGCGGGTGGGCCATGGCTACGCCCGGAAGCTGGAGGCTCACGGCATGTACACCATGGGCGACGTGGCCCGCTGCTCCCTGGGCCGCCCCGGGGACTACCACAACGAAGCCCTGCTCTACAAGCTCTTTGGGGTGAACGCGGAGCTGCTCATAGACCACGCCTGGGGCTGGGAATCCTGCACCATGGCGGACATCAAGGCCTACCGTCCCAGCGCCAACAGCCTGGGCTCCGGGCAGGTGCTGCCCTGCCCCTATCCCTTTGGCAAGGCGCGGCTCATCGTCCGGGAGATGGCGGACGCCCTGGCCCTTTCCCTGGTGGACAAGGGGCTGACCACCACCCAGCTGACCCTCACCGTGGGCTATGATGTGGAGAACCTGGCCTCCCCGGAGGCCCGGGCACACTACCGGGGCGCCACGGTCACGGATCACTACGGCCGGACCATTCCCCAGCACGCCCACGGCACCGCCTGCCTGGAGCGTCCCACCTCCTCGGCCCGGCAGATCATGGCGGCGGCCACGGCGCTCTTTGAGCGCATCGCGTCGGAAAAGCTGCTGGTGCGCCGGCTGAACCTCACCGCCTGCCAGGTCCTGCCCCAGGGGGCACAGCCCGCCGCATGCTGCCAGCAGCTGGACCTGTTCACCGACGAGGCGGCCCGCCAGGCGCAGGACGAAGCCCTGGCCCGGGAAAAGCGCGTGCAGGAGACCCTGCTGTCCATCAAGAAAAAGTACGGTAACAACGCCATTGTGCTGGGCATGAGCCTGGAGGAGGGCGCCACCGCCCGGGAGCGCAACCAGCAGATCGGCGGTCACAAGGCCTAACACAGGGAGGTACCGTGATGATCCGAAAAGCCGTTTCCACCGACCTGGAAACCCTTGCATGCCTGGCGGCTGAATTATGGCCCCGGCACAGCGTCCAGGAGCTTCAGGAGGAGTTTGCTCCCCTGCTGGCCCGGCCGGACGCATGCTTTTTCCTGCTGTACCACCAGGGGGAACCGGCAGGCTTTGCCCAGTGCCAGCTGCGCCACGACTACGTGCAGGGCACCCGCAGCAGCCCCGTGGGCTATCTGGAGGGCATTTTTGTCCGGGAGGACTGCCGGCGGCAGGGGTATGCCCGGGAGCTGCTGGCCGCCTGCCAGGCCTGGGCCGCCGCTCAGGGCTGCCGGGAATTTGCCAGCGACTGCGAACTTACCAACCAGGAAAGCTACCGCTTTCACCTGGCCACGGGCTTCGGGGAGGCAGGGCGAATCATTTGCTTCGTAAAGGAGCTATCCCCTTTGCCCCAGGAAAAGGAGTGATTCCATGCGCGCGCAAGACCGCTATGCCGACATGCTGCATCTGCCCTGCCCCGGGCCCCGCACCCGGCCGCGTATGCCCCGGGGAGACCGGGCCGCGCAGTTTGCGCCCTTTGCGGCCCTGGTGGGCTATGACGCCGTGGTATCGGAAACCGGCAGGCTCACCGAAGCCAAGCGTCTTCTCAGCGAGGACGCCCTGGCGCTGCTGGACCGGAAGCAGCAGCTCCTTGCCACTTGTCTGGATCAGCGCCCCCAGGTAACCGTCACCTATTTCCGCCATGACCCGCGCAAGGCCGGTGGCGCCTATATCACCATCACCGGTCATCTCAAGCGCATGGATGCATCCCTGGGCGTACTCCAGCTCACCGACGGCCACAGCATCCCCCTGGAGGACGTGTGCGCCCTGGAAAGTCCCCTTCTTCCAAACGACTAACCCCCAAAAAAGAGGTTGCAGAACAGTCCAGTTCTGCAACCTCTCCTTCTATTTTGCCCCATCATTTTCGCAAGTTGCGTAATACATACTTGCAAGCGCAAAGGATTTCGCGCCTGTGGGCGCGACCAAAGGGCTTTCCGCTCGCCCTTTGGAAACCTTCGGTCCCGTTCCTTGTGGGAATCCTTGCAAGTTGAGCAGCGAAAGGATTCACCTTCACCATGCCGGTACGAAAAAGCACGCTTTCTTCCTCCGCCGCTTCCCCCGCACCGCAGCCAAGGCCCCCACCTCTACCGGAACCCCACGCTGCTTTT
>USCR01000088.1 GCA_900553295.1 uncultured Eubacteriales bacterium | reverse complement strand
ATCCTGTGCGAATACATGCACGATATGGGCAACTCTCTGGGCGGCATGGAAAGCTGCTGGAAAAACGTGCCCAGCAGAATGGGAAAGAAGAAGATCAGCAGCTGCTTCCAGATGACGCCGTCAATGATGCTGTTCCCTGCCGCGGCTTGGGCGGGACGACGCTTGTTGAACATAGCCTTTTCATGCTCCTTTGCATATCTTCCAGCACACTTTATAGCATACCCCGCAAGGTTTGTCCAGGGGGAAAAGCAGGGGTGCGGGTTGCGCGCAGGCAAAAATTTTTTGGGAAAGGGACTTCCCATTGCAAAAGAACACCGAAATATTGCAAATATGCTGATTTTCATGTAAAATGTGGCCAGAAGAAGGATGCATGCACTATAATAGACGCGCATGGAGGAGGACGCGGCCATGAACGGCTGTAGGATGGATTCGGCGCTGTATAGCTTTTCCCACACCAGGAGCCAGGTGGCGTCCCAGGGGTACATGATCCACGCGCATCCCTTTTATGAACTGTATTACTTTGTGCGCGGCGAGGTGGACTACCTGCTTTCCGGGGTGGAGCGGCAGCTCCGGCCGGGGACGATGCTGGTGATTCTGCCCAACGAATTCCATGGCGTGCGGGTGCATTCCGCGGCGGTTTACGAGCGATGGACCCTGCACTTTGACCCGGATATGCTGGGCGTGGAGCGCAGGGATCTGCTGCTGGAGGCGGCGGAGGGCGACCCGGCCCTGCGCTTTCTGGAGGATGCAGGGGCGTGGGGCCTGGAGGAGACCTTCGCCGGGTTTGACAGCCTGGCGGGGGTGGAGGAGGGGCTTCAGCGGAAATTGATCCCTCTGTTTACCGAGGCGCTGCTGGGGCGGCTGCTGGTGTACCGGCGCAACCTGCCCCTGCCTGCCCGGCCCAATACCCGGCCTTCCGACGTGGTCAAGCAAGTGGCGGCATACCTGAACGAACACTTTACCGAGCGCATCACCCTGGACGGCCTGGCGGAAAAATATTTTATTTCCAAGAGCCACCTGAACATGATTTTCCGCAGGGCCATGGGCGCCACCGTGATGGAATACCTCTCGCACAAGCGGGTTACCTATGCCCAGCAGCTGCTGATCAATGGGCTGCCTGCCGCCCAGACGGCGGAAGCGGCGGGGTTCGGGGACTATACCAGCTTTTACCGGCACTATGTCAAGCACTTTGGACGGTCGCCCAACCGGGATTACAGCCGCCTGACCCGGGAGCAGAGCCTGCTGCTGCGGGAAATGACGGATATGCCCCCCGCGGCAGGCAGGACATCCCAAGGGACGGGGTCGGAAAGCCTGTGGGAGCGCCTGCCGGAAATCAAGCCCGGCGAGGAAAGCGGCTCGTAACGTCGCAGCGTGAAAGGAGCGGAAATGCACATGAGAATTGGCGCACAGATGTATACGGTCCGGGACAGTTGCCAGACCCTGGAGGGGTTTGCGGAATCCCTCCGGCGCATTGCGGACATTGGCTACCGGATTGTGCAGGTTTCTGGTACCTGCCCCTTTGAAGGCGCGTGGCTGAAGCAGCAGCTGGATCGGAATGGTCTGACGTGCGTACTGACGCATACCCCCGTACCCCGGCTCACCGGGGAACTGGAACAGGTAATCGCCGACCACGATACCTTCGGGTGCGGCTATATCGGCCTGGGGTGGTACCCCTTTGACCGGGAAAAGGATCCCGACTGCTATGCGCATTTTCTGGAGACCTACCGTCCCATTGCCCAGCGCATCAGGGACGCGGGCAAGCTGTTCATGTACCATAACCACGACCAGGAGTTCCAGCGTTTTGGAAATAAACTGGTGTTGGAAAAACTCATGGAAGATATGCCCGCCGATCTCATGGGCTTTACCCTGGACACCTTCTGGGTGCAGGCAGGGGGCGGAGATCCGGCTGAATGGCTGGAAAAGCTGGCCGGGCGCATTCCCTGCATTCATCTCAAGGACTACGCCTACGGCCGGTCCATGGCGGTGATTGGCGAGGGAAACATCAACTTTGACCGGGTGTTTGAGAAGGCGGAAGCGGGCGGCACCCAAACCATGCTGGTGGAGCAGGATGACTGCCACGGCGAGGACCCCTTCGCCTGCCTCAAGCGCAGCTATGACTATTTGGTTTCCCGCGGGTTCCGGTAAACAACCTTACGCATAGAAAAAAGGAGTGTAAGCAGCATGGATAAGAAGATTCGTCTGGGTATCATCGGTTTGGGCAACATGGGTTCCGGTCACGCCCGGAGCATTATGGAGGGCAAGTGCCCGGATTTTGACCTGGTGGCGGTGGCGGACATCAACCCCGCCCGGGTGGAATGGGGCAAGGCCAACCTGGCCGGGAACATCCGCTATTTCGATGACGCCCTGGCCATGCTGGACAGCGGCTGCATCGACGCCTGCATGGTCTGCGTACCCCATTACGATCATCCCCGCTACGCCATGGCCTGCATGCAGCGGGGCATCCACGTGATGGTGGAAAAGCCTGCGGGGGTGTATACCAAGCAGGTGCGGGAGATGAACGAGGAGGCCGCCAAGCATCCCGACGTGGTGTTTGGCATGATGTTCAACCAGCGCACCAACCATGTGTACCGCAAAATGCGGGAGCTGGTGCAGTCCGGCCAGTATGGCCAGATCCGCCGTACCAACTGGATTATCACCGACTGGTACCGTCCCCAGGCGTACTATGATTCCGGGGCCTGGCGTGCCACCTGGTCCGGGGAAGGCGGCGGTGTGCTGCTGAACCAGTGCCCCCACCAGCTGGACCTGTGGCAGTGGATTTGCGGTATGCCTGTGAGCGTACTGTCGCAGATGCGCTTTGGCCAATGGCACGACATTGAGGTGGAGGACGACGTAACCACCTACGTGGAATATGCCAACGGCGCCACGGGCGTGTTTGTGACCACCACCGGCGATGCCCACGGCACCAACCGCTTTGAGATTCAGATGGACCGCGCCAAGCTGGTGGTGGAGGATGGCCAGCTGCACGTGCTGGAGTTTGAGGTGTCCGAGCCGGAGTGGAGCCGCACCAATAAGGCACCCTTTGCCACCATGCCCGCCCATGAGGTGGCGGTGGAGACCGACGGCAAGAACGAGCAGCACGTGGGCGTCATCAATGCCTGGGGCGGGGCAATCCTGCGGGGAACGCCCCTGGTGGCCCACGGCAGCGAGGGCATTTATGGCCTTACCCTGTCCAACGCCATGCATCTTTCCGCCTTCCTGGGCAAGAAGGTGGAGCTTCCCCTGGATGAGGACCTGTTCTATACGGAGCTGATGAAGCGGGTGGCCACTTCCCGCCGCAAGGCGGATACCCAGGCTGTGTTTGCCGACACCAGCAGCACCTACGGCGGAAACCGCTGAGCAGTGAGGAGCGAAGGCATATGTCGGGGATCAAGGTAGCGGTAATCGGCTTTGGCAACATGGGTACTGCCCATGCCACCTGCCTGGCGGAGGGCAAAATCCGCGGGCTGGAACTGGCAGCGGTGTGCGACATTCGCCCGGAGCGGCTGGCGGAGAGCCGCCGCCGTTTCCCGGGCGTGGCCTGCTTTGCGGATTATCGGGAATTGCTGGCTTCCGGGGGGGCGCAGGCCGCGGTGGTGGCGGTGCCCCATCCCCTGCATGGGGAAATTGCCTCCGCTGCCCTGGGAGCGGGGCTGCATACCCTGGTGGAAAAGCCCATGGAGGTCAGCGTTACCAAGGCACGCCGGCTGGCGGAAGACGCACGGAAAAGCGGCAAGGTATTTGCCATCATGCTCAACCAGCGCACCAACCCCCTGTTCCGCAAGGCCCGGGAGATTGTCCAGGGGGGTGAGCTGGGGGAAATGAAGCGTACCGTGTGGATCATCACCAACTGGTACCGTACCCAGCATTATTATGATTCCGGCTCCTGGCGGGCTACCTGGGCAGGGGAGGGCGGCGGCGTGCTGCTGAACCAGGCGCCCCACAACCTGGATCTGTGGCAGTGGATCTGCGGCATGCCGGTTTCGGTGACCGCCCAGTGCGAAGTGGCCAAGTATCACCATATCGAGGTGGAGGACGAGGCAACCCTCTTTACCCGCTACGCCAATGGCGCCACGGGCTTGTTCATCACCAGCACGGGGGAATTTCCCGGTACCAACCGCCTGGAGATTTCCGGCGAGCTTGGCAAGCTGGTGCTGGAGGAGGGCAAGCTCAAGTGGTGGAAACTGCGCCACAATGAGCGGGAGGTACGCTTTGGCTCCCAGCTGAACTTTGCCAAGATTGACATGGATTATACGGAGATTGTCCCGGAGGAAAAGGAGACCGCCCACGCGGGCATCCTGCAAAATTTTGCCAACGCCATTTTGGAGGGGGAGCCGCTGCTGTCCCCGGGAGAGGACGGCATCAACGAGCTGACCCTGTCCAACGCGGCCTATCTGTCCCAGTGGCAGGGAAACGTACCGGTGACCTTGCCCCTGGATGGGGCGGCTTTCGACCGCCTGCTGGCGCAGCGGATTGCCACCTCCACCTATCACGATGCGGCACAGGCTGGGGAGGACGCCAGCGGCCAGTACAGCCAGCGGTGGCAAGTCAACTGGTAACCGTGCCGGTCCAAGGCATGGACCGCGCAAGCGGCCAGGCAAACAACCGGGGCGCCCTGCGGGGGCGCGCCTGCGTCGGGCCAGGCGCTGCCGTTCATCCGCTTTTTCATGGATGCGGACAATATTTCCCTGTTGACTGCCCTGCATGGATGTGATATGATACCGACGTCAACTGCATAGAAGCATGCGAGTACTTGTCATCGGATGAGTATTCCGTAAGGTGCTGAAACGCTTTCCGTAGATCGTAGAAGGAAGGTGTTTGAGCACCTTTTTTTTGACTCACGTATCATGAGAAAGGGGAGGCGGCCATGGGCGCAATGGGAAAAGAGTTTATCCGGTATGTATCGTTCAGTATCCTGGGCATGCTGGGATCGGCGGGAACCATCCTGGCGGATACCATGTTTGTATCCAACAAGCTGGGGACAGAAGGACTGGCGGCTTTGAATATTGCCATTTCGGTCTTTGGACTGGTCAATGGTGTGGGCATGCTGTTTGGCGTGGGCGGCGCCACACGCTATGCGGTGCTGAAGGCGCAGGGACAGGAGGAGCATGCCCATCAAACGTTTATGCAGGCGCTGTGGGCGGAGCTGGCGTTCGGGATCGTTTTTGTTCTGACGGGACCTTGGGGAGCCACCTATTTGGCGCAGGCGCTGGGTGCCGGGCCGGAGCTCCTTGGCCAGTGCGCCGTTTACCTGAAAACCATCCTGTGCTTTGCTCCGTTTTTCCTGCTGAATCATCTGTTGATGGCGTTCCTGCGCAACGACGGCAAGCCAAAGCAAAGCATGCTCATGATGCTTTGCGGCAGTGGGGCCAACGTGGTCCTGGACTATTTGTTTATCTTCCCATGGAATATGGGGTTGTTTGGTGCGGCGCTGGCCACGGGCCTGTCGCCGGTGATCAGCCTGTGCGTTGCCGCCGTTTTCCTGCGGCGGGGGAAACAGGGACTCCACCTTGCCCGCCCAACATGGGCGCCGGGAAAACTCCGCTTGCTGATGGGGCCAGGGCTGTCGGCCTTCATCAATGAATTGTCCAGCGGACTGGTACTGGCGGTGCTGAACTGGCTGATGCTGAAAGTGGCCGGGAATACCGGGGTTGCCGCTTATGGGATTGTGGCAAACCTGGCGCTGATGGTGCTGGCTGTTTTCTCCGGCATATCCCTGGGCATTCAGCCGCTTATTAGCCGGGCTTACGGGAGCGGCAGGCATGGGGAGGCCGCACGCCTGTATCAAATGGGACAAGGGTTGGTGCTGCTCACAGGGGCAGGCGTTTGGATTGCCGCGTGCGCTGCGGCGCCCACGCTGGTGAGCTGGTTCAACGGCACAAAGGATGCTTTGCTGCAAACCCTGGCCGAAGAGGGCATGCGCATTTACTTTACAGGCTTCCTGTTTGTGGGGTGCAACTACATGACGGCGGTTTTCCTCAGCGCCACGGAGGGCGTTCGCAGTGCGCTGCATCTATCGGTTTTTCGCGGGTGTGTGGGTATCATCGCAACGGCAACGGCGTTTACCATATGCTTTGGCAGGGTGGGGCTGTGGGCGGCCTTTCCCGCGGTGGAGCTTGCGGCCTTGCTTTTCTGGACGGCGCATCGCAGACCCTGGCGTGTGCAGGGAACCCTGCGGGCGGGTATGACGATGGTGACGGAGGGTTAACCCTGGAATTGGGGCGTAAGCATCCCTTTTCTGGGTGCAGCTTGTGCAATTCCCCCTTGCGAAACATGGCGGAATGTGGCACAATAGGAGAGGTACGACAACAAGGGGGTAAAGTCATGGCGGAAACGCAGAAAATTGCGATTCTGGACTTTGGCGGCCAGTATACGCAATTGATTGCCCGGCGGGTTCGGGAGTGCAAGGTTTATTCCGAAGTATTGCCCTATCACGCCTCGGTGGAACAGATACGCGCCATCGGGCCCAAGGGGATTATTCTGAGCGGCGGACCGGCCAGTGTACTGGAAAAGGACGCACCCCGGTGCGATCTGGGCATTTGGGAACTGGGTGTGCCGGTACTGGGCATTTGCTATGGCATGCAGCTGACGGCGCATTTGCTGGGTGGTACCGTGGAGAAAGCAGCCAAGCGGGAATACGGCCGCATCCGTGTGACCATGGACGACCGGGAGAACCTGCTCAAGGGCATGAGTGAATCCTCCAGCAACTGGATGAGCCATACCTACCAGGTGAAGGTTTGCCCGCCTGGCTTCCATGCCATTGCCCATGCGGAAAACTGTCCTGTGGCGGCCATGGCCAACCCGGAAAAACATTTTTATGGCGTGCAATTCCATCCCGAGGTAACCCATTCCGAGGAAGGCAAGGTGCTGCTGCATACCTTCCTGCGGGATATTTGCGGTTGCGCCGGCGACTGGACCATGGAGGCTTATGCGCAAACCGCGGTGCGGAACATTCGGGAAGCCGTGGGGGAAACGGGCACGGTGCTG
Organism: uncultured Eubacteriales bacterium; assembly: GCA_900553295.1. Lineage (GTDB taxonomy): Bacteria > Bacillota > Clostridia > Christensenellales > Aristaeellaceae > Egerieenecus > Egerieenecus merdigallinarum. The sequence goes on along the minus strand of USCR01000088.1, from coordinate 3,278 downwards.
CTGGCGTTGTCCGGCGGTGTGGACTCTTCGGTGGCCGCGGCGCTGATCTACAAGGCCATTGGAGACCGGCTCACCTGCGTATATGTGGATCACGGCTTCATGCGCAAGGGAGAGAGCGAACAGGTTGCGGAGGTGTTCAGCAAAACCTTCCCGGTGCGCTTCATTCCCGTGGATGCCTCCGAGGAATTCTATGCGGATCTGCAGGATGTTTCCGATCCCGAGCAGAAGCGCAAGATCATCGGCCGGGACTTCATTCGTGTATTCAAGCGCGAGGCGGAGAAGCTGGGCAAGCTGGACTATTTTGCCCAGGGAACCATTTATCCCGACGTGATTGAGAGCGGCCAAGCCACCGGCGCGGCGGTCATCAAGAGTCATCACAACGTAGGTGGCCTGCCCAAGGAGCTGGGCTTTACCGAGCTCATCGAGCCGCTTCGCATGCTTTTCAAGGATGAGGTACGCGCCCTTGGGGAAACCCTGGGCCTGCCCCACGATTTGGTATGGCGCCAACCTTTCCCGGGCCCGGGATTGGCCATTCGCGTGATTGGTGCAGTGGACCGTGAAAAGGTGGAGATTGTCCGCGCATCCGACGCCATCCTGCGCGATGAAATCAAGAACGCCGGCCTGGATGCGGACATTCACCAGTATTTTACCGTGCTCACCGGTGTGCGTAGCGTAGGTGTCATGGGCGACGAGCGTACCTATGACTACACGGTTGCCCTGCGTGCTGTGACCACGGACGATTTTATGACCGCCGACTGGGCGCGCATTCCCTATGATGTTGTGCGGGTAATTTCCGCCCGCATTGTCAACGAGGTGCCCCACATCAATCGTGTGGTTCTGGACGTCACCACCAAGCCCCCGGCGAGCATTGAGTGGGAATGACGCTCGAAACGGCGCAAACCCGCATGAATACAGGCTTTTTTGCCCGTCCATAAGGCTCTTGATACTGGATTGATACTATTTGTGTCCACCCGGTACTCTCAAGAGAATAATCCCAAAAGGACAAGCAAAACCGCCCTGCTGAACGACAAATTCAGCAGGGCGGTTTTTTGCTTGTCTTATTTGTTTTTTCGCCAGGGGATATAATACTCGCTTTCTTTGCTGTCGTCGCAGGTATGGGGCCAGTTAAGTTTCCATTCAAAATACTCGTCCCTGGTGATCTCCCCGGCGTGTAACTCCTGCTGGCGCAAAAGCCATTCCCGCATAAACTCGTCCACAAGGCCGTACTGGAAGTACATACCCACGGGAGGGTGTGCGGGCCAGTCGTCGCCGTCATTGTACCGTACAGCGGTATCATCAGCGGCCCCCGCCCTGCCTGGATTGCGGACAAGTTGGAACAGGCGAATAGCGCCGGGGCTGTCCTCGTCGAGCCAGAAGAATGTCCGCATGAAATCCTCGGCGGAGCCGGGGGCGATGGTGTAGAAATTCTGGCGGTCTACCCGCAGCGCCTCGGCAATCTTGTCCAGCAACTCCCGCTTGGGGACACGGTAATTCGTTTCGTACTGTGCGATACGGTTGTCTGCTCCCTTTTCCTCAAAGCCGACAGCAAGCCCCAATTCCTTTTGTGTCATACCTCGAAAGGTGCGGATTTTCTTTATCTTATCTCCGACTGTCATAATATCCCACCGCCTTTGCCAATAGTATAGCGCAAAAAAGCGAAATATGCAAGATAAAGTTTAACAAAAATGCGAAATAAATTCTTGACATTAACACTTGTGTTAATGTATAATGAGGATGGTGACATTAACATATTTGCGAAACAAAAAGAAGGAGGTGAAACGCATGAGCAAGGAACTGTTTGTAAAGGCAGAGGAAGTAGCCAGGGAACTGGGTATCTCCAAGCCATACGCCTACAAACTGGTGCGGGAGATGAACGAGGAACTGAAACAGAAAGGCTTTATCACCATTCCCGGACGGGTGAGCAGGCGCTACTTCGAGGAAAAATTCTACGGACTGCGGGACGAGCAGTAAGGAGGGAACAGCAATGCCAGCGTACAAAGACAAGGAGAAGGGCACATGGTATGCGTCCTTTTACTACGAGGACTGGACGGGCAAAAAGGTCAAGAAGATGAAACGGGGCTTTCCCACCAAGCGGGAGGCGCTGGAGTGGGAGCGGACATTCCTGCAACAGCAGACCGCCGATCTGGAAATGACCTTTGAGAACTTCGTGGCCGTCTATGTGGCGGACATGAAGGGCCGTATCAAGGAAAACACCTGGGGCACGAAAGAACATATCCTCTACAAGAAGTTGGTGCCCTACTTCGGCAAGCGGAAGATGTGCGACATTCACTCCAAAGAGGTCATAGCGTGGCAGAATGAAATGCTCAATTACCGGGACAAGAATGGCAAGCCCTATTCCCCGGTGTATCTGAAAACGCTCCATAACCAGTTGAGCGCCGTGTTCAATCATGCGGTGCGGCACTACAATCTGAAAGTCAATCCCGCCGCCCAGGTGGGGAACATGGGCAAGCCAAAGAGCCGGGAAATGCTGTTCTGGACAAAGGCGGAGTACCTAAAATTTGCGGAGGCCATGATGGACAAGCCCCTCTCCTACTACGCCTTTGAAATGCTCTACTGGTGCGGTGTGCGGGAGGGGGAACTGCTGGCCCTCACCCCGGCGGACTTCGACTTTGAGAAACAGACGGTCACAATCTCCAAGTCATACCAGCGTATCAAGGGCCGGGATGTTATCACCGACCCCAAGACACCCAAAAGCAACCGGGTCATTCAAATGCCCGCTTTCCTCTGTGACGAGATGCAGGACTATATCAAGAGCCTGTACGCCGTAGAGCCGACAGACCGCATTTTCACGGTAACAAAATCCTACCTCCATCGTGAGATGGACAGGGGAGCGAAAGAGGCCGGGGTCAAGCGGATCAGAATACACGACCTGCGGCATAGCCACATTTCCCTGCTGATTGACATGGGCTTTACGGCCCTGGCAATCGCTGACCGGGTGGGGCATGAGAGTATCGACATTACTTACCGTTACGCCCACCTGTTCCCTACCCGGCAGACGGAGATGGCAGACAGGCTGGACATGGAGCGAAAGGGGGCCTAAATCATGTCACTGAAGAACAGGGACAACAAGAACCGATGGAGAAACAAGACTGTGGCGTTTCGGGTGTCCCCGGAGGAGGACGCACAAATTGAAACCGCTGTGCGCCTCTCCGGGCTGACGAAACAGGACTACATCACCCGGCGGCTCCTGTGCCGGGAAGTGGTGGTGCAGGGCAATCCAAGGGTCTACAAGGCCCTGCGGAACGAACTGGCCGCTG
>USCR01000087.1 GCA_900553295.1 uncultured Eubacteriales bacterium | reverse complement strand
CGAAGGTTTCCAAAGGGCGATCGGAAAGCCCTTTGGTCGCGCCCGCAGGCGCGAATCCCTCCGCGCTTGCAAAAACCATGGAGCAAAATGCTTTGTCCACTTTCTAAGCATCTTTCCCTCCTCTGCGGCCCTTTTCCCGAACGCATGGACAGGCCTGCCCCTTGGCACACTAAAACGCTGAGGGAGGGACCGCCTATGATCTATATGAAAGACGTCAGCAAACTGTATCCCGTGGGGGAAAAGGTGGTGGCAGCGCTCAGCCACGTATCCCTGCACATCGCCCCGAGAGAATATACGGCCATTGTGGGACCCAGCGGCTCCGGAAAAAGCACCATGATGCATCTGCTGGGCTGCCTGGACACCCCCACCTCCGGGCAGGTAACCCTCCACGGCCGGGATGTGTCCACCCTGCGGCCCCTGGAGCTTTCCCGGGTGCGGGGGGAGGAAATCGGCTTTGTGTTCCAGGGGTTTCAGCTTTTGCCCCAGCTCACCGCCCTGGAAAACGTGGCCATGCCGCTATTGCTGGCCGGCGCCGGACGCCGGGAGCGCGAAAGCCGCGCCAAGGCGCTGCTGGAACGGGTGGGGCTGGGCGAAAGGCTGCATCACCGGCCCAGCCAGCTTTCCGGCGGGCAGCAGCAGCGGGTGGCCATCGCCCGGGCATTGGTGCGGGACCCTGCCGTGCTGCTGGCCGACGAGCCCACCGGCAACCTGGACCTGGACGCCACCCGGGAGGTGCTCGCCCTGCTCAGCCGCCTGCACCAGGAGGGACGCACCGTGCTGCTGATTACCCACGACCCCGGTGTGGCCGCCTGCGCCCTGCGGCAAATCCGGGTCGCCCACGGAAAAGTGCTGGCCCCCGCTTGACTTGTCCCCTGGGGCCGGGTGTATGCTTCCCCTGAGGTGAGCATCATGAAGATACAGGAAGCCTGCCGCCTGGCGGGGGTAACCCGCAAGGCAGCGCTGGTGGCCGCGGAGCAGGGACTGTTAGCCCCGCCCGCCTGGAAAACGGCTACCGAGACTTTTCGTCCGAAGACGTAACCCGTCTGCGCAGGATCGCGGTGCTGCGCGGCTTGGGCATGACGGGGGAGGCCATACGCGAGTATTTCGCTGGGGATCAAGCGGCCCTGAGCCGGGCGGCCATGGCCGGGCATCTCCGGCAGGAACGGGAAGCCGTCCGCCAGCGCGCCCTGGAGGATCTGGCACGCACAGGGGACTGGGAAGCCGCCCGGGCCGCCCTGGAGGCCCTGCAGGCCCAGGAGAGCCTGGCAGAACGTTTGCTGGACGCTTTCCCGGGTTTTTTCGGGCAATACATGGCGCTGCATTTTTCCGCTTTCCTTCAGGAGCCCATCCGCGAAGAAGCGCAACGCGCCGCCTTTGAGGACGCGGTGGGCTATCTGGATTCGGTAAGCCTGCCGGAGCTTTCCCCCCAGGCAAAGGAATTTCTGGCCCAGGCCAGCGGCTGGTACACCCCCGCCGTATGGGAGCAAGTTCACGCGGCTACGCTAAGCGCAGCCGAAGACCCCCAGGGATACATGGAAGCCCATGCCCAGGAGATGGCGGCCTGGCAGCAGGCCAAGGCGGCCATTCCCGCGGATCATCCCCTGCGGGAGATCCAGCAGTCCTTGGCTGCGCTGACCTCCTCCCCGGGATATCAGCAGATATTTTTGCCCGCCCTGCGCCGCATGAGCCCCGCCTACGACCGGTATGTCCGGCAGCTTCAGCAGGCGGACGCGGCCTTTGCGCCTCCGCACACCCCTTGAAGCAGGGGCCCAAAGCCTCGGGCATGGTTCAGCGTGTCCCCGGGGAAGCATCCCCATACGGCCCCGCAGCTGCTTGGCACACGGACAAAGCGCACACCACCATAAAACGGGAAGGCGCCGGAAGCATCCCTGCTATTCCGACACCTTCCCGTATTTTTTTGCAGTCTGCGAAGTCCCGCGCAAACGTCAGGGACTCCTTTTTTATGGAAGCCCGCGCTTCTTTGGCCCATGCCATGGCCCATGCGCGGGGCTCAGGCCTGACCGGCCTCGTCGGCCAGCAGGGCTTCCAGCAGCGCCTGGCACCCCTGGGTAATCAAGTCGAACACGCGATCAAAGCGGCCGGTATACCACGGGTCCTCCACTTCCCGGGGATGCTCCGTGTAGGCCAGCAGCAGGCCGACTTTGTGTTGGCTGTCCCCGCCGAAAATCTGCCGCATACGGTAGATGTTTTCCTGATCCATGCCGATAAAGAAGTCATACCGGTCATAGTCCGCCCGGGTGAGCTGCCAGGCATGGTGGTTGCTGGCAGGCAGGCCGTGGGCCACGAGGGTCCGGTTGGCCTCCGGATAAACGGGATTGCCAATCTCCTCCGCGCTCACCGCCGCGGAATCCACCGCGAAGCGCTCCCCCAGGCCGCGCTCCTCCAGCATATGCCGGAAGACGGCTTCCGCCATGGGGCTGCGGCAGATATTGCCGTGGCACACGAAAAGCACCTTTTTCATGATTTCACGCTCCCCTGAATGCTTATGGATTTTTCAGCGTCTGCACCTGCCCCATCCGGGTCACGGGGTGCGTCTCCTCCCAGTCCGCCACCAGCAGCGTGGCGCCGTCCTCCACCAGGGCAAAGCGCGCCCGGCGGGCCTCGGGATGCTGCTCCCGGTAGCGGCGGGCCGCCGCCTTCTCCCCGGCGGGGTCTCGTTGCAGCAGCGGGGGCAGGTAGCCTGTGTTGTCCGTGGCCAGGCGGTCCCATACCAGGCAATCCCGCAGCTGCTCCCCGGGCAGGCCGGCCTGGGTGAGATAGGCATACAATAGCTCCGTGAGCCGCTCGTGGCTCAGCTTGCCGGGAACTTCTGCCATGCGCCGGCCCATAGCCAGGTAGAAGGCATAGGGCGTCAGCCCCGTGCGGGGCAATGCCCAGGCCAGGGTGCGCTGGAACTTGCCGCTGTTGTACAGCCTTTCGATGGCCTGCTCCACATCCTTGAGCTGGCACAGGTCTTCATAGCTCAACCAGCGGGTGGAAAGCACCTCATAGGGCGGGTCCGGGCTGAAGCGGCATGCGTTGGCCTCCGCCTCCTCCCGGAGCGCGCTGCCGTACAGCAGCTTCAAAAAGCCCAGCTGCAGCATGTGCGGCCCCAGGGCGTAGGCCTTGTTGAAGGATGCGATGAAGGTGGGCAGGTCCTCCTCCGGCAGACCGGCGATGAGGTCAATATGAATATGGATGTTCCCCGGGGCCAGCAGGGCGCGCAGGTTGCTTTCCAGCAGGGCCATGTCCGTGCGGCGGCGGCAGTGCTCCAGGGTAGGCCCATGAAAGGACTGGATACCCGCCTCCAGCTGAAACAGCCCCGCGGGAGCCTCCCGCAGCAGCGCCAGCAGCTCCCCGTCGAACAGGTCGGCCCCCACCTCCAGGTGGTAGCACACCTGCCCCAGCTCGCCCCGCTTCCGGGCCTCCATGAGCCCGGAGAGCAGATACGCCGTGCGCTTGCGGTCACAGTTGAAGGTGCGGTCGATGAGCTTGACGATGGATACGCCGCTCTTTCCCACCCGCAAAAGCAGCGCCAGGGCTTCCTCCTTGGGCAGGAAAAGCACCTTGTCCCGCTGCCCGCTCAGGCAGAAGGCGCAGGAGAAGGGGCAGCCCCGGGAGGTTTCCACATAGGCCATGCGCCCCTTGAGGGCAGCCAGATAGGCATCGTCGTATACGCCGGGGTCGGGGGGCGGCGCGGGAGCAACCTCCGGGGAGATGTACACCCCATCAGATGTGCGGCGGCACAGGCCGGGCACCTGCTCCAGGGGGATTTCTCCCTGGAGGGCGGAGAGCAGCAGGGGAAAGCTCTCCTCGCCCGCGCCCCGGAGCAGAAAGTCGCAGGGCATCTCCCGGAAGGTTTCCTCCGGGGACCAGGTGACCTCCGGCCCGCCCACCAGGATGGGCAGCGCCGGAAATGCCGCCTTGATGCGGCGGATCAGCGCCCCGGTGAGGCTGCGGTTCCAGATGTACACCGAAAAGCCCAGCAAGTCCGGCCTGGTCTCCATGAGCTTGCGCATGAGCTGCTCCGCGGGCTCGTTGATATTCATTTCGCAAAGGGTGATCTCCTCGGGACGCCCCGCCTTGCGGGCGGCGTGGCGCAGGCACCAGGGGGCCAGGGTCACGTGGATATACTGGCTGCTCAGCCCGGCGAGGGTTACGCGCATGGTGCGGGTTGCCTCCTCCTTCCCCAATGGCAGGGAAAATGATTTCTTATTCTACCATGAAATGTGAAATGTTTGCAATTCCCTTGCGCCTTGGGTATAATGGGCTGGGATGTTATACGCAAGGAGGACGCTGCTTTTTATGAAAGTTCGGCAAATATTGCTTTGCGCCTGGCGGACGTATACCGCGCATTTCGGGGCGCTGTTGCAGGGTTTTTTGCTGCAGGCGGTGGTGTGCCTGATCGCCCTAGCGCCGCTGCTGTTTTTATCCGTGCCCCAGGCCGCGCCCCTGGCCTGGCTGTGCCCGGTATTGTTTGTATTGCTGGTGCTGCCCATGCGGCAGAACGCCGCCCAGGCCCTGGCCTTCCTGCTGGATGGGGCAGAGTATCCGCTGGGGCAGGTGGTTTCCTTCCAGGATTATGGTCGCAAGCTGCTGTGCAGCCTGCGGCAGGGGCTGTGGCTGGTGGTATGGGGCCTGCCCTGCCTGGCGGTGACGGTGGGCATGTCCATGGCCTATAACGGGCTGGTGGACGCGTTTACGCTGATGCGCTTTTTCATGGATCTGGGCGGCGGCAAGTTCACCCAGGGGCTGCTGGTGGGCTTTGGCATCTACGCCCTGACGGTGGTGCTGCTGCTGGTGGGCATGGCGTTTCTGTCCTGGCGGCGGCATGGGGACGCGCGCCAGCTCCCCGGCAGCGCCGTGCGGGGACACCGTCTGCGCCTGCTGGTGGCCAACCTGGCCGGGGCGCTGACCTACGTGCCCTTCCTGGTGGCGGTGGCCCTTATCGGCCGGGGCTACGTATCCCAGCTGTTGGCCGCAATAAGCGGCCTGGCCACGGGCAGCGTGACCCTGCCGCCCCTGACGGACAACCTCTACCTGGTGGGAATTGCCTTCCTGGTGCTGCTGTGCCCGCTGCTGCCCCTGAAGGCGCTGATCCCCGCGGCCTTCGCCCAGGCGCTCCCCTCGAAAAAAGCAACGCAAACGGAGGCGGCGGAGGCATGAGGCTGGATCGCTGGCTGGTGACCCTGGGCCTGGGCAGCCGCTCGGAGGTGCAGCGGCTGATCCGTTCCGGCGCGGTATGCGCGGAAGGAAACTGCGTCCGCGACCCATCGGCGGACTTTCCCACGGAGATTACGCCCCTTGCCGTGGGCGGCAAAGCCGTGGACGGGCGATTGGTGCGCCATGTGATGCTGCACAAGCCCGCGGGGCTGCTCACCGCCGCCCGGGACAAGAAGCAGCCCACGGTGATGGAGCTGCTGCCCCCGGCCTACGGGGCCATGGGCTGCATGCCCGTGGGACGCTTGGACAAGGATACCACGGGGCTGCTTCTGCTCACCACCGACGGGGAGCTGAACCACCGCCTGCTCTCCCCCCGCCGGCACGTATGGAAAACCTACGAGGCGGAGGTGGACGGCCCCCTGTACCCCGCCGATGAGGAGGCCTTTGCGGAGGGCATTCCCCTGAGCGACTTTACGGCGCTGCCCGCGGAGATGACCATCCTCTCCTCCGGACCCATGCGCTCCCTGGCCCGGGTACGGGTGCGGGAGGGCAAGTTCCACCAAATCAAGCGCATGTTCGAGGCCCGGGAGCGGACGGTGACCCGCCTCACCCGGCTGACCTTCGGCTCCCTGACCCTGGACCCGGCCCTGGAACCCGGTACCTGGCGGGAGCTCACCGAAGAAGAAATCAGCGCCCTGTATCAGGACGCGACCCTGGAGGCGGAAGCATGAACGACCAATACTACACCGCGGACCCCACCAGTGCTTCCCGCCCGGTGGCCTGCACGGTGCTCTATCACGGGCACTCCCTGCGCTTTGAGACCGACGCGGGGGTGTTCTCCAAGGGCGAGCTGGACAAGGGCACGGAGCTGCTGCTGGAGGCCCTGCCCCCCTTGCACGGGGCGGTGCTGGACCTGGGCTGCGGCTGGGGGCCCGTGGGCGTCGCCCTGAAAAAGGACAACCCCGCCTTGGCCCTGACCCTGGTGGACGTGAACCACCGCGCCCTGGCCCTGGCGGAAAAGAACGCCGCCGCCAACGGTGTTTCCCTGGAGGTGCTGGAAAGCGACGGCTTTGCCGCCCTCGCCGGCCGGCGCTTTGACTGGGTGGTGACCAATCCCCCCATCCGCGCGGGGAAGCAAGTGATCTACGGCATGTTTGCCCAGGCGGCGGAGGCGCTGCTCCCCGGGGGCGGGCTATGCCTGGTGATTCGCAAGCAGCAGGGGGCGGAAAGCTGCCTCAAGTACCTGAAAACCCTGTTTGGACAAGTGGACATCCTCAAAAAATCCGGCGGTTTCTGGGTATTGTGCGCCCGGGAACCCCTGAAGAAGGAAGGCTGAACCATGGCATTTACCAAAGAGTACTTCGACGAAGGCATCTATCGCATGGGTACCCGCTGCGAGAAGTGGGACGAGCTGCGCCAGCGGGAGGGCGGCGACATCCTGCCCCTGTGGGTGGCGGACATGGACTTCCCCAGCCCTCCGGCGGTGCAGCAGGCGCTGCTGGCCCGGGCGGCCCACGGCACCTACGGCTACACCGAAGCCGAGGCGGACGATTATCAGGCGCTGATTGACTTCTGGGCACGGCGGCACGAGGTGGCCTTCACCCGGGAGGATGTCATGATGATCCCCTGCGTGGTGACAGGCATCCGCCTGTCCCTGCTGGCCCTGACCCAGCCCGGGGACGGGGTGATTATCCAAAGCCCCGTGTATGGGCCCTTCCGCTTCTCGGTGCAGGAGACGGGCCGCAAGGTGCTGGACAATCCGCTGATTCGCCGGGCGGACGGCGGCTATGACATGGACTTCGGCCACCTGGAGACGCTGCTCCAGCGGGGCGCCAAGGCCATGATACTCTGCAGCCCCCACAACCCCGTTTCCCGCCTGTGGCGGCGGGAGGAGCTGGAAAAGCTGCTGGCCCTGCTTGGCCGCTATGGCGTGCCGCTCATCGCCGACGAGATCCACGCGGACTTTGTCTATGCCCCGGAGAAGTTCGTCTCCTGCCTGAAGCTGGAGGCCCCGCGGATGGTGACCCTGTGCGCCGCCAGCAAGACCTTCAACCTGGCAGGCCTGCAGCAGGCCAGCCTGATCTGCCGGGACGCGGAGACCCGCCAGCTGATTCAATCGCAGATGGACCGGGCCGGGGTGCGCAGCGGCAATATCTTTGCCCTGGAGGCCACCCGCGCCGCCTATCAGCACGGGGACGAATGGCTGGACGCCCTGCTGGGCTACCTGGACGGCAACCGCCGCCTGCTGGCCGAGCTGGTGCGGGAGCATCTGCCCCAGGCAGTGCTGACCCCCATGGAGGCCACGTACCTGGGATGGCTGGACCTGCGGGCCTATGGCCATGACAACGAAACCCTGATGAAGCTCACCCACCGGGCGGGGGTTGCCTTCACCGGCGGCACCTTCTTTGGCCAGGAGGCCGGGGACGGCTTCCTGCGCATCAATATCGGCTGCCCCGCTCGCTATGTGGAAGAGGGCATCCTGCGGCTGAAGGTGGCCCTGGAAACGGCGGAGTAAATCCCGGGCACGTCCTTTGCCCCATGGGATGCTGACTGCAAGGAGGAATACGATGATGGATACGAAAATTACCCAGGCCCTCGAAGGCCTGGAGCCCACCCTGGTGGAGCTGCTCAACCGCTGGATTGCCGTGCCCTCTGTAAAGGCGGAGGCCGCTCCCGGCGCGCCCTTCGGTGCGGAGGTACGGCGGATGCTGGACACCGCCATGGCGGACATTCGCGCCCTGGGCTTCCCGGTGAAGGATTATGACGGCTACGCCTGCGACGCGGAGATGGGCCAGGGCGAGGAGACCATTGCCGTGCTGGGCCACCTGGACGTGGTGCCCGCCGGGGACGGCTGGCAGACGCCGCCCTTTACCCCCGTGCGGGAGGGCGACCGCATTTATGGCCGGGGCACCAGCGACGACAAGGGCCCGGTGATTGCCGCCCTGGTGGCCATGAAGGCCCTGGCGCTGGCGGGCGTGCCCCTGAAAAAGAAGATTCGCCTGATTCTTGGCTGCGACGAGGAGAGCGGCTGGGAGGACATGGCCTATTATGCCGCCCATGCGCGTATGCCCGAAGTGGGCTTTTCCCCGGACGCCAGCTTCCCGGTGATCAACACGGAGAAGGGCATGGTACATTTCCACCTGACGGCCAAGGCGGCGCCCACGGGGGTGCAGGTAAAGCGCTGGGTCACCGGGGAACGGATGAACGTGATTCCCGGCGTGGCTCAGGCGCTGCTGGCGGGAGGCGAAGCCCTGGCGGAGCGCGTGCGGGCCTACGCCGCCAAGACCGGCCTGCCCTACACCGCGGAGGTGACTCCCGAGGGTGTGCTGGTCACCGCGGAGGGTATCCCCGGGCACTCTGCCTATCCCCAGGGCCGGCGCAACGCCATTGGCATGATGCTCTGCCTGCTTACGGAGCTGGGCGCGGAAGGTCCCCTGGCCGCCATTGCCCGGGCGGTGGGCATGGAGCATGACGGCGCCTCCCTGGGCTGTGCCTGTGCCGACGAGGTGTCCGGCGCCCTGACCTGCAACATGGGCATCATGCGCGTGGAGAACGGCGACATCTTCTGCACGCTGGATTACCGCTGCCCCGTGGCCGCGGATCAGGAGGCGCTCATTGCCGCCACCCGGGAGCATCTCCCCGGGGTAGAGGTCACGGTGGTGGAGCAGAAAGCGCCGCACCATGTGCCCGAGGACAGCGAGCTGGTGCGCTGCCTGCTGGCGGCGTATCATGAGGAAACCGGCTTGCCCGCCAAGGCCTTTGCCACCGGCGGCGGCACCTATGCCAAGGTGCTCAAGCAGGGCGTGGCCTTTGGCGCGTCCTTCCCGGATGATGAGGACCTGGCCCACCAGGCAGGGGAATATGCCTCCGTATCCGGGTTGATGAAGAGTGCGAAGATTTTCGCCAACGCGCTGCTGCGCTTGGCGGGAGCGTAAATGGGGAGGGCTGCCTCTCGGTGAGCGCACCCCTCAGGCTATCAAAAAGCCCTCCACAGGCGTCAGAAGGGCCGCGGCCCCTCTGTCCGGCGGGGCGGGTTGTTGATTTTGCTTGCAAAATCAGTTCCTTACATATTCGGACGATCTCCGGTTGACCGAATTTGCTTCCTCGCAAAAGCCACTTTGCAACATCGCAAAGTGGCTTTTTTGACAGTTTAACCGGGACGTACCCTTGCTCCGGTGTTTTTCATCATACTCCCATGACCTGGGACGCCAATTTCCGCAGCAGCCGGGCAATCTCCTCGGGGGATTCCCGGGGCGGTTCCGCGTTGAGCCAGCGGCGAAGCACCGCATACCCACCTTGGCAGAAAAACGTGCGCACATACCCTTCCGTGCGCGGGTCCACATTGCGCAGGCTATGCCGGCGGAAAAGGGAACGGATGGCCGGCGTATCAAAGAGCTTTTCCGTGAAAACCTGGTCGCCCACGCTGTTAATCAGCACCTTCCAGCGGTCCTGGTCCGCGTCCAGAAAGCGGATGAGTTCCGTGAGATTCTCCACATCATCGGGGTCCTTGTCCAGAAAATTTTCCTGGAGCTGACGGAAAAAATCCTGCTCCATTTCCGCCAGCAGGTCGTATTGATTGCCGTAATATTTATAAAACGTGGTGCGGTTGATCTGCGCCGCGCTGCATAGCTCGCTGATGGAAATTTTGTCAATGCGCTTTTCCCGCAGCAGCTCCAGCAGCGCGTTTTTCAGCAGCTTTTTGCTCAGGCGTATCCGCTGGTTTTCCATGGACGTTCCTCCTTGGCATGGAGATAAGATGATTTATTATAGAGCCCCCGCGCGGGAAAGACAATGCCGGCCGCTTTTTTCCCCGTCTTGCGCCGGATGTGCGCCTGGTGTACAATAAAATAAATACAGCCGGGCCCGGCCCGGCGGCAAGGCAGGAGGACTGCGCGTGCATAAGTGGTATGATGAGGAGTATGCCTTCACCGTCGAGGTTACCGGCTTTCTGCGCGGGGACCATACGGAGGGCTATTGCCGCAACGGCGAGGAGATTGGCGACCGGTACGCCTGCACCTATGGATGCCCGGTGAACGCCCAGGGCCAGGGCATCTGCTCCAAAACCATGATGATGCTCTTTCCCCTCATGGAGGCCGTGCGCAGTGGC
>USCR01000086.1 GCA_900553295.1 uncultured Eubacteriales bacterium | reverse complement strand
TCCAGGCGCGGAAAGCGCCGCAGCGCCTCCAGCGCCCCGGCTACCGGCGCCTGGGGGGCATTGTCGCCGCCCATGGCGTCCAGGAAAATACGCATGTGGGGGAGCCTCCTTTGAAGTACCGTATGATAGCGAATATAACCGATGAACAACTCATTTTACCACGAGCCATGCAGGAATGCAAGCTGCGCGGTGGATAACGGCCCGACGCGAAAAAAAGCATTGATTTGCTTATGCGTATATCGTATAATGGTAAGGATTCATCGCAAAAATGCAGGCGGTGGCTACCGCGGCTAGACGTCATTTTTTTCGCAGGAAGGATGCATGGATGTGTCGCTGATAGAGCTGTTCATCATTGCGGTGGGCTTGAGCATGGATGCCTTTGCGGTATCCGTTTGCAAGGGGCTGTCGGTGCGCAAGGCGGAGCTGAAGAATGCACTGTGCGTGGGCATCTATTTCGGTGGCTTTCAGGCACTGATGCCACTGATCGGTTACCTGCTGGGCACGCAATTTCAGACGCTGATTACCAGCGTGGATCATTGGATTGCCTTTGTGCTGCTGGTGCTGATTGGCGGCAATATGGTACGGGAATCCTTTGGGGAAGAGGAGAAACTGGATGCGTCCTTCACCGCCAAGGCCATGCTGCCCCTGGCGGTAGCCACCAGCATTGATGCCCTGGCCATGGGCGTGACCTTCGCCTTCCTGCAGGTGAATATCGCCTTTGCGGTTTTGTTTATCGGCGTAACCACCTTTGTGCTGTCCGCGGTGGGACTGAAAATCGGCAATATATTTGGCGCGCGCTTCAAAACGCTGGCAGAGCGCTTCGGCGGCGCTGTACTGATACTCATGGGTGTGAAAATTCTGCTGGAGCATCTGGGCGTGCTGGGATGAGGCATACCCGCGTCCGGGACGCAGGCGCAAAGGGGGAAAGCAACGCGTGGCCAAACTGTACTTTCGCTATGGTGCCATGGGGTCCAGCAAGACGGCGAACGCCATCATGGTGCAATACAACTATCGGGAACGCAACCAGCAGGTGCTGATGGTGAAGCCTGCCCTGGAAAACCGGGACGGTGAACGGATATTGAAGTCACGCTGCGGCTTGTCCACGGAATGCGTTTTCATGGAGGAATTGGATCAATACGACATCCGGAAGTATGACTGCATCATTGTGGACGAGGCGCAGTTTTTGACCAAGGCGCAGGTACAGCAGCTGGTGCATATTGTGGACGAGCTGAATGTGCCGGTGATAGCCTATGGGCTGCGGGCAGACTTCCGAGGAGAATTTTTTGAGGGCAGCCAATGGCTGATGTGCTGGGCTGACACCATTGAGGAAGTAAAAACCATATGCTGGTGTGGTAAGAAGGCCATCTGCAATGCCCGCGTGGCCAATGGCAAGGTGGTCAAGGAAGGCGACCAGATCCTGCTGGGCGGGGACAGCCAATATGTAAGCCTGTGCCGCAAGCATTGGCGTCAGGGCGAATTGGGACCCTATAAGGAACTGAATCTGTAAGGATTGGCTGCACACATGCGGTCCCTTTTCTGTGCGGGGAAAGGAGGAGCAGCACATGTTTAACCTGGAAGCCATTTTGACGGCCAATGGCGTTGGCGCGGTACTGATGATCATTTTGCTCATCAGCAGCCGCATGCACACCCGTTCCATCTTCCTGGATGAAAAAATCTTTGTGCTCATGGTCTGGCTGACGCTGTCCCTGTGCGTAACCGAAGCCGCGTCCTTTGCAATAGACGGGCGAATGTTCCCCGGTTCCCGGCTGTTGAATCGCCTGCTGAACGTGATCCTCTTTACGGCTAACCTGGGATTTTCATTTATCTGGACGGTGTATGTGGACTATAAGGTCTATGGCGATCGTAATCGATTGCGTAAACGGTACGTCTGGATTGGCTTACCTGCGGCCATCACCATGGCTATGAGCGTGCTGAATCTGTTTACGGACGTGTTTTTCACCATTTCGGCGGACAACGTATACAGCCGCCTGCCGCTGGTTACCCTGACCTATGTGGTTACCTATGCTTACCTGTTCTACGGGGCGGGGCTGGCGTACAGAAAAAAGTTTCGGGGCCGCAAGTATTTGTTTATGCCCATGATGATTTTCATGGCGCCTGTGATCATAGGCAGCCTGTGCCAGTTCCTCTTTTATGGGGTCTCCCTGGTGTGGGTCTCTGTGGCAATATCCATGGTGAGCCTGTACATGAACATCCAGAATGAGGATGCCTATGTGGATGTGCTGACCGGGCTCTATAACCGCCTCTATTTGACCCGGCATTTGCGGGATGTCCGTCCGGGCAAGGGCCAGCAACTGGCAGGCATCATGCTGGACATTGACGCCTTTAAGACAATTAACGATACCTATGGCCACGCCACGGGCGACCAGGCACTCCAGGATATGGGAAAGCTGCTGTATCGTGTGGCCATGGATTATCAGGCCATGGCAGTCCGGTTTGGCGGGGATGAGTTTATTCTCTTGCGCACAGTCGCAAAGCGGGAGGAAATGCTGCAGGTTGGTGAAGCGCTACGCAAGGCGGTGAACAACTTCAACGCCAAGAAGCAACGCCCCTATGCGCTGACGTTCTCCATGGGAACCACGGTATTTCAGGGAGAACGGCAGTCCCTGGATGATTTCCTTCGGAACATGGATGCGGCTATGTACCAGAGTAAGCGCGACCGGTCCCATGCAGAGGTATTGGCAGGGATGGAACACGGCAATGCATGTTCCTACGGCTGCAATGGGGATTTCTAATGATTATGAAATTATGAATAAGAAAAATTATATTATAATATATGGTATGTTGTAAAGCGCCCGGGATGCAATGACGAATCCTTGTGGGCGCTTTGTTATATATGCGCGGGCAAGGGGACAGGACCTACTGCAATGCATCGCAATTTTGAGACAATTCATCGCAACTGCGGCGCTGGCGCAGGCGAGCAAGGGCATGCTATAATGCACAGTGTAAGCATAGGCTGCGCAAGGCAAAGGGCAGCCCAGGCCAAAGGAGGTGACGGGCATGAAATCCCGGGAACGGTTTGTGCTTCCGTCGTCCGAATACTATAACTTTTCACCCAGCGCCTTAAGCCGGGAGTATTTGCTTCACGTGCTGTGCGTGGGGGATTTCTGCTATGCTCCGGGGTATGACCTGCAACGAAGCTCCTTTGACAGCTTTTTGATGGAGGTCATTCTGGAGGGCAGCGTGCAGATTGAAACAGAGGGGGAACATTTCACCGCCCGGGCGGGACAGGTGGCCATCATGGATTGCAACAAGCCGCACCGGTATTTCTCCGATGCAGGATGGCACGCCCTGTGGGTGCACTTTGACGGCGCGGCGGCCAAGGGATACTTCAGTCTCATTACCCGCCAGAACGGACGGGTTTTTACAACCCACCGCCAGCGGGAGGTCTGCGACGCCCTGAACAGCATCTATCAGATGTTTCACTTGCGCAAACCGCTGAGCGAGCCGCAAATGGCCCTGCATCTAACCCACGCCCTTACGGCGCTGGCGGAACCTGGCCCTGGCTTATTTCAACAAGCGCGGGGAGAAGGAACTGGCCCGCCGGTGCATGGAGAAGGCTTTTGCCCTGGACGAGACCGACGCCCGGGTACTCCTGGAGCTGGATCAGCTGTGCCGCAAGCTGGGCAGCAGTGTCGCACATCGCCTGGCCTTCCTGGATGCGCACCGGGAAACAGCCTTCCGCCGGGATGACCTCTATGTGGAATACTGCACGCTGCTGAACCTGGAAGGACGGTACGCAGAGGCTCTGGAGCTGATTCAGGCGCACCACTTCCACCCATGGGAAGGTGGCGAAGGCAAGGTGACCACCCAGTACGCCGTGGCGCTGACGCAGCTGGGCCGTCAGGCCCTGGAGGCCGGTGACGCGGCCGGGGCAAAGACGCTGCTGGAACGGGCGCTGGCATTCCCGCACAACCTGGGAGAGGGCAAGCTGGAGGGTGCCAAGGATAACAACATCCATTATTATCTGGGCCTGGCGGAGCGTGCCCTGGGGAATGAGCAAGCCGCCCTGCATCACCTGGAGCTGGCCGCGGCCGGGGATCAGGAACCCGCCGGCGCCATGTACTATAACGATCAGCCCGCGGACATGATTCTCTATCAGGGCCTGGCCAACCGTGCCCTGGGACGGGAGGAGCGCGCACGCAGCCGCTTCCATAAGCTGATCTCCTACGGGGAAAAGCACTACTACGACCAGGTGAAAATCGACTACTTTGCCGTGTCCCTGCCGGACCTGCAGCTCTTTGACGAGGATCTGACCCTGCGCAACCGGGCCCACTGCGAGTATCTTATGGCTCTGGGCAGCTATGGCCTGGGAG
The DNA here is from genome assembly GCA_900553295.1 of uncultured Eubacteriales bacterium. Taxonomy (GTDB): domain Bacteria; phylum Bacillota; class Clostridia; order Christensenellales; family Aristaeellaceae; genus Egerieenecus; species Egerieenecus merdigallinarum. The sequence continues at coordinate 5,939 of USCR01000086.1, read as the reverse complement.
ACACGGAGCGGGCAGGCAAGTGCTACGACGCGGTGCTGGCCATTGACTGCGCGCATCAGGGCGCCATACTGCACAAGCAACTGCTATAAGAAAGGAAGGTACCCCCCATGGAAACCATCAACCTCAGTGGCACATGGCAATGCGCCATCCCAGGCATGGAGAAGCCCATCCGCATTCCCGGCACGCTGGATGAAAGTGGCATTGGATACAAGGACGTGGGGGGCAAGAAATGGCACCCGGACACGGATACCAGCCGGGAGATTTATCAGGTGGACCAGGGTATCCGGACCCGTCTCACCCGTGTGGTGACCTATGAAGGCCCTGCGTCCATAACCCGCACCCTGACCTGGGACGTTCCCGCGGGCAAGCGACTCTTTGTGGAGGTAGAGCGCAGCCGTCACCTGACCCTGCGCCTCAATGGCAGCCAGGTGACGGCCTGGACCGTAGGGTCCGTAAGCACGCCCTGGGTGTTTGAGGTTACGGGACGCATGACGGGCCGGGACACCCTGGAGATGATTGCCGACAACAGCTATCCGGGCTGGCCCCATGACGCTATTGTGTTTTCTTCCGCCGCCACCGACGAGACGCAGACCAACTGGAATGGCCTCATGGGCTATGTGCGCCTGCGGGTGGAGGAGGAAACGTACCTCTCCGGCGTCCGGGTTTATCCCATGGGAAACAGCCTGGACATATGCGTGGAGACCGATGCCCTGATCGCTGGGGAAGCCTCCCTGACCCTGACCAGCGACGCTTTGGCCGATGCGGTGGCGCGCCGGGTGGATGTGAAACCCGGCGTGGGGGAGCTGTGGTTCCGGGGCTTACCCCTGGCGGAGAATGTCCGGCGCTGGGATGAGGAAGACGGCAACCTCTACACGCTCACCGCCACCCTGGGGGGCAGCACACGGACGGTACGCTTTGGCGTGCGGGACTTCCGCGCGGAAGACGGAGTCCTCACCCTGAATGGCAGGAGAATCTTCCTGCGCAGCGAGGCCAACTGCGCCGTGTTTCCCGAGGAAGGGCATCCGCCCATGACCGTGGAGCGCTGGCGTGAGGTGCTGGCCGTTTACCGCAGCTATGGGGTGAACTGCATGCGCTTCCACAGCCATATTCCCCCGGAGGCGGCCTTTGCCGCCGCGGACGAAATGGGCATGCTTATGCAGCCTGAACTCAGCCACTGGAACCCGGAAACCGCCTTTGAATCCCCGGAAAGCCTCGCTTACTATACCGGAGAACTGCGCCAGGCCCTCCGCTTTCTGGCCAATCATCCCTCCTTTGTGATGCTCACGCTGGGCAACGAGCTGGCTTCCGGGGAACTGGGACACCGCCGCATGGAGGATCTGCTTTCCATGGCCCATGCCATGGATGCCACCCGGTTGTTCGCCTGCGGCTCCAATACGCACTATGGCTGGTATGGCTATCAGGGAGGAAGCGATTTTTACACCTCCTTCCATCTGCGGGAACAGGATCTCCGCGCCACCTATGACAACATGAAGGGATACCTGAATCACCGCTACCCCAATGCAAAAAACGATTATGAAGCCGCCATGACCGTGCTGCGCAAGGACTGTGGCAAGCCGGTGTTCTCCTTTGAGGTGGGACAGTTTGAGGTGTTGCCGGACTTCGGGGAGATTGCGGATTTCCGCGGCGTTACCCGGGCGGTGAACTACGAGCTCATCCGGAAAAAAGTGGAGCAAAGCGGCGCCATAGACACATGGACAAAGCAGGTGGAGGCCACCGGCGAGCTGTCCAACCTGTGCTATCGGGAGGAAGTGGAAGCTGCCCTGCGCACGGAGCGTTACAGTGGCATTTCCCTGCTGGGTATACAGGACTTCCCCGGCCAGGGCACGGCGCTGGTGGGGATGCTGAATGCGCATTTGCAGCCTAAGCCCTATCCTTTTGCGCAGCCGGAGCGCTTCCGGGCATTTTTCCGGGATGTGCTGCCCCTGGCGCTGCTGGAGAAGTACACCTATGAAAACACAGAGACCCTGGTGGCGCAGGTAAAGCTGGCCAATTATGGCAAAGCGGACCTGACCGGCCAGGCCCAATGGCGCCTGAAGGGCGCGGAAGGCAGCCAGCAGGGGGAATTGCCCCAGGTTACCGCGCCGTGCGGCACCCTGACAATGCTGGGCGAGCTACGTATTCCATTGGCGGACGTTCACAAACCGGCGCGCCTGACGTTGACGGTGGAAATGCATGGTGCAAGGAACGTCTATCCCCTGTGGGTGTATCCGCCTGTACAACCCGTTTGTCCGGAAAACGTGCACGAATGCCGTACCCTGGATGATGCGGCACAGGCAGTGCTGGCAAGCGGCGGAACGGTTTACCTGGCCCCGGACAGCACCAAGGAGGCGCTGCCCAACTCCATCCAGGCGCAGTTTTCCACGGACTTCTGGTCGGTGGGGACCTTTGCAGGGCAGGAGGGTGGCATGGGCCAGCTGATGGATGCGGCGCACCCGCTGTTTGCAGGCTTTCCCACGGAGACGCACAGCAACTGGCAGTGGTGGCCCATGGCCAGTCAGCGCGCGATGATTCTCCCGCGGCGGATGCAGGCCATCGTAACGGAAATGGACAGCTATGCCTATCTGCGGCCCATGGCCAAGCTGCTGGAATGCCGCTGCCAGGGGGGACGGCTGATGATTTCCTCCATGGGGCTGCACAATTTGCAGCAGTATCCTGAGGCGCGCGCCTTGCAGCAGGCCATCTATGCCTACCTGCGTACGCCTGGCCAGGTTCCCGAGCAGGAATTAACGGTGGACGAAGTGCGTGCGCTGGTACGGTGATCGCGGCTGAAACTTTTCCACGGGACAGTGTAACCATGCAGTCAGGAAGATTTCCCGATCATTTGCCCATACATGATGCTCCGGCACGTAGCAAAACGTGCTGGAGCTTTTTTTGGATGCGGGCGGCCCGAGCAAGCCCTGCGTGCAAATTTCCCACTGCGCCGCATACAATGCCCTGAAAGGGAGGGATGCGCATGATGGGGTTGCTGGCGCTGCTGATTCAGGAGTGCCTTTTTTTTCTGGGCTATGTGACGGGATCGCAGCAATATCCCAAGCCGCTTACGCGCAGGGAGGAAGCAAAGCTTCTCGCGGAAATGGCCGAAGGAAGCGAAGAAGCACGAAGGGAACTGATTCTGCACAATCTGCGCCTGGTGGCGCACATTGCCCGCAAGTATACCGTACCGGGACACAATGCGGAGGATCTAACCTCCATCGGTGTGGTGGGGCTCATTAAAGCGGTGGGCAGCTACCGTCAGGGCGGCGGGACCTCCTTGGGTACCTATGCGGCCCGATGTATTGAAAATGAAATTCTCATGACGCTTCGCGCGTCCCGCAAGCGCAAAGGGGAAGTCTCGCTTTCTGACCCCGTGGGCACTGATGGAGAGGGCAACGACATCACGTTTATGGACATCCTGGGGACAGACCAGGAGGAACTGGAGGAGGAGGTCATCCGCCGGGTTACCCTGCAACGAGTGCGCAAACTGCTGGAAAAGCTGCCGCCACGGGAACGCTTGGTGCTGGAATTGCGCTACGGTCTGGTGGATGGGCGCGTTTACCCGCAGCATGAGGTGGCCAGACGGCTGGGAATCTCGCGCTCCTATGTATCGCGGGTGGAAAAGCATGGCCTGGAAATGCTGCGCAAAGCGCTGGAGAAAGGAGAGGAAGAATAAGGGAATCCGCTGCTGCGGGCTTTCCGTTGCGACTTTTCCAGGGTTGTGGTACAATGGAAAAGTATGCAAGGGAGGGTGAAAATGGCGATCACTTCCTATTGTAAGAAATGCCGGCAGGATGTTCCCCGGGGCGACAGCTGCCCCTATTGCGGCGCAAAGCTGACCAAATCCAGCGCCCGCGTGGTCTGGTGCCTGGAGCACAGCCCGGTGAAGGACTGGATGTGCTGGAATGCGGTGCTGCGCATTATGGCGCCCGCTATGGTGGTTTTGCTGGGCATGATCCTGCTCCTGGAAGGGCTGGCCGGAGGCTGGTCTGCGGTGGAGGCACTGGTGAACCGGGGCCTCCTTTGGACCTGGGGAACGCTGTGCCTGGCCATGCTGGCCGGCCTGTGGCTCATTCTCCTGGGACAGGGCCGGGATCTGCTGGATTGCGTGGTGGACCATAAGGGGGTACACATCACCACCTACCTAATGGAACCTACGGCGCTGCGCCTGATGCTGCGCTTGCGCTCCCCCGCATTGGCCCATCAGGCCGTGACGGGACCGGCAGGAACCGTGCTGATGGTGCAAACCCGTGAGATTGCCTGGAAGGAGATCTCCCGGGTACAGCTCTGGCCGGAAAAGGCCACGGTGCTGCTGTATGCGCCCAACTGGTGGATGCGCCTGGCCGTGCCTTGCAGCGCCTTCCAGTATGAGGATGTGCTGGAATTCATGCGCGATAAGGTGGGCCGGCGCAAGGATCTGCTGCTTCCGGAGGACGTGAAGGCGGCGCCCAAGCCCCGCAAGCCTCGGAGCACCGGCAAGGTGGCCGAAGCGGTGGAACCCGCCCCATCCGCCCCGCTCAACGAGCAGGAAACGGAGGCCATGCGCGCACTGCTGGAAGAAATGCACCAGGCTGCGCCGGAAGCGGAAAACGTCGGGGATAGTCCATCAAAAGATGTTACGAATATGTGACACAGAGCATTGACAGGGCAGGATTCCTGCCTTAAAATAGTAACGAATGATTTCTAGAAACCGGAGGATGAAGGCATGCAACCGCGGAATATGTTCAGACGGATCACCGCATTGGCATTGGCATTCACCATGCTGCTTTCGGCTGGCCTGGCTGCCAGTGATGATCTGTCTTATCCTTTTACAACCGTCACGACGGATAACGTCAATATGCGCCGCAGCGCTTCTTCCTCCTCCGTTGTGCTGGAACGGATTGACAAGGGGGACAGCATCACGGTGCTGGGGACCTCCGGCAACTATTATAAGGTATCCTATAACGACCGGACAGGCTACGTACTCAAGCAGTACGTGGATGTGTCGGCGGCTACCACCCCGCTGCCCACGGTGGCCGTGGTGGAAACGGCCACGGGCTATCCCTATGAGACCACCACCAAGGACAGCGTGAACCTGCGGGAAAAGAAATCCACCTCCTCGGGGCTGATCCGTCAGATTCCCCAGGGCGCGACGATTACCATCCTGGCCGTGTCGGGCGACTACGCTCAGGTGGAGTATAAGGGCGACACGGGCTATTGCGTGAAGGATTACATCAACATCAAGGAGATCGTAAAGGCGACCAATACCCCTGTCCCCACGGCCGTGCCGGTGGAAACCTCCGACATCTATGTGGCCCCCAGCTATACCATCGTGCAAAAGGGCGACACGGGTACGGCGGTGCGGGCCCTGCAAAGCGCGCTGATCGAGTTGGGCTTTCTTTCCGGAGAAGTGGACGGCAAGTTTGGCTCCGGCACAGAGAACGCCTTGAAGGCATTCCAGGAGACCAATGAATATCCCGTAACAGGCATGGCCGACGCCAACCTTCAGGCATTCCTCTACGAGGGCAAGCCGAAGAACAGCCAGGGCAAGGCCACGGAGGTTATGACGCTGTCCCCGCTGCCGGGAGCCATCATTCGCCTGAATAATATGGGTGATGCGGTGGTTACCGTGCAAACCCGGCTGAAGGAACTGGGATACTACGACGGAGAGATCACCGGTACCTACGATAAGGATACGCAAAGCGCGGTGAAGGCCTTCCAAAAGGCCAATGACCTCACCGCGGACGGTGCCGTGGGCACGGAAACGAAAAACAAGCTGAATAGCGTTGACGTGCTGCCCTCCGGCGTAACGGCCAGCCCCACGCCCAGCCCCACGCCCACGCCCGCACCAACCTATACCATACCGGAAAGCACCGTGCGTTCCGGCTCCTCCGGGGATGATGCGAAGCTGGTGCAGTCCGGCGTCCACATCGTTCACTTCCAGCTTCAGGCCGTTCTTCAGGGCA
>USCR01000085.1 GCA_900553295.1 uncultured Eubacteriales bacterium | reverse complement strand
GGGGACCTTTTCCGTGGATAGATGGGTACATAATCAAAACGCCCGCTCTCCCACAGGGAGGGTGGGCAAACTTTGTATTTATTTGGCAAACTTTTCCGTAAGCATCAGGAAGGTAAGCCCCTGACCATAGGCTGTGGGCTGAATGGGAATCGTGCGGTAGAAATCCTGTGTCCATCCCATGGGCGTACCGTAGGAAACGCCTTGCACAGTGCCGTCTTCGGCGACCTGTGCAATCACTCCCTGTAAGGCCTTTTCGCCGGCAGCGCGGCAGTCTTCATCCAGTAGACCCAGGCGGGAGCCCTTCAGCAAGCCGTAGGCAATGGCCGCGCTGGCGGAAGTCTCCAGATAGCTGTCGGGCTGATCCAGCAGCGTGTGCCAAAGGCCACTTTCTGGATCCTGCACAGACAACAGCGCCTTGCACTGTTCCTGCCAGGTGTTCAGGATCAGACGGCGCACGGGTCCGTCAGGGATCCACTCGGCAAAGTCCACTGCGCAGGCGGTAAACCAGCTGTTTCCGCGGCCCCAGTAGGCCTGACCAAAGTGATGACGTCCCTGGAAGCAGTAGCCGTGATACCACAGACCGGTTTTGGGACTGTGCAGGTACTTGATATGCAGCAGGAACTGGTATTCCGCCTCTTGCTTCATGTCCTCACGGCCCAGTGCATCGCCTGCCTGATAGAGGAACAGGCAAGTCATGTACAGCGTATCATCCCACAGCTGCTGTTCGTTCACATCATCGGAGGTGATGTGCTGCAGGCCGCCTTCCTGGGTGCGCGGCATCTGCGTCATGACCCATTGGCTCCATTCTTCTATGATGGGGCGGTAGGTCTCGTCACCGGTTTCCTTGTACAGCAGCGTCATGCCCAGCATGGGGGCCATGGTGTTTACATTCTTGGAAGGAAGGCCCTTTGCCAGGTGACGGGCATACCAGGCGCGCATGTCCTCCAGGGTTTGCTTGTTGCCGGTGGCTTTGTACAGCTTGTACATGGCATAAACGGCAACACCCTGGGGCCATTCCCAGGTGTCCAGGGTCAGATGGTCGTGTATATCGCCTGTACCGCGGTTATGTTGCAGTTTGCCCAGCACCCGCTGAGATATTTCCAAGTAATCCGTCTGCATAATATCCCTCCGTTTGTAATGGATGGTTTCTAATGCAAATTATATCAAAAGAAAGTGGGAAATTCAACAATGAAATGTACCATTATATCCAAAATATGACCATATAACGCTTTACTTTTGGTGATAATTATTGTAAAATGGTAATGGAAGGATAGCATGGAGAGGATTTATATGCGCAACGATCGTTTATTGGAAATGGAGAAGGTCATTGGACAGTCGGGAACGATATCCATGACCGAATTATGTGATTTATTTAATGTATCCATGAATACGGTACGCCGGGATGTGGCGGAGCTCAGGCGCAGGGGAGATGTGGAAAAGGTCTATGGCGGCGTGTGCGCTGTGGAAAACAACGGGAGTGTTCTGCGCCCCTTTACAGAGCGGCAGACCATTGCCGACGCGGCCAAGCGCGCCATTTGCCGGGAAGCCGCCAAGCTGCTGGAAGATGGGGATGTTGTTTTTGTGGACTCTGGCACAACCATGGTGCACTTGGTGGATAACTTGGCCAGCCGGCAGGAGTTAACCATTATCACCAACAACCTTGCGCTGGTGCAACAGGCAATCCCCTATGATAACCTGCGGATGATCGTGTTGCCGGGACAGCTGCGCCGCAAGACCAATTCACTCACAGGCATGGAGACGGTACGCGCCCTGCGCCAGTATAATATTCGCAAGGCATTTCTGGCCGCTACGGGTTCCACACTCACGGGGGTGACCAATTCTTCGCCCCAGGAGTATGAAATCAAGCGGACTGCGCTGGAGTGCAGCGGCGAACGCATCCTGTTGCTCTGCAAGCAAAAATTTGGCCACGCAGGGCTGATGACCTATGCAGACTTTCAAGACTTTCATTATATCGTTACCGATCAGCCACTGGACGCACCATATGCCGAGGCCGTGAAGCGGGCGGGTGCGACGGTACTTACTCCTTAAGCTGCGGAAGGGGGTACTATCGGCCATTATCATAGAAAGGTAGGCGGGAGAAAATGGCACTGGCCAACATGAGGGATTTGTTGCGGCAGGCAGACGCGCAGAAACGAGCGGTGGGCGCGTTTAATGTCTCCACCATTGAGATGATGTGTGGCGTAGTGAAAGCGGCGGAGGAATTGCAGACGCCTGTCATTCTTCAGGTGGCGCAAATTCGCCTGGCTACGACGCCGCTGCCGCTGCTGGGGCGCGCCATGTATGAGGCAGCATCCCGGGCGAAGGTGCCTGTGGCGCTTCATCTGGATCATGGTACCACCATGGATTGCATTCAGCTGGCACTGGACCTGGGCTTCACCTCCGTGATGTATGACGGCTCTGCGCTGAGCATGGAGGACAACATTGCGCGGACGCAAGACGTAGTCCGGCTGGCAGAAAAATATGGAGCGGCGGTGGAGGCGGAGATAGGCAGCCTGGGACGGACGGAAACGGGCGAGGAGACCGTTGCAGCATACACCAATCCCGCCGATGCGATTATTTTTGCCCATGAAACCCATGTGGATGCCCTGGCGGTTGCCATCGGGAACGCCCATGGTGTGTACGCGGGAACACCCACTTTCCACTTTGAGGTGCTGGATGCCGTACACGCGGGGTGCGACACGCCGCTGGTGCTGCATGGCGGCACAGGTTCCAGCGAGACCAACTTCCGCCGCTGCATTGAAAGCGGTGTGCGCAAGATCAACATAGCCACCGCGATCTTTCAGGCCGCGGCTCGGGCTGTACATACGGTGACGGCTGACGACTGGTTTGCCATGTCCCGGGCCATGACGCAATCGGTTACGGACGTGGTAAAAGAACATATCTGTATCTTTGGAAGGGCATAGAAAGGAGCGTTTCCCATGCTGTTTACCCAGGAGGAACGTCCACTGGATATTATTCCGGTGGGACGCATTGCCATTGACTTCAATCCCACGGACATGAACCGTCCGCTTTCCCAGAGCGAGCATTTCAACAAATACCTGGGCGGCAGCCCTGCGAATATCGCCGTGGGCATGGCCCGCCTGGGACGCAAGGTGGGCTTTCTGGCCAGGATCAGCGATGATGCCTTTGGCGACTTTGTTGAGGGATTTTTCCGCAATGAAGGCATTGATGTCAGCCATGTAAAGCGCTGCGTCAACGGAGAAAAGTTGGGGCTGACCTTCACCGAAATTCTATCGCCTACCCAGTCCAGCATACTCATGTACCGGGAAGGCGTGGCGGACCTGATGCTGCATCCGGACGATGTGGACGAGGCTTATGTGGCGTCCAGCAAGTCCCTGCTCATCAGCGGGACAAGCCTGTGCTGCAGCCCCACCAGGGAAGCGGCGCTGAAGGCGTTGACCTTTGCGCAGCGGCATGATGTCACGGTGATCTTTGACGCAGATTACCGGGCCTATACCTGGAAGAATAAGGACGAGATTTCCATTTATACCAGCCTGGTAGCTCAGAAGAGCGACATCCTCCTGGGTTCCCGGGAAGAGTTCGACCTGATGGAGCGGCTATTGGGCCTGGACGGCACGGACAAGGCCAGCGCCGCCTATTGGCTGGGTCAGGGCGCCAAGCTGCTGGTCATCAAGCATGGCAAGGAAGGCTCCATGGCCTACACCGCGGAGGAAAGCTGGAAGGTGAAGCCCTTCCCTGTGGCGGCCATGAAGGGCTTTGGCGGCGGAGACGGCTACGCTTCCGCATGCCTGCATGGGCTGATGACCGGCCGCAGCCTTCCGGAAGCGTTGGAGATGGGCAGCGCCTCTGCCGCCATGCTGGTGGCGAGCCATGCCTGCTCCAAGGATATGCCCAGCCAGGACGCGCTGGAGGCGTTCATCCGGGAGGAGAAGGAGCAATACGGTACCATGGTCAGCCGCATTTGAAAAAGCGGTCTGCTTGGAGATACATTTAGCGACATTTGAAAAGGAGCGATACCGCACATGCAAACCTTGAAGCCTTTTATCAATGGTCAATTTATCGACTCTGTCTCCACCAAGTACAACAAGATTTTTGACCCTTCCACCGGTGAGCAGATTGCCCAGGTGCCTGCCTGCACCCGGGAAGAGCTGGAATCGGCCATTCAGGCAGCGAAGGCTGCCTATCCGGCCTGGAGCGCAACCCCTGTGCGCAAGCGCGCGCAGCTGATGCTTCGCCTGCGTGAGCTGATCGTTCGGGACATGGAGTCCCTGACGCTGCTGTGCGCCACGGAGAACGGCAAAACCCTGGCCGAGGCGGCGGGCGACGTGGGCAAGGCCCTGGAGATGACGGAGCTGGCGGCCAATGCGCCCATGCAGCTGATGGGCGACAGCCTGATGAACACCTCTACCGGCTATGACACCACCACCTATCGGGAGCCCCTGGGTGTGTTTGCGGGCATTGCGCCCTGGAACTTCCCGGCCATGATTCCTGTGGGCTGGATGGCCCCCCTGTGCATCGTTTGCGGCAATACCTTTGTGCTCAAGCCCGCCAGCACCACGCCCATGACCTGCCTGAAGTTTGCGGAGCTGTACAAGGAAGCCGGCTTCCCTGATGGCGTGCTGAACATCGTGCCCTGCTCCCGTAACGAGGCGGAGCTGCTCATGAGCCATCCGGACATCAAGGGCATCTCCTTTGTGGGCAGCACCTCCGTGGGCCTGCATGTGTACCAGACGGCTGCGGCCAATGGCAAGCGCGTTCAGGCACTGTGCGAAGCCAAGAACCATGCGCTGGTGCTGCGTGACGCGCCTATTACCCGTACCGCCGCGGGCATCATGAACTCTGCCTTCGGCTGCGCGGGCGAGCGTTGTATGGCGTTGCCGGCCGTGGTGGTGGAGGACTGCATCGCCGATCAGCTGGTAGCCGAGCTGGTACGCCTGTGCAAGGCCCAGCCCATTGGCCCCGCTTACGACAAAAAGACCAAGCTGGGCCCTGTGGGCTCCGCTTCCCACATGAAGTTTGTTACCGATTGGATTGACAAGGGCGTGGAAGAAGGCGCTCAGCTGGTGCTGGATGGCCGGAATGTCAAGGTGCCTGGCTATGAAAACGGCTACTATGTGGGCCACACCATTTTTGACCATGTGACCCCTGAAATGACCATTGGCCAGCGGGAAGTGTTTGGCCCGGTGCTGTGCATCAAGCGCGTGAAGGACTTTGAAGAAGGTCTGGCGCTGATGAACGCCAACCCCTTCGCCAACGGTAGCGTGATCTTCACCCAGAACGGCTACTATGCCCGTGAGTTCGCCCGCCGCACCGATGGCGGCATGGTGGGCGTGAACGTGGGCATTCCCGTGCCCTTCGGCGTGTTCTCCTTCACCGGACACAAGCAGAGCTTCTTTGGTGACCTGCACTGCCACGGCAAGGATGCCTTCCGCTTCTACACGGAGACCAAGACCGTGACCACCCGCTGGTTCGACGAGGAAGAAATGAAGAAAGAGCACGTGGATTCCTGGGACGGCTCGCTGTAAGAAAGAATTGCGGGCCGGCTGACCGCCGGTCCGCTTTGCCACGGTTTTCCATAACACCTATGAAAACAGTTCATGCAAGGAGGAAGTTCATTCCATGAGCAAGATTCGCATCGGTATTGTGGGCGCGGGCCGCATTGGCAACGTCCACGCGCAGTCCATTACCTACCATATCCCCGAGGCGGAAGTCGTTTGCGTGACGGATGTGTACGAGCCCGCCGCCAAGAAGCTGGCGGAAACCTACGGCATTCCCAAGTATGGCGCGGACTATAAGATGATCGTGGAAGATCCCGACATTGACGCGGTGCTGGTGTGCTCGCCCACGCCCACCCACGCGGACATCGCCATGGACGCCATGAAGCATGGCAAAGATGTTTTCTGCGAGAAGCCCGTGGACCTCACCGTGGAAAAAATCCAGGCGACCGCCCAGGTGGCCAAGGAGACTGGCCGCAAGCTGCAGATCGGCTTCAACCGCCGCTTTGACCACAACCATGGCCGGGTACAGCAGCTGGCTGCTTCCGGGAAGCTGGGCAATATCGAACTGATCAAGATTACCTCCCGCGATCCCGAGCCGCCGTCCCCCGAATACGCGGCGTCCTCCGGCGGACTGTATATCGACATGATGATCCATGACTTTGACATGGCCATGTTCCTGGCGGGGTGCGATGTGACGGAAGTCTACGCCCTGGGCACCAGCCTGGTGGACCCCCGCATCGGGCAGGCCGGGGACGTGGATACCGCCATTGTGACGCTGACCTTTGCCAATGGCGCACTGGGCGTGATTGACAACAGCCGCCGCGCTGCCTATGGCTACGACCAGCGGGTGGAAGTATTTGGCAGCCTGGGCATGGCCGCGGACGAGAACGACGGCGACACCACCGTGCGTGTTTCCACCGTGGACGGCGTGGTCAGCGACAAGCCCCAGTTCTTCTTCCTGGAGCGCTATATGGGCTCCTTCATTGCGGAGATGAAGCAGTTCATCCATGCCATTCAGACCAATGGCGAGGTGCCGGTGGGCATCCATGCGGGCCTGATGAGCGTGGTGCTGGCCAAGGCGGCCAAGAAGTCCCTGGACGAGCATCGTCCGGTGAAGATCGCGGAAATTCTGGAGGCGTAAGCATGGAACTGATTACACGGGCCCATGGGGAGCATGCCTTCGGCTATACCCCCATGGCGGAAATGAACGGCGTGCATGCGGAAATGCTCATGGACTTTGGCGTGCTCCGCATGCGCAAAGGGGACCGCGTGGTGGAAAGCCAGCCCCTGGAAAAAGCGTACCTGCTGGTGTATGGCAAGGTACGCTTCACCTGGGAGGGCAAGGCGCACGAGCAGGAGCGGGAAAACTGCTTTGACGTGCCGCCCACGGCCCTGCATGTATGCAAGGATGTGCAGGTAACCCTGGAGTGCCTCTCCGAAGAGTGCGAGATCGACATTCTGCGCACGGATAATGACAAGGCGTTCCCTTCCAAGCTCTATCTGCCGGAGGATACCCCGGATGAATTCCGCGGCGCCGGTACCATGCACGAGACCAGCACCCGCATTGTGCGCACCATCTTTGATGACCGCAATGCGCCCTATGCCAACCTGGTGCTGGGCGAAGTGATCGGCTTCCCGGGAAAATGGTCCAGCTATCCGCCTCACCATCACCCCCAACCGGAGATCTATTACTACAAGACCAATCCCGCCGGTGGCTTTGCCTATGCGGAGGTGGGGGAAGATGTGCTCAAGGTGCACAACAATGACACGGTGTTCATTCAGCCGGGGTTGACCCATCCCCAGTGCACACCGCCCGGGTACGCGCTGTGGTATCTGTGGGGCATCCGCCACCTGGACGGCGCCCGGTACGGGACGCCCACCTTCCTCAAGGAGCATCTGTGGGTGCAGGAGCCCGGTATTCCGTATTGGGGGGACGACAAGCATGCGTGAAGGTAGCAATCAGGCCCAACGGGTACGCCTGACCATGGCCCAGGCGCTGGTCCGCTTTCTGGACCGGCAGTATGTGGAAATGGATGGCGTTACCAATAAATTTGTCAACAATATCTTCGGCGTGTTTGGCCACGGTTGCGTGGTGGGCGTAGGCCAGGCCCTGTCCCAGGGCGGGCACAGCATCCGCTTCCTCCAGGGCAAGAATGAGCAAAACATGGCCCTGGCTGCCACAGCCTTTGCCAAGCAGAAAAACCGCCGGGAGATCATTCCCTGCGTCAGCTCCATTGGTCCCGGCGCCATGAACATGGTCACCGCCGCGGGCTGCGCCACGGCCAACCGTATTCCGTTGCTGGTGCTGCCCGGCGATACCTTTGCCTGCCGCCAGCCGGACCCGGTACTCCAGCAGGCGGAGTTCTTCCAGAGCTACGGCCAAACGGTTACCGACGCCTTCCGGGGCGTATGCCATTACTTTGACCGCATTGAGCGGCCGGAACAGCTGATGACCGCCGCCATTCATGCCATGCGCGTGCTCACCGACCCTGCGGATACGGGCGCTGTATGCCTGGCCATGCCTCAGGACGTGGAGGGCGAGGCATACGACTATCCGGTAGCCTTCTTTGAAAAGCGGGTATGGCACATGGACCGCCGGCCCATGACCCAGGGGCAGCTGGAGCGTGCGGTGGCGCTGCTGCGCCAGGCGAAGCATCCCTTTGCCATTCTGGGCGGCGGCGTGCGGTACAGCGAAGCGGGCGAGGCCTTTGTGAAGCTGTGCGAGCAGGCCAACATCCCCTTTGGGGAAACCCAGGCAGGCAAGGGCACCGTAAGCTGGCAGCATCCGCTGAACATGGGCGGCGTGGGTGTGACCGGCGGCAAGGCGGCCAATGTCATTGCCCAGGATGCTGATATGATTCTGGCGGTGGGTACCCGCCTGACGGATTTTACCACCTGTTCCAAGTGGCTCTTCCGGCAGAATGCCAAGGTGCTTTCCTTGAACATCTGCCCCTTTGACGCGGTGAAGATGGATGGCGAGCCCATCATCTGCGACGCGCGGGAGGGCCTGACCGCCCTGACCGGCGCGCTGGGAGACTATCGCTCCGCATGGACGGAGGAGCCCGCCCAGGCACGCAAGGAATGGGACGGCATTGTGGATCAGCTCTATGCGGCGGAACCGCCCCAGGGACTTTCCCAGACCCGTGCGCTGGGCGAGATCAACCGCTTTATGTCCTCAAAGGACGTGGCGGTGGGGTCCTCCGGCAGCTTGCCCGGCGATATGCAGCGCCTGTGGCGCGCCGGGGAAAAGGGCACCTATCACATGGAATATGGCTTCAGCAACATGGGCTATGAGGTCAATGGCGCCATGGGCGTCAAGCTGGCAGAGCCGGATCGGGAGGTATACACCTTCTTTGGCGATGGCTCTTACCTGATGGCCCACAGCGAAATGCTCACCTGCGTACAGGAGGGCATCAGGGTGCACTTCTGCCTGTTTGACAACAGCGGCTGGGGCTGCATCGAGAACCTGCAAAACAATCAGGGCAACGATACCTTTGGTACGGTGTTCCGCAAGCGCAACCCGGCTACGGGCGAACTGGATGGGGAGATTCTCCCGGTGGATTTCGCCATGAATGCCCGGGGCTATGGTCTTAAAACGTATACCATCCGTACGGTGGAAGAGCTTCGCGCCGCCCTGCAGGATGCGGTGACGCAGCCCTTGCCCGTGCTCTATGACATCAAGGTACTGCCCAAGTCCATGACCGACGGCTATGAAAGCTGGTGGCGTGTGGGCGTGGCGGAGGTTTCCGAGCAGGAGCGCGTGCAGAAGGCCTATGAAGACCTGGCGCGCCACATCCGGGACACCCGGGATTATTAACCGAATGGATCAAAGGAGGCAAGCCCTATGCGGCTGGATCCCAACAAAGTAAAGCTGGCTATTGCACCCATTGGCTGGACCAATGATGACCTGCCCGAGCTGGGCGCGGAAAATACCTTTGAGCAGTGCGTCAGCGAAATGGCGCTGGCGGGCTTCAAGGGAAGCGAAATCGGCAATAAGTATCCCCAGGATACCGAAGTTTTGAAGCACAAGCTGGATGTTCGCGGCTTGCGCATCTGCAATGCCTGGTTCTCCACGCTGTTTACCTCCCAGCCCTATGAAGTGACGGAGGAAGCCTTCCTGAAGCACCGTGATCGCTTGTATGCCCTGGGCGCGCGGGTCATTGGCGCCAGCGAGCAGGGTAACTCGATCCAGGGCAAGCCCCTGAACATTTTCGGGGATCAGAAGCCTGTGTATACCGAGGAAGAATGGAAAAAGGTTACCGAGGGCTTCAACCGCCTGGGCAAACTGGCCGCGGAAAAGGGCATGAAGCTCACCTGCCACCATCACATGGGTACGGGCGTACAGACTGAGGCGGAGATTGACCGCTTCATGGCTGAGACCGATCCCGAAGTGGTGGGCCTGCTCTTTGACAGCGGTCACCTGACCTTCGCGGGTATTGATCCCCTGCCTGTGCTGAAAAAGCACATCGGCCGCATCCAGCATGTACATTTGAAGGATGTGCGCCTGCCCATCCGTGATCAGGCCCGCAAGGAGGGCTGGAGCTTCCTGCAGGCGGTCAAGAATGGCGTATTCACTGTACCCGGAGACGGCGACGTGGACTTCGCGCCCATCTTTGACGTATTGGCCGAGAACGGCTATGAAGGCTGGGTGGTGGTGGAGGCCGAACAGGACCCTGCCAAGGCCAACCCCTTCGAGTATGCGGTGAAGGCCCGCAAGTATATCGCGGAAAAGACGGGGCTGTAAACTTTTGCACCCATGGGGACGCTGGCGGAAGATACAGCGTCCCCTTTTTCTTCATGAAAGGTTCTA
>USCR01000084.1 GCA_900553295.1 uncultured Eubacteriales bacterium | reverse complement strand
ACGTTCATCGACGTGGCGGAGCCCGTGGTCAAGGCTTTGCAGGAGGCCGCCGGCTTCCTGCGCCCAGTGGGCCCGGGGCGTGCCCCCGGGCAGGTATTCCCACAGCACCCGGGAAAGCTCCGCGTCCAGGGCGAAATAGTGCCCGCTTTCATAGCAGCTTCCATAGAGCACGCCGTCCACCGCCGCCAGGTGGCACAGTCCCCGCCTGCCCGGCAGTTCCATGCGCCCCAGCGGCCGCAGGGCGTCCCCCTCCAGGGCGTACGCGGTGACGGACGCCCCCTGGGGCAGCTCGGCCACGGCGTAGACCCTGCCGTCCATCCAGCAGCAGAAGGAGGGATTTTCCCCGTGCCGCAGCCCCTGGCCGCCGCGCAGGCGCCCCTCCGCGCTCACCTCCGCCATCCGTATGTCCGCCCCTGCTCCGCTGTAACCGGAGAGCAAAACCCGCCTTGCCGCCATACCGGCCCCTCCTTTATTATGTCATCCGTCGGGGAAGAAGTCATGGGCCTTGATGCTGGTGCCCCCGTCCACCATCAGCGTCTGCCCGGTGATATACGCGCTCATGTCCGAGGCAAAAAAGAGCGCCGCGTTGGCAATGTCCTCCATGCAGCCGGCCGGCAAGGGCTGGCAGCGGTCACAATGCACCAGGAATTGTTCCTTCTCCGCCGGGGTGGGCATCTCCTTCATCAGATCCTCCATCACGTCGCTGAGGATCAGTCCGGGGCAGATGACATTCACCCGCACCCCATCCTCCGCAAAGTCCAGGGCCATGGCCCGGGCGGCCGCGTTCATGGCGCCCTTGGTGCCCGCGTAGAGCATGTTGGTGGGCTGGGTGATGGCGCTGTGGATGGAGGAGATAAAGATGACGGCGCCGTGCCGGGCGCGCAGGGAAGGCATGAACCGGCGGGCAAAGCGCAAGCCGCTGAGGTAGTTGGTTTCAATCAGGCGAGCCATGTCCCCGTCCTGAAAGTCCTCCACGGTGCAGTGGCAGTTGACCCCCACCGTGCCCACCAGAATGTCAAAGCCGCCGCTGTCCTCCAGGGCCTGCCGGGCGGTTTCCTCGCTTTCCCCGGCCTGGGCCAGGTCGCACACATAGCCCCGGCAGCCGGGGCGGAGCTGCCGCAGTTCCGCCTCCGTCTGCTTTACATAGGCGGGATTCCGCCCCGCGAAATACACCGTGGCGCCCTGGCGGGCAAACAGCCGGGCAATGCTCCGCCCAATGCCCCGGGCCGCCGTGGTGATAAAGGCCGTTTTCCCGGCCAGCAGGGAACCATAGTCCGGTATGATCCGCTCATTCACAGAAACGCAACCCCCTCTCCCGGCGCCAGGGGCTCAATGTCGAAGCGCCGGAGCATCTCTTCGGTGGCTTCCGGGTCACCCTGGGCCGCGCGCAGCTCCAGGCTCCAGTCCATGCCCCGGTAGCGCTCCCCCGCCGGGTCCCGCTCCAGGAACGCCAGCAGGTCCCGCAGCATGGGCAGGGGCCACACCGGCGCGTCCACGTCGGCGGTGGTGTACTGCCCCGCCTTCAGCCGCGGGAAGGCGTACAGATCCCGGGCCTGCATTTTGAAGGCGTTCTCGATGACGAAGTCCACCATGTGGCTGGGCAGGAAGAGCACGCCGTTCTCGTTGCCGATGACGATGTCCCCCGGCACGCACAGCGCCTCACCAATGCGGCAGGGGCCGTTGAAGGAGACCAGCTGGCAGTCCCGGATGGGCGTGGGGTCCACGCCGCGGAAATACACCTGCACGTCGATTTTCTTCATCTGCTCCACGTCCCGCACGCCGCCCCACACAATGGCGCCCCCCGTGACCGTCCGCGCCTTGATGGCCGTGGTCAGGTTGCCCCCCGCAAAGGTGCCCTTGTAGATTTTGTCATACAGGTCGCAGACCACCACGTCCCCCTCCGTCAGGCTGTCAATGACCCACTGGTTGCAGTCGCCCTTCCAGTGTTTGGCCGCCGCGGAGCCAAAGGAGTTCCTTCGCACGTCCGGCCGCTGGGGCGCGAAGCAGCAGGTGACCGCCCGGCCGTAGAGCTTTTTGCCGGGGTGAAGGGTCCGCAACCCGCCCTGAAACTGGAAGCGGTAGCCGCTGAAGTACAGCGGGTGCCAGATCTCTTCCTGGGTCAGGGTCTTGATGATTTCGATCTTTTCGTCGCTTACCCTGGGCCGGCCGTTGGGGAAGCGCTCCCCCGTCCACTCCCGGGTAAGGTCCAGGATGTCCTCCCGCTCGTTCAGCCGCATACGGTTTCCTCCTTTTCCTTGCGAAGCTCCCAGCCACGCAGGAGCCCCGGCGCCGTCCAGTAGGCCGCGGGCGCCTCAGGCCAGTCAGGGGCGCTGCGGGCCTCGGGGTCGTAGATCACTTCCCCGGCGCGCACGGTGGCCACGCACTCCAGCTTGCCTTCCCCCCTCAGGCGCGCGCCGCCGCAGTCCAGGTACCCGAAGGTCCCCTCCCTGACCCGCAGCACGGCCAGGTCCGCGCATCCGCCCACACGCAGCGTGCCCAGCTCCGGCCGGCCGATGACCAGCGCCGGGGCCCGGGTGACCCGGTAGAGCACCTCCCCCAGGGGCATGCCCATGGCCAGGAATTTGCTCATTACATACACCAGGTCCATGGCGGGGCCCGTCACATTTTGATGGTGCAGGTCCGTGGAAAGGGTGTCCGGCCAGAAGTCCTGTTCAAAGCAGGGAACCGCCTGGCGGAACCAGAAGCTGCCCGAGCCGTGCCCCACGTCAAAGCGGATGCCCCGCTGCCGCTCCTCCCGCAGGAAATCCTGCACCTTTCCCTTTTCGTCCAGCAGGGGAAACTGCTGGGCAAACACATGGGTGTGGATGTCCCCGGGCTCCAGGCGGCGCAGGATGGCCGGATAGCTGCGCTCGGGTACCACGGGAATGCTGTCCACCATCACCCGCGTGCCGCTGAGGGCCGCGGCCTCCCGCGCCCCGTCGATGGAGGCAAAGGCCGGGTGCGCCGCGTCCGGATGCCGGGGCCAGTAGTGGGCGCTCTTGATGCCCACAATGCAGCTTTGCCATTCCTGGGCCACGGCGGCGGCAATCCGCGGGTTGATGTCGGCCACGGCCTGCTCGGAATCGGTGTAGGCCATGCCCTTGGCGGCGATGTCCAGGAAGGCCAGGATGCGCAGCTTGGTGCGGTCGATCACCTGCTCCTTGAAGTCCCCGAAATTGCGCCAGCCGCAGGTGCCGGCGTCCACGGCGGTGGTCACGCCGCAGCGGGTCATGTGCTCCTCGGCGCTGATGGTGCGCAGGGAATCCTCCCGGGGATAGGGAAACACGGGATAAATATGGCAGTGCATGTCGATCAGCCCCGGGGATACCACGCACCCCTGGGCGTCCAGCACCGTGGCGGCGCTTTCCGAGGGAATCTCCCCGGCCCGCAGGACGATTTTTCCCTCCCGGACCGCCACATCCTCCCGGGCAAAGGTCCGGGTCTCAGGGTCATAGGTCCGCCCGCCTTGCAGCAATAGGTCATATAGCGCCATGGTTACGCCTCCTCCCCGTATCCTTCCGCCAGGCGGAAGATCAGCTCAACCTCCACGGGAATGTTGTGGTTGGGCATGTTGCGGGTGCCCATCACCGTGCGCACATGCCGGCCCCGCTCCTGGAGCACCTCCACGCACAGGTCGGAGAAGCCGTCCGCCACCGCGCCGATGTCCTGAAAACCTTCGCCGCAGTTCACCAGGACCAGCGCCCGCACCAGCCCCGCGATGCAGTCCAGGGTCCCGTACCGCTCCTGGATGGCGCGCAGCAGGGTCTTGCCGCACTCCGCGGCGGCCTGCCGCCCCTGGGCCAGGGTGAGCGCTTCGCCCACCCGGCCCCGGTACAGCGGCTCGTAGGTATTGATGTCCTCCGGCCCGTGCCCGGACACATACACCCATTCCCCCGCCTGCCGGATGGGGATCAGCGCCTTTACCCGCGGGTATGCCTGCGCCACCTCCCGGCCGTTTTCCCGAATTTCATGGATCATGGCGCTTCCCCCCTCACTTTCGGATGCGGACAATGGCGTCCACGCATACGGGCATGTTTTGTTCCAGCACATAGGCGCCCATGGCGGCCCGGGCATGGCGGCCCCGCTGGCCGAAGATTTCCACCATCAGGTCGGAGAACCCGTTCATCACCGCGGGCATGTTGCAAAAGTCCCCCGCGCTGTTCACCAGCCCCAGGGCCTTGACAAAGTAATCCACCCGGTCCAGGCTGCCAATGTAGAATTGTATGGTCCGCAGCATGTTCAGCCCGCAGAGGCGCGCCGCCTGATAGGCTTCCTCCTGGGTGACCTCCGCGCCCACGCGCCCCTGATACACCGGTTCACCCTGCTCATTCACGGGGTAGTGGGCCGACAGGTACAGCATGTCGCCCGCCAGCACCGCGTCCACCGTGCCCTTGCCCCGCCAATCCGTCTGTTGCAGCCGGATGCCCAGCTGCTCCATGCGCTTTTCCGTTGCGCCCATGTTTATGCCTCCTCTCCGTGCAAGACCCTGCGTTCCAGTATGCGGCAGGCTTCCCACGTCTGCTCCAGGGTCAGCATCTGCGGGTGAAAGGAAAGTGCGTCCTCCGCCGCGTCATAGCCCACCAGCAGGCCGTCCTCCCGCAGGGCCTGGCGCAGGTCCTGCGCGCGCATGCCCGCGGGGCGGCCCAGCACCCGGGGGGAATCCTGCCCCACGGGCCCCTTGGGCACCAGGCGAATGTCCGTGAAGCCGCAGCGCGTCATCACCGACCGGGCCAGGCGGCACTTTTCCAGGAGCTGCTCCTGCCGCTGGGCCTCCGGCACGGACAGGAACAGCTTCACCGCCGCGTACAGCCCCGCCAGGGTTTCCCGGGTCACCTTCGATCCCCGGCAGAGGCCCTCGTGGGGGGCGCCCAGCGCCAGCAGACGCTGGGTCCACAGCCGCTTGCCCACCACCAGGCCGCTGTCCTGGGGGCCGGCCAGTCCCTTGCCGCCGCTGAAGATAACCAGATCCGCGCCCATTTCCGTAAAGCGCCACAGGTTCTCCGCCGGGGGCAGCTGCGCCGCCGCGTCCACAAACACCGGGATGTCCCGGGCATGGGCCGCCGCCAGGATGCTTTCCAGGGGCGGACAGAGCGCCGCGCCATGGAACACAAAGTAGCACACCGCCGCTGTGCGGGGGGTGAGAGCATCTTCCAGCTCCGCCAGGGTCAGGGGCGCGCCGGTCTGTCCCGCCCAGCGCAGCCGCGCCCCGCTGGCGGCCAGGCTAAGGGAGTAGGCATTGCGCTGGGGCGATAGAACAAGCAGTTCATTGCGCTGGCAGCGGGAGGCGTCCGGCAGGGCCAGGAAGGCCTCCGGGTCCCCCTGGGTGATGGCCGCGGCGGCGCACAGGGTCAGGGCACTGGCCGCCCCGGCGGATACGTAGGCTCCCTCGTTCCGGGTGCATTGGGCCAGGGCCTCCCCCACCCGGCGCTGCATTTGTTCCAGGTCCACCCACGCGCCGGAGATTTCCTCCATGGCGCGGTAGACCTCCGGGGGCATGCAGCTGGCGCCGTTGGTGGTGAAGGTATCCTCCGCGTTGAGATAGCGGCGCAGGCCCAGCTCCGCAAACAGGCTCATGCATGCTCCTCCTTTTTGGCAAAGGGGTTTTCCGTGGTCCAGGAGCGCTCCTGCTTCAGGTCGGTATCCTCGGAGTAGCTGGCAAACACATCGGCGCGCTCGGATACGTTCAGGGTGGACTGCGCGGCCAGGTCTGTTTCCAGGGGCAGGGACGCCAGGCGCTCCCAGGCGCGCTGCGCCGCCCGGCCCAGGGGCAGGTGCGGGGCGCGGCACGCGTCCGTTACGGGGTAGCCCTCCCGGAGCCAGCGCTGTTCCACCCCTTGGTACAGGCGCTCCAGGCGATCGTCCACGGCCTGGGGCGGGGTGGCGCCCCGGTCGTCCAGCAGCTGGTCCAGGGCGTCTACGCAGGCGCGGACGCGGGGGTGGTAATACCCGCGGATCAGCTCCACATAGTCCCGGCTGGGGTAATCCACCAGGTTGGGAATGGTACCGGCGAAGGTGGTGCCCAGGTCGCGCATCCAGGCGCGGAAGTCCGTGATGTGCGTGTCCGCCCCGGAGACGTCCGGGTCGCTGGGACGGCCTTCATAGCGCCGCACCACCGTTTCCACATAGGAATTTTCATCCTCGGCCACCATTTCCTCCAGGCAGCTGAGGAGCTCCTCCAGGATGTCCGCGTGCCGCCGGAAACCCCGGTGCACGTCCTCGGCCTTCCCCTGGGCGCGGGTGAGGAAAATCTCGAACAGCCGCTGCAGGTGCAGGTTGAAGTATTCCGTGATGTATTGCCGCAGGGCGTCGAACAGGTCCCGGCCCATGGGGCGGTCCTCCGCCGCGCCGGGAATGGCCAGCATGCCCTGGATAAACCCGGCCAGGGCGTGCGCCACCTCCAGGGACTCCTCCACGGGCACCAGGCGGCGCTGCACCCGGGTCAGGTAGCAGCGCTTCTGGTAGCGGGCGTGGGAGCTGTCCAGGTTGGAATACACAGCCCGGTGCAGGCAGCGCAGGGCGGGCAGGGCAGCCTGCGCCCGATGGGGACCGTAGCGGCGCATGGCCGTGTCGCGCAGGAAGCTTTCCACGTCCACCTTGCGGGGGTCCCAGGCCAGGGAAAACAGCAGGTCGAAGAAATGCAGGCTGAAGCCGCACAGCTCCGTGGCGTTGCCAAAGCCCTCCCCGTGGGCCACCACGGCGGGGTCCGTCATTTCCTTGGCCGCTTCGATGTGCCGCTCAAAGCACCCGTGCAGGTGGTCGTCGCCGCCAAACTCGTTGATGGGCTCCAGGATGTACTTTGCCCGGCGCAAGGGGCCGTAGTTCTTGTCCCGGTACATGGGCTCCCGGAAGGTGTACACCGACTCCTTGCGGTTGGGCCACAGGTCCAGGAAGTACACCTCCTCCGGCAGCGCGTCCACAAAGCGCTCCATGACCCCCGGCATGGTCCAGATGGAGGGCGGCGTGTTGGCCCGCACGCCCCAGCCGTCAAAGAAGAAGCGGGCGTCCGGCACGGCCTCGCGGATGGCCTGGTAGGTATACTTGGCAAAGTTCACGTTGATGTTGATAAAGTCCTCAATGTCCGTGGCGATGTGGTGTTCCGAGGGCGGCGCGGCGGAGAAATGCCGGCAGGGGCCATAGGTCTCAATCCAGGTTTCCACGCTGGTGCGGATCAGGCGGCGGTACAGCGGATCGTCCGGGTACAGGTAGGGGACGATGTCCGGCGCGGCGTCGTCATCCTTGACCCATTCGCAGCCGAAGTACCGCGCGTCGGGGTACACCTTGCGAAATTCCAGGCTGGTCTCCTGGGGCAGCAGGTAGACCATGGTTTCCATGCCCAGGCGGCGGGCATACTCCGCCGTTTCCTGGAGCACCCGCATGCGGGCCAGGTCGTCGGCGGTAATGGGCTCCGTGGGCACGCCCATCTTTTGAAACACCCGTTTGCGGAAATAACTGTTCCAGGTGTAGAAGCGGTAGGAGTTGATTTTGTTCCGGGCGAAGAATTCCAGCTCCCGCCGCCGCTCCTCTCCGTTGAGCAGGGCGGCGAAGTTGTACACCCACTGCCCCACCGTGTGCCGGAAACGGAAGGCGGAGCGCTCCACCCACTGTCCCGTGGGCACGGACAGGTCACCTTGCTGCTCGTAGGTGTCCCCGTCAAAGTAATATCCCACATGGAAGCGCGTCTGGAGCAGGTGGAAAACGCTGTAATAGACGGATCGGTCGTTGGTCCCGCTGAGGATCAGGTCCTCCCCCACGGCGCAGAGAATGACGCAGTCGTTCGCTTCAGGGCTTTCCGGGGGAAAGCCCTGCGCCCTGGCGTACCGGCTGAATTGACTTTAGCCTGTAAAATGGGTATAATGAACCCGGCAAAGACAGTGTGCCGGAACAGGGTTTTCCGGGACGGAACAGGGGGTTTTATGGAACAAAAATATGATGTGATTATAATCGGTGCAGGGCCGGGAGGTATTTTCTGTGCTTATGAGCTGATGGAGAAAAATAAAGATTTAAAGGTGCTGATGGTGGAAAAGGGCCGTCCCATTGAGAAGAGGACCTGCCCGAAACGGAAAACAAAGGTGTGTGTGGGCTGTAAGCCTTGCTCCATCACTACAGGGTTTGCAGGTGCGGGGGCATTTTCCGACGGTAAGCTTTCCCTGTCACCCGATGTGGGAGGAAATCTGCCGGAAATCCTTGGCTATGAACAGACAAAAGAACTGATTAAGGAATCCGATAACATCTATTTAAAATATGGAGCCGACACCAGGGTTTATGGTATGGATAAGGAAAAGGAAATCCGTGAAATCCGCAGAGAGGCCATTAATGCCAACCTGAAGCTGGTGGAATGTCCCATAAGGCATCTGGGGACGGAAGAAGGCTATAAGATCTATTCCCGCCTGCAGGACGCGCTTGCGGAAAAAGGCGTGGAGATGATGTTTCACACAATGGTGGAGGAAATCCTGGTGGAAGGCGGCCGCGCGGCAGGCATTGTCACGGATAAGGGTGACACCTATCTGGCGGATGAAATCGTATCTGCGGTAGGACGGGAGGGCGCCGACTGGTTTAAAGACAAATGTGCCCAGATCGGTATTGCCACCACGCCTGGTACGGTGGATATCGGCGTGCGTGTGGAAGTGCGGGATGAAGTGATGCAGTTCCTGAATGAAAATCTGTATGAGGCGAAGCTGATTTTCTATACGCCTACCTTTGATGATAAGGTGCGTACCTTCTGTACCAATCCTTCCGGGGAAGTGGCTACGGAATACTATGAGGGAGGCCTGGCGGTGGTAAACGGCCATGCATACAAATCCCAGGATTATAAAACAAGCAATACCAATTTCGCCCTTCTGGTATCCAAGAATTTTACAAAGCCCTTCAGCACGCCCATTGAATACGGACGTAAAATTGCGGAGCTTTCCAATATGCTCTGCGGAGGAAAGATCCTGGTACAGACCTTCGGTGATTTCAGGCGGGGGAGAAGGACAACGGAAGAACGGCTTTGCAGAAACAATCTGATCCCCACCCTGAAGGATGCGGTGCCGGGTGACCTTTCGCTCGTATTCCCTCACAGGATCATGGTGGATATCGCGGAAATGATAGAAGCCCTGGATAAGGTAACACCGGGCATTGCAAGTGATGAAACTCTGCTTTACGGGGTGGAGGTAAAGTTCTATTCCAATAAAGTAGTGGTGGATAAGGATTTTGAAACCAGTATAAAGGGGCTTCGTGCTATCGGCGACGGCGCGGGCGTTACAAGAGGCCTGCAGCAGGCCTCCGCCAACGGCATCAGCGTGGCAAGAAGCATTTTGCAGAGTATGGGAAATAAGGAATGAATAAAATGAAAGTAAAACTGGCTGCCTGTCTTCTGGCAGTCAGCCTGGCGCTGCCGCTGTCCGGCTGCAGTGAACAGGAACCGGTGAAGCTGGTTCTGACTACCGGTTTCCGGCATAATGAAATATTCCGGCTGGAGGACGCTTCCTGCACCCTCCCGGAGCTGATGGTCTATCTGACGACGGAGCAGAATACCTATGAAGGGGTATACGGCCCCCGGATCTGGGAAGTGAAGGAGGGAGAGGAAGGGCTTTCGGATAAGCTCAAGAACAAGGTCCTTGCGGAAATCTCTCAGATCAAGGCTATGACCCTTCTTGCGGACAGAAGAGGAATTCAGCTGACCCCTCAGGAGGAGGAGATGGTTGCAGCAGCAGCAGAGGAGTATTATGCTTCGCTGAACGACCGTGAACGGGAAGCCATGGAAGTGAACCGGCAGCTGATCGAAAGCATGTACCGGGATTATGCCCTGGCGGATAAGGTGTACCGGCAGATTATCAGTGACATCAATCCGGAGATCAGTGATGACGAAGCCAGAACGATCACCGTACAGCATATTCTCATAAAGACAGTGACCGAAAATGCGGACGGGACCATTTCTCCTTACTCGGATAAGGAAAAGACCAAATGCTATCAAAAGGCACAGGAGGTCTTAAGCGCCGCTCAGGAGGGAGAGGCGTTTGAAGCGCTGATTGAGAAATACAGCGATGATTCCCAGGGAACACTGTCCTTCGGCAAAGGAGAACAGGAGCAGGCCTTCGCCAACGCCGCCTTTAATCTGGGAAATGATGAGATCAGCGGCATTGTGGAAACCTCCAGAGGATATGAAATCATCAAATGCATCAGCACCTTTAACCGGGAAGAAACGGACCGGAACAAGCTGAAAATAGTGGAAAAGCGCAAAGATGAGGTATTCGGACAGGAATACGACAGCTTCGTGAATTCCCTGGCTAAAAACCTGAATGAACCCTTATGGGAATCCGTTGCCCTGATCCATGATGACCAGGTGACAACCAGCAGCTTTTTTGATATCTATAAAGAATATTTCGGACAGCAGTAAAGCCGTCCACGCATCCCTGCGCGGTGCCCGCTTATGCCCTTTTTCCTTCCGCAG
>USCR01000083.1 GCA_900553295.1 uncultured Eubacteriales bacterium | reverse complement strand
CAGAAGCAGGAAAGGTGATTGCCGAAGGAAAAGTCCAACTTCCATCCATCAATCCCGGAGAAACGGCGTGCCCGCGCCGCTTCTTTTTTGCTTGTCAATTCAAACGCGGAAATGTATAATTCAGTCGCATGGGCTGGGAGAAAGCTGAGTTTTATGCTATACTAACGCCATCAGAAGGGGTGCCATGGAAACGCACCATGGGGAGTAGATTTGGAGGCGAAGATATGCTGGAATTGATTGCGGAAAACCTGCCGATCCTGCTGTGTGGCGTCATCGGCGTAGGGTTGCTGGTTGTGGAGGCGTTTATGCCGGGCTTTGGGTTGCCGGGCATTTCCGGAATTATCCTGCAGGTGGTTTCGGTGGCGCTGACGTGGGTGGAGCATGGTCCGGTGGCGGCCCTGGGCGCAACGCTGATTGTGCTTTCCGTGGATGCCATTGCCATTTCCCTGGCGCTGCACAGTGCCACCAAGGGAAAGCTCAGCAAGAGCAAACTGATTCTTCGGGACACGGAGAGCAATGAAGCGGGCTACCGTTCCAACGAGGATATGGAGGTCTTCCTGGGAAAGGAAGGCACCACCATTACCGTGCTGCGTCCCACGGGCATGGCGGAGTTTGACGGTGTACGGCTCAACGTGGTCAGCGAGGGCGAATTTGTTCAAAATGGCGTAAAGGTGCGCATCGTGGATGTGGAAGGCAGCCGCATCCTGGTGCGGACGGTGGAGGCATAAGGGAACTATCGCGGCAGGTCCGCGAAGAAACATAGAGGAGGAGAGAGATTATGTTGGATTCCGGTATCATCATCATTTTTGCCGTCTTGGTGGCGGTGATCGTCCTGGCGGTATTCCTGCGGTTCTTCCCCATTGGCTTGTGGATTAGCGCGCTGGCCTCCGGGGTTCATATTTCCATCGGTACGTTGGTGGGCATGCGGGTGCGGCGCATTCAGCCTCAGCGGCTGGTGTATCCCTTGATTAAGGCCAACAAGGCAGGCCTGGACCTGACCATCACCAAGCTGGAAACACACTTCCTTGCCGGCGGTAATGTGGACCGGGTCATCAATGCCCTGATCGCCGCCCAGCGCGCCAACATCGAGATGCCCTTTGAAAAGGCATGCGCCATTGACCTGGCCGGCCGCGACGTGTTCCAGGCTGTCCAGATGAGCGTTACCCCCAAGGTCATTGAGACGCCCGTGGTGGCGGCCATTGCCAAGGATGGCATCGAGCTGCGGGCCAAGGCCCGGGTGACGGTGCGAACGAATATTGACCGCCTGGTGGGTGGCTCCGGTGAAGAAACGGTGATTGCCCGCGTTGGCGAAGGTATTGTAACCACCGTTGGCTCCGCCGAGACGCATGAGCAGGTGCTGGAAAACCCGGATATGATCAGCCGCACTGTGCTGAACAAGGGCCTGGATGCCGGTACCGCCTTTGAGATCCTGTCCATTGATATTGCAGATGTGGACGTGGGACGCAACATTGGCGCTCAGCTCCAGATGGACCAGGCGGAGGCCGACCGCCGCATTGCCCAGGCCAAGGCGGAGGAACGCCGGGCCATGGCTGTGGCGCATGAGCAGGAAATGAAAGCGGCGGTGCAGGAAATGCGCGCCAAGGTGGTGGAAGCGGAGGCCGAGGTGCCCAAGGCCATGGCGGCCGCCCTGCGGGAAGGCAAGCTGGGCGTAATGGATTACTACCATATGCAAAACACCATTGCCGATACTTCCATGCGTGAGAGCATCGCAAAGGCGGGCACACCCACCACAACGGTGGATCAGGACAACCGCCCTGTGAAGAAGTAACGCGCTGACCCTGGGGATGCAGGCAGCAACCTGCATCCCCGGGAAGGGAGAAGATGCTGAATGGAAGGATTAGTTCTCATCGCCCTTATCCTGTGGGTTGTGAACAGCGTGGGCAAGGCAACCAAAAAAGCCAAGCCGGTGCCTCCAAGGCCCCCGGTGAAGCCGGCAGCCCCCATGGCGGCTGAGGAGAAACCCGTGGTGCTCCAGACCACCATGCTGGGGGACCCGGTGGAGCCCATGGAACCGGAGCGGATGATTCCGGAACCCATGATCCCCGAATCCATGGCGGTTCCACAGCCGGAGCGGTCCGGCAGTCTGCCGGGGAAGAGCATGGAAGGCGTGGACCCATGTCATCCCCAGGCGGCGCGCAAACCTGCGCGGCGCATGGAACATCGGCTGCGTGCCCATCCCGAAGCACGGGAAATGTATCCTCAGGAGGAACATGAGGGGCTGGTTCCGGAGCTTACCCCGGAAAACATGCGCCAGGCTTTCGTAATGAGCGAAATCCTGACGCGGCCATGTGAACGCAGGCGGTATCCGTAAGGAACAGGCGGCGGAAGGCGTGCAGAAAAAAGGGCAAGCCTTCCGCGTTTTCAGGCATGAAAGGCCCGTGACCGGCACATCCGTCGGGGCACGAAAAAGAGGAAAAGGAGAAATGCCCATGGACACGATCAAGGTCGTGCTGGCGGACGATGACGCGGGGATGCGCCTGGTGGTGCGCCACATGCTGGAAAGGGTGGAGGGATTTACCCTGGTGGGCGAGGCCGCGGACGGCGACGCCCTGCTGGAGCTGGTGGAAAAGCACCATCCACAAATCTGTTTTCTGGATGTGGAAATGCCGGGTAAAAGCGGTGTGGAGTGCGCCCGGATCATTCAGGATATGGACCCCACCATGGTGCTGATCTTCGCCACCGCCCATGACCAGTACATGGGCGATGCCTTTGAGGTCTATGCCTTTGATTACTTGATTAAGCCCTTCAAGGTGGAGCGGGTGATGCAAACCCTGGAGCGTGCCAGGGACCGGCTGCTTCGCGTGGATGAAAAGCCGCTTCCCAGCCTTGCCCGGGAACCTTCCCGGGTGGCCAGCGGGCGGCTGATGCTCCATCATCGGGAAGGGGTGTCTTTCCTGAACATGAGCGATATTTTGCTGGTGCAGCGGGAGAACCGCTCCACCGTGATCTACACCATGGGCGGCGGACGCTACGAAACCAGCGACAGCCTGGGGGAGACGGAGTCACGGCTGGACCCGAATGTATTTTTCCGCTGCCATAAGAGCTACATCATCAACCTGAACCAGATTGACAGCATTACTCCCTACGGAAGATGGACCTATGTGGTGCGTCTCCATGGCACCAAGCAGGACGCGCTGATTACCCATGAGAAGTATGAGGAGCTGGAGCGGCTCTTCTCGTGACGTCCACGCCCGTGGGTGTGGATGAAATGCGAAAAATGTAAAGAAAGGCTTGCAATTACGTGGGAAACATGCTAGAATAATCAAGCTAACGTGTTTGCAAACTCCAAAAGGAGGTGTAGATCCATGGGAAAGTATTGTGAAGTATGCGGCAAGGGTACGCTGAACGGCAACAACGTGAGCCACTCTGAGCGCAAGACCCACACCACTTGGGCACCCAATGTGCAGAAGGTGCGCGTAGTTGTAAATGGCCGTGCCACCCGCCTGAATGTGTGCACCCGTTGCCTGCGTAGCGGTAACGTGGCTCGTGCGCTGCCCACCAAGTCTCAGGAGGCTTGAGCTCCGGGACTGGGTTCCGCCCTGCGTCGCCGGAGATGCGTTTTTCGGTTGCGGGGAGATGGATACACCGCTGGAGATAAAACCCGCTTGGCCTATATGGCTGAGCGGGTTTTGCTATCATGGAGAGATTGTCCGTGCCGGGCTGAGGAAAAAGGTACCTTTATACAAGGAGACATTCAGGCACGCCAAACCCCGCAAGGCTATCCGCAAGCCCAGAAAACCGGAAATTGCGAAGGTGCGGATAGCAAGCTCCAGAGGTCATGAACCCAGGCAAGAAATCCTTTGCAGGCGAGACGGGGGATGTTCATCTTCGGGGAAGTGCGGTGCCTTGCTCCAAAGCCGGGGGTATTTCGGCGGCGGTTAAGAGGTGGCATCATCCCATTCTGGGGGATTGGTGGAGTCGCGCCCGGTGTAGCATTCGGGATACATGCCCGCAGTGGAATAAGGTTCTCCGCCTGCATATAAATGAGAGAGGTCGCCCAGCTGGATGCAGCGAAAGTCAACTTCTCCCTTGATGCGCTCCTGGGTGACCAGCGTGGTCACGGAAGAAGGAAGCATGCAGAAGCTCTGCCACAGGGGAACGGGTGGAATGCCGCACAGGTGGCTGAGCAACGCGGTGGCAATGCCAAAGTGGCAAAAGAACACCAGCGTATCGGGACGGTTGTCGGCACAGCGGTAAATGGGGCCAGCCCGGTGGTAGCCGTGCCGGGCCAGCAGGGCGTCCATGCCGGAAGCAGTTTCCGCCCAGATTTGCTGGACGTCACCCTGAGCCAGCAGCGGGCTTTCCAGCCACGTACGGGGATCGAACAGCTCCGGGCAGGCGGTCCACTGCCGGGGACGATAGTCCCAGGGAATACGGCTTTCTCCGGCCATGGCATCGTAGCAACGTCCGCGGAATTCCGCCAGCCAGGGCAATGTTTCCGCGGTGCGGTTTACTTTGGAAAGGGTATAGGCGGCTGTGTCCTGCGCACGGCCCAGGGGCGAAACGTAAAAGGCTTTTACATCCAGGCGGCATAACCTGCGGCTAAGCAGCTCCGCTTCCCGGCGCCCCTTGGGGGTGAGAGAATCCCGGGCATAGTCCGGTTCTGCGTGGCGTACCAGTAAAATTCGCATGCTGCATCCTCGATTCTGATGAAGTAACCAAGCGGTTTGTAGTATAGCATAGCGCAACCAGATGTGCAAACGGCAGGACATGCCACCGCCGGCACCCTTGCAAAAATATATGGAAAGAAAAAGAGGCTATCGGATATGACCAAATGGCTGTTGCATCGTTTTATCCATGACGCGGACAATACCGGGGATCAGCGCGTTCGTGGCGCATATGGTACCCTGGCCTCCTGCGTGGGGATTTGCATCAACCTGTTACTGGCGCTCACCAAGTTCCTGGTGGGAATCGTGACGGGTTCAGTGGCTGTGACGGCGGACGCTGCCAATAACCTTTCGGATGCGGGCGGCAGTATTGTCAGCCTGGTCAGCGTTCGGATGGCGCAAAAGCCAGTGGACCGGGAGCATCCCTATGGGCACGGACGGATGGAATACATTGGTGCCCTGGGCGTGGGAGTGCTTATTCTGCTCATGGGTGTGGAGCTGCTGAAAAGCGGTGTTGAAAGCATCCTGGAGCCTCAGCCGCTGAGCTTTGGGTGGGTGCCCTTTGCCATTTTGCTGGTATCCATTGGAGCAAAAGGCTGGCTATATGCGTTCTATACGCGTCTGGGTAAGGCGATTGACTCGGCAACGCTGTTGGCCGCGGCCAAGGACTCCGTCAGCGACGTGCTGGCAACCTCAGCGGTGGCGGTGAGCATGCTGGTGGGATATTGCTTCGGCTGGCCGGTGGACGGCTGGATGGGTACAGCGGTGGCGCTGGTGGTGCTGAAAGCAGGCTTTGACGTGTGCAAGGATACGGTGGACAGCCTGCTGGGCGGTACGCCCAACAAGGAGCTGGGACAGGAGATCATCAAGCGGCTCATGGGCTACGACCAGATCCTGGGTGTGCATGACCTGATGATGCATGACTATGGCCCCGGCCGCTGTGTGGCGTCCGTCCATGCGGAGGTTCCTGCCGATGGTAATATCCTGGAGCTTCACGAGATCATTGACCGGGCTGAGCGGGAAATTGGCGAAGAGCTGCATTTGCCCATTTGCATTCACATGGACCCCATTGTCAGCGGTGATCCCGAAACGGATCAGGCGGAGGCGTCCATGAAGAAGTACCTGACCACGCTGGACCCCGAGCTGAAGCTGCACGACTTCCGCCGTGTACCGGGGGAGCGGCAGGTGAACCTGATCTTTGACGTGGTGGTGCCTGCTGGCTATAGGGATACGGCGGACCTGGAAAAAAAGCTGTCGGACTACGCCAAGACACTGGATGAAAGAAACCGCTGCGTCATTCACTTTGACCTGGACTATTACAACGGATGAGGTAAACACTTATGAAACAAAAGATCATGCTGGTCTGCCTGGCGCTGCTCCTGTGCTTCTCCGTGGCCTTGGGCGAGGAGACCATTGCCCCGCCCCAGGAAGATGGTCTGGTGGAGTTGACCGAAGAAGACCTGCTGGAGAAAATGGCCGAAGAGGAGCAAGGCGACGGCTTTGTGGTGCTGCCTGAGGAGAGCGAGCTTGATATCCGCTCTACCTATAACCTGCTGCTCATCGGCACGGATGCCTACACCGATGACAGCCGGGGGCGCAGCGATACTACCGTGCTGGTGCAACTGGATACGGACCAAAAAACGGTGAAGATGGTCTCTTTCCTGCGGGACATGTACGTCAAAATTCCAGGGAAGGGGAGCAACCGCATCAATGCCAGCTATGCCTGGGGCGGCGCAGAACTGCTGGAAAAAACCCTGGCGGAAAACTTTGGCGTAACGGTGGATGCGTATGTGGCCGTAAACTTTGAGCGCCTGGTAGACGTAATCGACGCCATCGGTGGGGTGGAGGTGGAAGTCAGCGAAGCGGAGCGCGTGCAGCTGAACTCTATCCTGAAGTTCTACAATACCAAGATAGGCGATAAGGAATCGGATCAGCTGCTGGAGCAGAGCGGCTACCAGCTATTGACGGGGAAGCAGGCGCTATGCTTTAGCCGTATTCGGAAAATTGACAGCGATTTTGCCCGCACGAGCCGCCAGCGCACGGTAATTGAGGCGGCGTTTCACAAGGTTATGGAGCTGGATATGATCAGCATTTCCGCGCTGATTATGCAGAACATGGACGCGGTGGAAACCGATTTGACGCTTAACGACGCCTTGGAGCTGATCCCCATGGCCATTGTAGCCAAGAACGCTACCTTCGACTCCATGACAGTACCCATGGAGGGCGCGTACAGCAGCCGTTTCGTGAACGGGATGGCAGTGCTTGTGCCGGACATGAACAAGAATGTAGCCGCTGTGGCTGAATTCTTGAACCTGCCAACAGCGGATGCGGAATGAATAAAAGTATATGCGCAAAGGCCGTGGTCCCGTAAGGATCACGGCCTTTGCCATGCGGCCTCAGTAATGATATTTTTTGCGCTTCAGGCCCAGGAAGAGCGCCGATAGCGCCATGGCCATCATTTCCGCGATGACAATGGAGAACCAGATACCGTCAATTCCCAACACCTGGGGCAGAAACGTTACCGCTGCCACTTGAAACACCATGGTGCGCAGGAAAGAGATCAGCGCGGAAGTGACCCCGTCATTCAGCGCGGTGAAAAACCCGGACCCGAAAATTGCGTATCCCATGAACACAAAGGACAGGGAAAAGATACGGAAGCCATAGACCGTGAGGGACATCAGCGCTTCGTCATAGCCCACAAATAACCATGCAAGCGGATAGGCCAGAAGCTCCGCTGCCAGAACCATGCTCACACCGAAAATGCCGATCAGAATCAGGCTCTTGCGCAAAAGTCCCTGCAATTCCCGGTGATTCCGTGCGCCATCGTGGTAGCCAATGATGGGCGCCGTGCCGATGGAATAGCCGATAAAGGCGGCGGAAAAGATCATACTGACATACATCATTACGCCATAGGCTGCCACGCCGTTCTCCCCGGCATATTGCAACAGCTGTAAGTTATACAGCATGCCCACCAGGTTCATGGATACGTTGCTCATAAATTCCGAGGAGCCGTTGGTGCAGGCTTTGAGCACGGCGCCGCCATCGAATCGCGTCTTGCCTAGGCGCAGAATACTGCTGTTTTTCCTGCCAAAATAGAACAGGGGAATCAGTCCACCGGCCAACTGACTCAGGCCAGTGGCAATGGCAGCGCCGGCCAGCTTGTAGGCCTGCGGCAGCAGCAGCACCAGCACCGCGTCCATTACCATGTTCGTTACCCCCGAGCAGATGGTGACAACTAGCCCCAGATGGGGTTTCTCCGCCGTAACAAAAAAGCTCTGAAACAGCAGCTGCAACACATAGAAGGGCAACGCCAGCAAGATAATCCTGGCATAGAGCACACAGTTTTCCAGCAGTTCGCCTTCAGCGCCCAACAGCTTTGCAATGGGACGGATGAACACAATGCCCAGCACCGCAAAGATAACGCCCACCGTAAAGGAAACGTAGGTGAACAGGGAAAAGTATTGATTGGCCCGTACCTTGTCGCCCTCCCCAAACGCTTTGGCGACAATGGCAGTGCCACCGGTGCCAAACATGAACCCTACCGTGGATAGGATCATCAGGAAGGGCATGATGAGATTGATGGCCGCGAATGGTGTCTTGCCCGCAAAATTGGATACAAAAAAGCCGTCCACCACGCCGTAAATGGAAGTAAAAATCATCATGGCAATGGAAGGTAGGGTAAAACGTATCAGGCGGCCATAGGAAAAATGGTCGGATAGCTGTATTCTCATAAGTTTCTCCTGAAAAAGCAGTCAATAAACGTGGCTGTGGGTGCGACCAGTGCCTTGACCGGCCAGGCGGTGGTATTCACGGTCAGATGATAGGCTTCTGGCTGGCCCCAAGGGGAGCCTGTGAGGATCTCGCGGGTACGGGAACGCATTTTATCAATTTGCAGAATCTTTTTGCGAAGGTCTTTTTCGCCCAAATTTTCTCCGGCAGCCGCCCTTTCCATGCAGCGGCGGATACGTGCGTCCATTTGCGCGCAAACAAACAGGTTCAGCGGATCGTATGCGTTCAGGATAACGTCTGCGTTTCTTCCAACGATGATGCAGTCCTTCCCCAGGGATGCAATCTCTTCCAGCACGCTTTTCTGCTTCAGCAGCAGGTCCACCTGGCTGGATTGCAGATAGGCGGTGGAACCAATACTTCCCCGATAGGTTACGGGAAACTGCTGCCAGCCGTGATGCTCCAGCAGCTGCTCCACAGCCTGCGGATTTTGTCCGCACTTTTGCGCCACAGCGGAGATGATCTCGCTGTCATAGTAATCCCATTGCAGCAGGTCGGCCAGCCGTTTTCCCAGCTCCCGGCCGCCGCTGCCAAATTCCCGGCTAATGGTGACGATTCGCATGACGGGGCTCTCCTTTCCCATGCGCGTTTACAGGGCTTGCACCTGCTCGGTGAGCGCATCCAAGTACTTTTCCAGCAGGGCAATGTGCTGGTCAATTTCTTCCCCTGTCCAGGTTTCCAGGGCACGGCGCTCGGCGTCATATAGCCGGGCTGCCGTTTGTTGGACCAGAGCTTTGCCCGCATCGGTCAGGCATACGGTTTTGGCCTTTCCCTTGTGATTCTCCAGGTATACCATGCTGTCGCTCTCCAGCTTGCGCAGGGCTGAATTCACAGTCTGCTTGCTGATGCCGGACTGCTTGTACACATCGCTGAGCAGACAACGCTCTCCATTGTCCAGAATGGTATACAGAATGCGCATGGTGCTGTCCGCAATGCCCAAGCGCAGGGAGGCCTGGTGGTAGACGGCGTCCGTCTCCGCCAGCAGATTGTTGATCCGGTGCAGCTTTTCAGAAACATTGTGCTCCATGGCATACCTCCGAGTACGAAATCATACTTGTGCATTATAGTACGATTTCGTACATATGTCAATGAAATCATCATGGACGCCAGCGCATATCCATAGGGACTGCTTTGCACGAAAAAAGCGCCGGAGGAAGCCATTGCTTCCTCCGGCGCACTGTATCGGAGCTTATTGGATAATCATCCGTCCACAGGTTTCGCATTCCACAATTTCCGTTCCGGACTTGATCCGGCGCAGAATGGCAGAGGGCTGCGAGGTATTGCAGCCGGAGCACTGATCGCTGATCAGCCGTGAGATGGGCGGAGTAATATGCTTTTTTATGGTGTTGTACTCCTCCAGCAGCTCGGGAGAAATGCCGGCTTTTTTGCTGGCGGCAACGGCACGCTGGGCATCCAGGGCAGCCTTCTGCGTTTTCAGCTCCTGGTCATAGCCCACCTTCAGCTGATCGAACTCCTGCTTGGCCTTGGCCGCCTCATGACGGATGGAGCGCTGCTTGTTGTCGTAATCGGAGGTATCTTTGACAATACGGCGCATTTCCTGCTCGTAGGAGCCGATGGTTTCCCGGTGCTTGCTGATTTCAGCCAGCATGCTGCGCGCCGCCTCCAGGTCCGTGGGCGGCTGCGCCTCAAAGCGGGAGGTAATCCCCTTGATCTGCTCCTCACAGCGGGCAATGGCGTCCTTGATGGCGTCTACCCGATCCGCCAGGATGGAAACTTGCTCCTCGATCTGCTTGAACCGCTTCTGCTGCTCAATAATAAAATTGCGGTTTTTTTCAAGCTTCTGCCGGGTGGGGGAACGGCGAATTTCATTGGCGATGCGGTCCGCCGCCATATCCTCCTGCTGATAGGCCCAAAGAAGCTCCAATTCCTGTTGATTCATGGAAATTCCTCCTTCTGCGGGGTCGTCCAACCTCCCCGCGCAGGCCGCTTATCCCTGGTAACCCGGGATGAGCGATTTTGACACACACACGTTACATTGTATCGCATTCAGGTGGGTTTGTAAAGCGTCCGCCAGGGCGAAAATCCCCGGGGCTGTAAGAGTGTCAAACATAGGTTACACCCAAAGCGCAGCGAGGAAGTCAAGGGAA
>USCR01000082.1 GCA_900553295.1 uncultured Eubacteriales bacterium | reverse complement strand
CGCCGACAAGTGGACCTCCACCGCCGACCGCCTGTGGAGCTGCTCCCACAGCTGCGCCAGCTGCCAGAGCTGCCCCAGCACCGGGCAGAAATAACCCCCTCAATTTACATATACGTTTCCGTCCATAGGAACAAGGCTGTTGCGGGAAGGCAACGGCCTTGGTTTTTTGTGGGGGAAGCTTTCCGCACCTGCCCAAACGAACCCACCTCGACAACCCCCGCGCCCTATGGTATACTAGACAAAAGCCCGGGGCGAGCTCTCCCGCCTGTTGGCCTTTCTTCCATATTTTACTGTTTTTAGAGAGGAGTGTACCCTTTATGGTCTCATTTGAAAATCCCATCCTCCCCGGTTTTTACCCCGACCCCAGCATCTGCCGGGTGGGCGAGGACTACTACCTGGTGAACAGCTCCTTTGAGTTCTTCCCCGGGGTGCCCCTGTGGCACAGCCGTGATTTGCTCCACTGGGAGCAGCTGGGCCACGTGCTCACCCGCCCCAGCCAGGACCCCCTGGAGGGCTGCCGGGCCTCCGGCGGCATTTTCGCGGGCATCATCCTGGCCACGGGGCGCATTGTGGGCGAGACCGCCGCGCTGATTTACACGGCGGGCACCGTGGCGAAGATTGCCCTGAACCCCATGTCCTCCGGTTCCACGCTGGCGGTGCATGTGTATGTGCTCTCCGGGGAGGGGCTGCACGTGGGCGAAGCCTATGCCACCGCGGTGGTGCTGATGGTGATTGTTTTCCTGATGAACGCGCTTTCCAGCTGGATTGCCAAGCGCTGCAACCGCAATAGCTGACGCGGACCCTACTTTTTCCTTTGCTGAAGGAGGCATACCATGCCCGATAAGTTTACCCTGAGCCAGGTGAACCTGCATTACGACGCTTTCCATGCCCTCAAGGATGTGAACCTGAACCTGCCCGAAAAGGCCATTACCGCTTTCATCGGTCCCAGCGGCTGCGGCAAGAGCACCCTGCTCAAGTCCCTGAACCGCATGAACGACCTGATCCCCGGCTGCAAAATTACCGGCACCATCGCCCTGGACGGGCAGGACATCTACGCCCCGCAGATGGACGTGAACCTGCTGCGCAAGCGGGTGGGCATGGTGTTCCAAAAGCCCAATCCCTTCCCCATGACCGTGTATGACAACATCGCCTATGGCCCCCGCACCCACGGCATCCGCGGCAAGGCGAAGCTGGACGTAATCGTGGAGGAATCCCTGCGGGGCGCGGCCATCTGGGATGAACTGAAGGACCGCCTGGACAAGAGCGCCCTGGGCCTCTCCGGCGGACAGCAGCAGCGCCTGTGCATCGCCCGGGCCCTGGCGGTCAAGCCCGAGGTGCTCCTCATGGACGAGCCCACCTCCGCCCTGGACCCCATCTCCACCGGGAAAATTGAGGAGCTTGTGATGCAGCTGAAAAAAGACTATACTATCATCATGGTGACGCACAACATGCAGCAGGCCCTGCGCGTCTCCGACCGCACGGCCTTCTTCCTCCTGGGCGAGGTGGTGGAGGACGACGCCACGGACAAGCTCTTCTCCACGCCCAAGGATAAGCGCACCGAGGATTACATTACGGGGAGGTTTGGCTGATGCGCTCGCGTTTTGACGGTCAGCTGGAAAAGCTGAATCAGGAAATGATACTCATGGGCACCATGGTGGAAACGGCCATCGAGGGCGCCTGCGAGGCCCTCCATGACCGGGACGTGCGCAAGGCCCGGGACATCATGGCCGCGGACCCCGCGGTGGACCGCCAGGAGCGGGACATCGAGTCCCTGTGCCTGCGCATGCTGCTCATGCAGCAGCCCGTGGCCCGGGACCTGCGCCTGGTATCCTCGGCGCTGAAAATGATTACCGACATGGAGCGCATTGGCGACCAGGCGGCGGACATTGCCGAAATCGTCATCATGCTGGGAGAGGGCAGCGCCGTGCAGCCCCCGGAGCACATCGCCGCTATGGCGGAGGAGGCCCGGGCCATGGTCCACAGCGCCATTGACGCCTATGTGCAGCGGGACGTGAAGCTGGCGGAAAAGGTCATTGACCAGGACGACGTGGTGGACCAGCTTTTCCTCAGCGTGAAGGACGAGCTGGTGGAGCAGCTACGCAAGGACCCCGCTTCCGCCCTGGCGGCATTGGATATGCTGATGATCGCCAAGTATTTCGAGCGCATCGGGGACCACGCCACCAACATTGCCGAGTGGGTGCAATACGCGGTCACTGGGCTGTACAAAGGAGAATCGCTGGCATGATTTACTCCGTGGAGGACGACGCGGCCATCCGCGAGCTGATTGTATACGCCCTGCGCCAGGCAGGCTATGAGGCCGAGGGCTTTGAGGAGGGCGGCGCCTTCCGCCAGGCCCTGGAACGGAAAACCCCGGAACTGGTGCTGCTGGACCTGATGCTCCCGGGGGAGGATGGGCTTTCCCTGCTGCGCTTTTTGCGCCAGAACCCCGCCACCCGGGAAACCCCGGTGATCCTGCTCACTGCCCGGGGAACGGAGATGGACAAGGTGGTGGGCCTGGATACCGGCGCGGACGACTACGTGGTCAAGCCCTTCGGGGTCATGGAGCTGCTCAGCCGGGTGAAGGCCGTGCTGCGCCGCTCCCCCAAGCAGGAAACCGCCCACGTGCTCACCGCCGCCAATGTCACCCTGGATCCCAGCCGCCGCCAGGTCACCGTGGACGGGGAGAGCATCACGCTCACCCGCAAGGAGTTTGACCTGCTGGAGACGCTCATGCGCAACCGCGGCCTGGTCATGACCCGGGAAAAGCTGCTGGATACGGTGTGGGGCATCGACTTCCCCGGGGATACCCGCACGGTGGACGTGCATATGGGTACCCTGCGCCAGAAGCTGGGTGCGGGCGCGGCGCTGCTGCAAACCGTGCGCGGCGTGGGCTATCGTATGGAGGATTAAATGCGCAAGAAAATCTTTTTGAGCTTTCTCGCCCTGAGCTGCGCGCTGCTGGTGCTGCTCACGGGCGTATTGGTATTCGGGGCGTACCGCCTGGAGCAGCGGCAGCTGGCGGACTCCCTGGCCACGGAGGCGGATACCCTGGCCTCCGCCCTGGAAACCACCCAGGACAACGCCGCCCTGCTCTCCGCCCTGTCCCTGAACCGCCGGGTCACCCTGGTGGACACGGAGGGCAACGTTGTTTTCGATAACTACGCCGGCGCGGCCTCCATGGAGAACCACGGGGACCGGGAGGAAATCCAGCTGGCCCGGGCCAATGGTTCGGCCACCGTGACCCGCACCTCCAACACCCTTTCCGAGGAAATGGTGTACCATACCCGCCTGCTTTCCGACGGGGAAGTGCTTCGCCTGGCGGCTTCCCAGCGGACGCTGTGGGGCTTGCTCACGGACTTCCTGCCCTGGGCGGTGCTGGTGCTGGTAGCCTGCGTGGTGCTGGCGGTGCTGCTCTCCGCCCGGGCCACCCGGACGCTGGTGGCGCCCATCGCGGCCATCGACCCGGAGCATCCCCTGGACAATGAATGCTACGAGGAACTGACCCCTCTGCTGCGCAAGCTCTACGCCCAGCAGGAGGAGAACGCCCGGCAGCTGGCTACCCTGAAAACGCAAAAGGATGAGCAGGACGCCCTGCTGGCCCACATGCGGGAGGGCCTGGTGGTGCTGGATGGCAGGCAGCGGATTGTCACCATGAACGGCGCCGCCCAGGCCATCCTGGACGCGCCCGCCAAGCTCCCCGAGGGCGTAACATTACTGGAGATCAACCGCAACACGGTGTTGCAGGAGGTGCTGCACGCCCTGGAGCAGCGGGACGCCGCCCATGCCGCCATGGACGCCTGCGGACGGCACTATCACGTGAGCGCCAGCCGCATCGGCAAGGGCGAGGGCGCGCTGCTGCTGCTATTGGACGATACCGCGGACTACGAGGCCGAAGCGGCCCGGCGGCAGTTCACCGCCAATGTATCCCACGAGCTGCGCACGCCCCTGACCACCATCAGCGGCTATGCGGAGTTGCTGGAAAATCATCTGGTGGCCAGCCCCGAGGACACGGAGAAATTCCTCTCCCGCATCCGCAAGGAGGCCGGACGCATGCTCACCCTGGTGGAGGACATCCTGCGCCTGTCCCAGCTGGATGAGGGCAGCCTGGAGCTCAAGCCCCAGGAGGTGGACCTGAAGCAGCTGGCCCAGGAGACCATCACCTCCCTGCAGCCCAAGGCGGAGCAGCGGGAGGTAACCCTGTCCGTAACGGGGGATGCTCCCACGGTGACCACCGACCCCGCCCTGCTGGGCGAGATCCTGTATAACCTCCTGGACAACGCCATCAAGTACAACCGCGCGGGAGGAAAGGCGGAGATCCTGCTGGACGAAGTTGGGGGGCATGCCCGCATCCGCGTGCGGGACACGGGCATCGGCATTCCCAAGGAGCACCAGCAGAAGGTGTTCGAGCGCTTCTACCGGGTGGACAAGAGCCGCTCCAAGGCCACAGGCGGCACGGGGCTGGGCCTGTCCATCGTCAAGCACGCGGTGCAGCTGCTGGGCGGGGAACTCCGCCTAGAAAGCAACCCCGGCCAGGGTACGACCATGACGGTGCTGCTGTAACAACGCATAAAAATAACGGGACCGGCGTCTTAGAGTAGCCGGTCCCGCTGTTTTTTGTTTTGGCGCAGGTTCACCTGCGGGCGAAGCCGAAGGCTCACGCCTGGCTGGTATTTTGAACAAAAGCCATGAAGGCGTCGCGGTTTTCCTGGGGCGTGGTGGTGGGGCGGCCCAGGTCGGCCCGGGCGCCCAGGGCACAGAACATCTCGATGAGGCTCAGGGTGGGCTGGGTTTGGGCGGCGGCCAGAGCTTCCTGCAGGCCGGGCAGGGTATCGGCGGTGAACACCGCCGGGTAGCCGGCGTCCCGGGCCAGGGGCGCAAAGCGCATGACGCCCTCCGCCACGGGCA
The DNA here is from genome assembly GCA_900553295.1 of uncultured Eubacteriales bacterium. GTDB lineage: Bacteria > Bacillota > Clostridia > Christensenellales > Aristaeellaceae > Egerieenecus > Egerieenecus merdigallinarum. The sequence goes on along the minus strand of USCR01000082.1, from coordinate 5,662 downwards.
TGCCGCCCACGGTTTCATGGGCGCCGTTGTTCATGATGACGTGAATCAGGTTTCGGGGCGCTTTTTTTGCAATGACGCCCAAATGGCCCATGTGCATCAGCGCCGCGCCGTCCCCATCCAGGCACCAGACCCGGCGCTCGGGCTTGGCCAGGGCAATCCCCAGGGCGATCATGGAAGCATGCCCCATGGAACCCACGGTGAGGAAGTCCCGGGCATGCCCCTGCCCCAGACCCTGGCGGATCTCGAACAGTTCCCGGCTGAGCTTGCCCGTGGTGGAAACGAAAATATCACGTTCCCCCGCCATGCGGGCAATCAACCCCACGGCCTGCTCCCGGGTAACGGTATAGGCGTTGGTGTATGTGGGGCGGCAGGCGGTGGTCAGCGCGCCCTTGCGGATGACCAGTGCCGCGCATTTCCCTTGACCCAGCCGGGCAGTGATGTGGGCAAACATGGCATGGAACTGCTCGTCCGTGGTGGAGGATTCCAGCACATACGGCTCAATATCCATCAGCCGCAGCTGCTCCAGGGTAACCTCCCCCTGGAAAACATGCTGGGGCTCGTCGTGAACGCCGGGTTCGCCGCGCCAGCCCACCACGAACAGGCAGGGAATGCCGTACACCTTGTCATGGAGCAGGGAGCACACGGGGTTGACAATGTTGCCCAGGCCGCTGTTTTGCAGGTACACCAGGGCGGGGTGCCCCGTGGCCAAGTAGTGTCCGGCGGCCAGGCCCACGGCGCCGCCCTCGTTGGCGGCTACCATGTGACGCTGGCCATGCACGCCGTACAGGTCATAGAGGGTGTCGCACAGGCCCTTGAGCTGGGAATCCGGCACGCCGGTGTAGAAGGTAATTCCCGCCTCCTTGCAGGCGGTCAACAGGGTAATGGCATCCATGAAGGCTCCTCCTTTTGTCAGGGGTGGGTGTGGGAGTCGTCAAAGACCTCCACATCGGCTTCCTGCTCCTTTTTACCGTGATCCTGCAGGTTCAGTTTCTCTTGCAGCCGTTTCTTGGCCCGCCGCCAGTATACGGCGAAGAAAGCGCCCGCAGCCACGGCCACGCCCACCACTGCCTGCAGGACGTAGGAGGTGACGGAGGGATCAATATAGGCGCTGGCCAGTGTGGGCGTAAGCAGCGCCACCAGGGCAAAATAGGCCAGGCCCAGGGATTTCCATTGACGGTTGTTCATGAGGGTGATTGCTCCTTTCAAACAAAGGGGTCGTGCCCGGAGAAAAACTTTCCGCCGGGGGAGACGCCGCACGCAGGGCCGCCCCGGCACAGGGGGAACGGAGAAAGCCGCGACCGTGCGGATATGCCCCGCACCTCAAAAGGGTATGACCGGGCGGCAAGGAAAACTTCCCCCGCCGCAAAAAAATCAAAAGGGGCCCGGCGGGAAAAGCTTCTGTCTATTATAGCTTTTCCCGCGGAACCCGTCAACTGCTTTCCCGCCAGGACGTCAGGCAGGAAAGACAACAAAAAAGCGCCCCCCTTTCCAAGCGAAAGAGGGTACGCCCAGGATGTGGAACAATCTGCTTTTCCGCCCTGCCATTGCGGGAAGGAAACCCTTCCGCTCCCGGTGTGCAAGGGCATTGTGCATACGATACAGACAAACCTTGCCGGTTATCAGCGCGTCAGCTATGGGCCTGGAGATCGCCATTGCGGATCTTGCCCCGCTGGATTTTGCCGGAAACGGTCTTGGGCAGCTCGTCCACAAACTCCACAATGCGGGGATATTTGTAGGGAGCGGTGGCATGCTTCACGTGGTTTTGCAATTCCTTGACCAGGGCATCGGAGGGGGTGTAGCCCTTGGTGAGCACGATGGTGGCCTTGACCACCTGACCGCGCTCGGGATGGGGTACGGCGGTAATGGCGCATTCCAGCACCGCGGGATGCTCCATCAACGCGCTCTCCACCTCAAAGGGGCCGATACGGTAGCCGCTGGACTTGATGACGTCGTCGCTGCGGCCGATGAAATAATAGTAGCCGTCCACGTCCCGCCAGGCCATGTCCCCGGTGTGGTACATGCCCCCGCGGAATACCTCGGCGGTTTTCACGGGGTCGCGGTAGTATTCCCGCAACAGCCCGGCCGGGTGGCCCTGGTCCAGGCGCACGACGATTTCGCCCTCCACGCCGTCCTCCACGGAGCGGCCCTCCTGGTCCACTAGGTCGATATGGTAGTGGGGGGAGGGGCGGCCGGTGGAGCCCATGCGCGGGGTCATCCACTTGCTGGTCATGAGCAGGGGCGTGGTTTCGCTTTGGCCAAAGGCCTCATGAAGCTCCACGCCGGTGAAGCGCTTGAACTGGTTGAATACCTCGGGGTTCAGCGGTTCCCCGGCGGTGTTGGCCCACTTCAGGTGGCTCAGGTCATAGCGGCTCATGTCCTCTTTAATCATAAAGCGGTAGACCGTGGGCGGGGCGCAAAAGCTGGTTACCTGATATTTCTCCAGCATGTGCAGCATGTCCGTGGCCACAAAGCGGTCAAAATCGTACACGAACAGGCAGGCGCCGCAGATCCACTGGCCATAAATTTTGCCCCAGCCCGCCTTGGCCCAGCCGGTGTCCGCCACGGCAATGTGCAGGGAAGTATCGTCCAGGTTGTGCCAATAGGCGGCGGTGGCGATCTGCGCCAGGGGATAGGTGTAGGTATGGACGGCCATTTTGGGCATGCCCGTGGTGCCGGAGGTGAAGTACATCAGCATCAGGTCGTCATTGGTGGGCAGGTCCGCTTCGGCGGGCTTGAGGAACTCCTCGGGCTGCCGGTCCATCTCCGCCTCCAGGTTCAGCCAGCCGGGGCGCTCGCCCAGGGTGATGCAGTGTTCCAGGGTGGAGCATTCCGGCCGGGCCGCTTCCACGTGCTGGCAAACCTCGTCCAGATAAACAGTGATAACGGCCTTGATGGACGCGGCCTCGCAGCGGTAGACGATATCTTTCTTCGCCAGCTGCGCCGTGGCGGGAATCAGGATGCAGCCCAGCTTCATCAGGGCCAGGGCGCAGAACCAGTATTCATACCGGCGCTTGAGCACCAGCAGCACGGGGTCGCCCTTTTTCAGCCCCAGGGAGCGGAAGAAGTTGGCGGCCTGGCTGCTCTTGCGGCTCATGTCTCCAAAGGAGAAGCGGCGCTCCTCGCCCGCCACGTTGGTCCAGATCATGGCGGGCTTTTCGGGGCAGAGGCGGGCATACTCGTCCACAATATCATAGGCGAAGTTGAAGCGGTCCGGGATACGGAGGGTATAATTTTGCTCGAAATCTTCCTGGGAAGTGAAATCCATTCTCACATAACGGTCAGCCAGCATGGCGCATTGATTCCTTTCTTTATACGCGGGATGCGGCACATCAGTCAGGAATCACCATGGCCAGGAATTCCACCGGCTCGTTCCCCGCGCAGGTCATGGCGTGGGGAGCGCGGGAGTCATAATAAATGCTGTCGCCCGGGTGCAGGAGCAGCTCATGCCCCGCCACCACGATTTTCATCACCCCGGAGAGAATATAGTCGAACTCCTGCCCGTCATGGCTGTTGGGATGGAGTCCCTTGTTGTCCCCCAGGGGGATGGTTACAAACAGCGGCTCGATCTTCCGGTGAACAAAATTGTAGGCCAGGTTTTTGTAAATGTACTGATCCCTGCGGTTAATCAGTTGTCCCTTGCCCGCGCGGGTCACGGAGTACAGATTCAGCCTCGGTGCTTCGCCGGTGAGCAGCTCGGTCATATCCACGCCGAAGTGCTCGTTGAGCTTGAGCAGGAAGCTGATGGGGATATCCGTCTCTCCGCTTTCGTAGCGGGCGTATTCCTCGGGGGATACCTCACACAAGGCCGCCATTTGCTCGACGGTGTAGTCCGAGATTTCACGCAAGTCAGTAATCCGCATGGCGATCTGCCTTACCTGTTCGGACATAAATGGATACCTCCTTCATACGCGAATTTGAATCATTATACATGAATAGCTGATCCCCCGCAAGGGGAGCGGCGGGTTTTTTTGTGTACAAAAAAAGCAGGAAGCCGCCGCGGCGGCTCCATGCTTTTCAGAGAACACAGGTGGGCAAAAACTTACATGGTTCGGGCCTTCGCGCCGTCCACAGCCCGGTACAGGCGCCATAGCATCCACAGCATGGCGATGCCCAGCAGCGCATGTCCAATGCCGGAGACGCCTGAGAGGGAGGCGTCCAGCCCGCGGCTGAGCGCCATGCCCTGCACCTGCGCCAGTCCCCGCAGGAACAGCCCCAGGCAGGTGACGTTCAGCCCCACGTGGTACAGCGCCAGGATTTTTCCGCCTTTTCCTGCGGGCATGAAGGAAAAAAGCTGTTCCGCAATCAGCATCACCAGGCAAAAGACCATGCCCAGCAGAAAATAATGGGGGTGCATCACCGAGAGGGTGGTCTGCCCGGTAAAGCCGCTGAACTTGGTAAACTCCCGGTAGAACACCCCGAACACCATGGCCAGGGCGGCATAGGCAAAGGCGGCGCGGGCAAAGTGCCTTTTCATAAGCGGTGAGCTCCTTTCGTAGCCAGCCACATACGGGTTGCGGCAGGAAAAACCATGGGGCGCGTCAGTGGCTTACAGCCCGCGCAGGTATTCGGCGATGGCCGGGTCTTTGCAGGCGGGATAGAAATATTCGGCAAAATGCTCGCCGCTGATGGTCTCCTTGAGGAAGGTCTGGTCGATCTCCTTGAGGATGGTGAGCATGTCCTTGTGGGTTACTTCCTTTACCTGGTCCAGGAGCTTCTTGTTCCGTTGCTCGGGAACCACCCGCTCCTTGGGATAGCCGTTGCCGTGGCCAAAGCCGAAGAGCTGCTGGAAGATCATCTCCAGCTTCAGCTCCGCGCCCCAGCCGAAATCCTTGGCAAAGGGCAGGGCCGCGCAGTTGCCGTCGTTGATCTGGGCAAACATGTATCCGTCGGAGGGATCGACGATGTGCCCGCACAGCACCCGGGGGAAGGCGTTGCAGGCCAGCATGGCGCCCTCGCCGGTGCCGCAGCCGGTGATGACGTAGTCGGCCGCGCCGCTGTTGAGCAGGATGCCTGCCAGCAGTCCGCACTTCACATAGGTCAGCTGGCAGGCGTCGTCGGCGGTATACATGCCGTAGTTGACCACCTCGTGGCCCATGGGCTCCACAACCTTGCGCAGGCAGGCTTCAATCATGCTGTTCTTGGCCGCCTGACTGTTTTCATTCAAAAGCGCGATTTTCATGGGAATCATCCTTTCTTGCGTTGTCATGGCGCTAAAATCTATATATAGCATAGCATGTTCCGGGGGGAAAAACAAGGCCGGTTTCCCTTTCCGCCCCTTGACCGGCTATGGCATAATGGAAGGGTGGAGGGGAGGCGGAAGCATGGGGGTCAAAATCCTTACGGGCCGGGCCGGACGTCTGGCGCCGCTGATGCTGCGGGAGATCGCCCAGGCGCGGCAGGCAGGGAAACGGGTGCTGGTGCTGGTGCCCGAGCAGTTCACCCTGCTCATGGAGCGGGAAATCATGGACGGGCTGCACCTGCCGGGACTGATGGATGTGGAGGTGCTGTCTCCCTCGCGGCTGCGGCGGAACGTGTTTGAGCGGGGCGGCTGCCCGCCCCAGGGCGCGCTTGTTGATGCGATAGGCGCGGCCCTGAGCCCGGGGCATCATCCGCTTGATGATGGGGCCGGGGGTCGCAAAGACCTCGGAGACATAGAGCTTCT
>USCR01000081.1 GCA_900553295.1 uncultured Eubacteriales bacterium | reverse complement strand
ATGATCTTGACTTGGTACGCAACGACGGGGCGGCAACGGTGGACCTGTCCGGCTGGTATCTGTTCAGTGAAAAAGGCAAAGAAATCTTTGTTTTTCCCCAAGGAGCCGCGTTGGACCCGGGAGCGTCCTGCACAGTGACTACCTTAACCAGCGAATCCTCCGGAGACTACCAGTGGCCGGATACCCGTGTTTGGCACGAGGACAAGCCGGATGCCGCCCTGCTCTATGACTGTTACGGTCAGCTTGTCAGCAGGCTGGAATAGTTTCAGCTACCCTTGCCGTCCAGGGAAAAGATGCCCCCTCGCGTGACCAGGCCGCACGGTATCGTGTCCTAGTCATTGCCTTAGAAAAACAGACCGGAGCCTGCTTTGTCTCCGGTCTGTTTCTTTATGTGTCTGGCACAAATCGGAACGCCTGCTTTACGTTCACCGCTGGTGGCGAGGTAAGCGTAATACGGCACAGGCTTCCCGGGAAGTTTTGTATCATACGCGCATCTGTCACGGGGATCTCCTCCATTGCGCAGGACAGACTTTCGTCATAGCGCATCTGGACGGTGCCCAATAACAGACCGCCCTTTACCAGCTGTGGGCGCGGGCGGGAGAGGAATACCCACGTAACCTTCCGCGGCTCCGTCAGTGTGATTTCATCCTGCAAAACAAACGCTGGTCCGAAAGTAAATTTCCGGTGCAGCGTACGTACTCCCGCTTCCGTGGGATACGCCCCGGCAATGTCCATGGCAACCTGGGTTTCCCCCTCCCGCACGTCCCTGGCCGCATACTCTCTTCCAGGCGCCTGCTCCACGCCACCGATCAGCGGCAGATTGTGATTGCGGGAACGTGTATTCCACAAGGTATAGCGTTCCTGAGAAAAAGTTTTGGCCGTATAGACCATGTTCCCCGCGTCCACGATCACCGGCTCACCCCGGTGGAACAGCAGGAACGTGCCTACGTCGTTGTGGTTGTGGTTTTCTCCATTGTGGCCGCCTTTGCAAGCAACATAGAGCGTTCCCCATTGCCTCGCAAATACCTGGAGCCGGGGCAGCGATACCTGTTTTTCCGCCTCCGGATAAGGGCAGGGCGCCGGGGCCCGGAACAGCGCATCCATCACACGGTTCATCTGCGGCGTATCCCGTGGGATGATAGGCGTACCCATGGCTGCACCCAAAGCGCACAGCGCCGGATTCCCCGTATGGCGCCCATAGGCGTAAATTCGCTCCCCGTCCATCATGGGTTTGGCGTCGCAGTCTGCAAAATTCCAGTACCAGGGTCCCGCAATATGGCTGTGCAGTGGAAAAGCACCAATGCGGCGGATCTTCTCCTGATCCCAGAAGGTCACACACCCGCCAGTAACGCGCTCCACCGCTTCCAGGCAGTCCAGCAGAGCCCCTCCCGCCATGTTCCAATATCCGGTGCCTTCATCACAGCCGCCATCTTCGGGTATGCCATCCAGGTAGAGGTCCAGCATGGTCAGCCCCCGGGAAAAAAGCTGCCGCAGCAGGGTATCATCCCGGATCACCGCCAGGGCGGCCATAAATATGCTGGAAAGTATCCATGGGGTCCAGTTGTTGAGGTCCTTGCGGATCATGCCCATCCAGTGAAAATCGTCCCGATACAGGAACGGCGTGAATATACGCTCGTCCAATTCCCGCAGCACGCGCCGCCGGATTACCGGCGTAACGTTATCCAGTTCTTTTTCCATCATGCGAACAACAAGTGCCAGGGTACACGCTGTCTGCGCGGCAAACAGATCTATATACGGATTCTTTTTTTCCGGCAAGGGGCGCTGCTCCGCCGGCGTCTGTCCCGCATGGCTACTGCCGTTATGGGCGCTGATACCCCAGAAGGTTTCCTCGCAGATGCACCATAACCCGTCCACCACGCAATCCAGCAGCGCCGGTCGGGGCACCAGGCAGTAGCCCAGTGCGGCCCCAATCAGGGTGCGACGCCTGAGGAAGTAAGGGTCCTCATAAACCTTCCGGCTCCCGTCCCGCACAAATGCCATGAACTGTGTGGCCGTAAGCATGGGATATGCGGTTTCCAGCGCTTCTTCTGCCCACTTCTCCAGCGCATGCTTACGCTCCGGTGCAAGATTTTCCCAGGCTGCATCCCCGCATGTGGGATAGGGAAAGCGTTCCTTCCAGCTCGCCAAGGTAGCATGAAACGCGTCAAAGGCCTTTGCCAGCATAGACCTTTCCTCCTTACGTATGCGTGGCGCTTACCGCCATACTTTTTCTCTACAACCAGTATACGCGCTTTTCCGCCAAATGCAAAGCACCCATCGCAGGCGCAAAAGCCCAAAAAGAAAAAAATCCATAGCTGGGCACGTTGACATCCGCCATGGGTTGTGCTATGCTACATACGTTTCCAAAACAACTGCATGCCACTTGGAGCTTCTTCGGGGCAGGGTGCAATTCCCTACCGGCGGTATAGCCCGCGAACCGCGTTTTTGCGGCCGATTCGGTGAAATTCCGGAGCCGACAGTATAGTCTGGATGAAAGAAGAGCGCGAAAGTAGGTTTATTTTCGCCCCTGAAAAGCTAGCTGATCTTGCTTCAGGGGCGTGCCTATTTTCACAAGGAGGCTTTACCATGATTGCTACCAAGAAAAAGACGCTCTCTGTCCAGTACCTGACCCGGATTGCAGTGCTTACCGCGCTGTCGTCCATCCTGTACATGATTAGCATTCCCATTGTGGCGTTCTATTCCCTGGACCTGAGCAACCTTCCTGTACTGTTGGGCGCGTTTTCCATGGGGCCCGTTGCCGGATTGATTATTCTGGGATTGAAGAGCCTGATTGGGTGCCTGACCAGCAGCACCATGTATGTGGGTGAGCTGGCCGACTTCATTATGGGCGCGGCCTTTGTGCTTCCCGCTGCGCTGATTTACCAGCGGAACAAGAGCCGCAAGGGCGCGCTCATCGGCATGATCACAGGCACGGTGGCGCTGATTCTCGCCGGTTGTCTGACCAATGCCTATTTGTTGATCCCCTTCTATATGAAGGCCTTTGGTATGCCCATGGAAGCCATCATTGGTATGTGCGCCCAGGCGTTGCCCTTCGTGGACACCGAACTGAAGGTGATTTTGTTTGTCACTGCTCCCTTCAACCTGCTCAAGGGCGTAGTGCTCTGCATACTGACCTACATGATCTACAAGCCCCTGTCTCCCCTGCTGCACGTGCGCAAGTGAGACCGGCGCCGAAGGAGACGAGCCCTCTTTGATTACTACCTCCGCAAAAGAAACGCGTGCCCTGGGCGCGAGGCTGGCCACCAGCCTCCGCCCGGGGGACGTTCTACTACTTTTTGGGGATATGGGCGCGGGTAAAAGCGAACTAACCCGTGGCATTGCCAGTGGCCTTGGCATTGACGGCCCTGTGTCCAGCCCTTCCTTCACCATATTGCAAGTGTATGAGGATGGCCGCGTACCGCTGTATCATTTTGATTGGTACCGCATGGAAAGCGTGGAGGAGCTCTACGAGCTGGGCATGGAGGAATACCTGGGTGGCGACGGTATTGCCGTGGTGGAGTGGCCCACGCGCTGCCCGGAGGCAGTTCCGGAAAGCTACCTGGAAATTACCTTCACCCCGCTGGGCGAAGATACCCGTGAGATCACTTGGCGCAGCGTGGGCAACTTCCGTACCATCCCCCAGGAGGTGTAATCTGCCGATGATAAATGTTCTTGCCGTGGATACTTCCGGTCCGGTGGCAGGTGTAGCCATTTGGAAAAACGGGGCGATTGCCTTTGACGAGGCAGTAGTCAACAAGCTGACCCATTCGGCCAATCTTCTGCCCATGATCGACGAGGCGCTGCAGCGTACGGGCATGTCTCTTTCTGATATGAATCGCCTGGCGGTTGTGGTGGGACCAGGGTCCTTTACGGGTGTGCGCATTGGGGTCAGCACGGTCAAGGGTTTAAGTCACGGTTGTGGCGTGCCCTGCGTGGCCGTGGACGCCCTGGAGGCCATGGCCGCAGGCATTCCCTACTTTAACGGCGTGCTTTGCCCCATTCAGGATGCGCGGGCCGGACAAGTCTACGGCGCCGCTTTCCTGCCCGGTGACCCGCCCCATCGTCTCCTGCCCGATGCCCCTTTGAAGCTGGAGGCGTTTGTGGAACACATCGCGCCGTTGGGAGAGCGTTTTTGCTTTGTGGGAGACGGTATGCCCGTGCACCGGGAACGTTTGCAGGCGCTCCTGGGAGAACGCGCCGTGTTTGCCCCCGCCAATGCCTGTTATCTCCGTCCGGCCTCTGTGGCCATGCTGGCCGCGCGCCCCGAAGCGCAGGAGCTGGACTATCTCTCCCTGATGCCCCTGTACCTCCGTCCCCCGCAGGCGGAGCGTAACCGTGCACTCCAGGAGGCGATGCAACATGCCGGCCTGTGAGATCCGCCGTATGACCCTGGATGATCTGGATGCAGTAGTGGCCATTGAGGCCGCCACTTTTCCAACTCCCTGGAGCCGGCATTCTTTTGAGCAGGAGCTCACGCGGAATGTAGCCGCCCGTTACCTGGTGGCTGCGCTGGACGGGCAGGTCATTGGCTATGCGGGGGCGTGGATCATCCTGGATGAAAGCCATATCACCAACATTGCCATCGCCGAAGCATTCCGCGGCAATGGATATGGGCGGCTGCTCACGCAGGCCTTGCTTCAGTATCTGTCCAACCTGGGGGCATCCTATGCCACCCTGGAAGTGCGCAAAAGCAACCTGCGCGCGCAGAACCTGTATACCAGCTTAGGCTTTCCTTGCGTCCTGGAACCTTAAACTCACGCACCAGATTTTTTACAGAAATAACAGTGTCGTTTACGTTTTCTGGATGCCCTGCTGATGGTCTGCCAGAGCCTGCCTCCGGTCGACCCGGAATTTGAAGAAGAGGAAACCGTTTCAGGCTAAAACACATTTGGGCCACGGCAACAAGCTTGCCGCGGCCCTTCTTTTTTACAGTTCCGCACCGTTGGTGTCCATTACCCGCTGGTACCAATACGCGGAATCCTTGGGAATTCGCTCCTGGGTTTGGTAATTCACATACGTCAGGCCAAAGCGCTCCGTATAGCCCCGGGCCCATTCGAAATTGTCAAAGAAGCTCCAGTAGAAGTATCCTTTTACCGGCACGCCATCCTCCACCGCACGGCGCACGGCCAACAGATACCTGTGCACATAGTCGATGCGGTTGGGATCGTGTACCTTACCGTCCAGCATCACCGCGTCATGGCAGCTCATGCCGTTTTCCGTGATAAGCAGTGGCAAGTGGTAGCGTTCATAGAGCATGCGTGGCCCCCAATACAGCGCGTCCGGTGTAATGGGCCAATCGCAGGCAGTTTTGGGCAGGCCTTGCGGGAAGGGGACTTTCTCCCAGCCCTGGGCGTTTTGGGCCGCCCGCACCACTTCGCCCTGATAGATATTCTGCGCGTAGTAGTCCAGGGGCTGGCAAATTATCTTCATATCCTCCTGCCAACCAGCAGGCAGATACTGTCCGTAGCGCTTCAAGCCCTCTTCCGGGTAGGCTCCAAGCACCACGGGATCGCTGTACCAGCTGACGTTCCAGTCGAATTCTTCGGGATTTTCACTGATCCCGAAATATGCTTTCCGGGCAGCCTCCCGGTCGGCGGGAGTATCCGTGGCAGGGATGCGCGGCGTACCCGTGGGGGCATAGCCCACGCACACCCCCGGTACCAGATCCCGCAGCACCTGCACCGCCCGGCCATGGCTCTTGAGCAGGTTATGGATCATATGCACCCGGTCAGGCAACGGATACCGGACGCCGGGCGCATGGGCGGCCTCCCGATATCCGGCACCAATCACGCATTGTGGCTCATTGATGGTAAAGAAATCCTTCACCCGATCACCCAGCCGCTCCGCCACCACGCGCGTATACCCGGCAAACCATTCCGGCATATCGTCATTGAGCCAGCCGCCGCGCTGGTGAAGCGCGCTGGGCAAATCCCAGTGGTACAGCGTGCAAAACGGGCGAATGCCGTGCTCCAGCAGGCAATCCACCAGGTCAGCATAGAATTGCAGCCCCGCCGGGTTCACTTGTCCCACGCCTCGCGGCAGCACACGCGACCAATTGATGGAAAAGCGATAATTCTTAATGCCCATGGCGGCCATGAGCGCCACATCCTCCCGGAAGCGATGATAATGGTCGCAGGCCACATCCCCGGAGGAGGCATCCAAAATACGCCCGGGTTCCTTGGTGAAGTCATCCCAGATGCAGGGGCCCTTGCCGTCTTCCAGGGCGGCGCCCTCTATCTGATAGGCTGCCGTGGCGGTACCCCAAAGAAAATCCTTAGGAAAGCTCATGGGAATTTCCCTCCTGTACAATATCGTTTGCGCACAGCTATTGTACGTCGAATTTTCGCGAAAAGGAAGCCTGTTTCGAAAATCTTTCTCGCCGGACGTCTTTCCTGCTTTCCTCCCCCATCACGGTTGACGCAAGGCAGTCAATGCGTTTATAATGAATCTTGTGCACTTTGAAACTCATTCGATGAAGGAGGATATGCTTTGAAAAAAACGCTGTTGGTGCTTGTGGCGTTGCTCTGCGTCTGCGTTTATGCGCTGCCTGCCATGGCAGCCACCTCGCCTCTGGATGATCCTTCCGTCCTTCCTGAGACCAACGAATCCGGTTTCCTCCCCGAAGGGGAAAGCCCGTATGTCTACAAGAACCATGGGGAAGGCTACTGGTATTACCTGGATCAAACCGTACGCATTGAGATCATGCGCACCCAGGAAGGTTCGCCCACAATGACCTACTACATTGCCGATATTTATTGCAATGAGGGCACCAGCCTGTATACCGTCACCTATAATGAAGAAAATCCCGGGCGCACCAACGCCCTGCCCCAGGATATAGCGGACGCCGCCCGGGCAGTCTATGCCCAAAGCGGAGATTTCTATTCCTACCGCATAGCCAATGACCGCTATCCCGGTAACATTGTCCGCAATGGCAAGGTGCTCTATGAACAGTCCTATTCCAAAATGATCGAGGCCGTTCCAAACCTGGCCACCATGGCTTTCTATCCCTCGGGCCGTGCGGAAGTCAACGAGGCCTGGGAAGTCAGCGCCTCGGAGTATGTGGACATGGGCGCCACCACAGTGGTGGCCTTTGGCCCCATCCTGGTGCGTGATGGAGAAATTCAGGATGTGGATAAGGACGCTTACAACTATTCGGAGCCCCGCAGCTGCATCGGCATGGTAGAGCCCGGCCATTATGTGGGGCTGCTGGTGGAAGGCCGCAAGTCCCACTCCAACGGCGCGACACTGATGCAATGCGCGGAGATCCTGTACAACATGGGCTGCACCGATGCCATTAACCTGGATGGCGGAAATACCGCTGCCATGCTCTTCATGGGCGAAAGCGTGCAGCTGGCCGAAAACGGCGGTATTGATACCAACGACCGCGCTGTTCCCGACATTCTGGCTGTGGGAACCTACTGATTAGCCTGGCAGAAAGGTGGAAAAAACGCGCATGATTCGCTTGAACTGTGACTATCTGGAGGGGTGCCATCCGGCTATCCTGGAGGCGCTCGCGCAAACCAACCTGGAGCAAACCGTCGGCTATGGCCTGGACCCGCATTGTGAGCACGCAGCCGAGATGATCCGTGAGACGTTTGACTGTCCCGACGCAGCGGTACACTTTCTTGTGGGTGGCACTCAGGCCAACACCACGGTCATTGCCGCCGCGCTTCGCCCCTGGGAGGGGGTGATCAGCCCGGTTACTGGCCACATCAACGTCCATGAGACGGGTGCCGTGGAAGCGACGGGCCACAAAGTACTCGCTCTGCCCGCCAAGGACGGACGCATCTCCGCGCCGCAGGTGTCCGTTGCCTGTGCGCTGCAGGGAGATGACGAGCATGTGGTCAAGCCAGGCATGGTGTACATCTCTTTCCCCACGGAAGTAGGCACCCTGTATAACCTTTCCCAGCTCAAGGACCTGTACTACACCTGCCAGCAGCAAGGGCTGTATTTGTTCATTGACGGGGCGCGGTTGGGATATGGCCTGACTTCTCCCGTGAATGACCTGACCCCTGCGGACATCGCCCGCTACTGCGATGTGTTCACTGTGGGCGGCACAAAGGTGGGCGCACTGTTTGGGGAGGCCGTGGTGATTACCAACCCCAAGCTGAATCACTGCTTCCGCTACATGATCAAGCAAAAGGGTGGCATGCTTGCCAAGGGCCGCTTGCTGGGAATTCAGTTTGAGACGCTCCTAGCAGAGAATCGCTATATGGCCATCGCCAAAAAGGCAGTGAATCAGGCCATGCAGATTCGTGACACATTCCTGTCCAAGGGCATTCCGCTGTACGTGGACTCTCCTACCAACCAGCTCTTCCCCATCTTCACCGACGAGCAGATGGAAAAACTGGAAGAGGCCTTTGACGTCTCCGCCTGGGAGCGTCTGGATGAGTCCCGCGCCGTATTCCGCGTATGCACCAGCTGGGCTACCCCGGATGAATATGTGGATCAGTTCATTGCCGCCATCGAAAATCTATAATGCTGCAACATTTCAGGGCGTCCGTGCTTTGCGGACGCCCCTTTGTTATTTTCCAGTAATGTTCTTTTCCTCCAGAAACTGCCGTATCTCCGGCAGATGCTCCTGGGCATCCTCTCGTCCAATGTCATAGGCCGCCTGAAGCCGTTCCGGGGCATTCTCCACGCGTCGAATGGGCAGTGGACGGCTGGGGCGCAGCACCAGCGTATCGCCCTGGGTTTCCAGCTGCTCCAGCAATGACAGGGTTTCGTTGTAACGCAGGTGGCGGTTTTCCATGTCCCGGACAACTGCCGGATATTTCCGCAACAATCGGTGCATCAGGGGAAGTGCCGCAGAGCGCGCTTTCCTGTACCCGGCCGGTTGCGTCAGTATTACCAGGTTGCGAGTATAGCCTTGAGAGCGGAACCATGCAATGGGTATGGAATCCGCTATGCCGCCATCCAGCAGCTCATATCCATCCACCTGTACCGTGCGTGATACCAGCGGCATGGATGCCGATGCCCGCATCCATTGAATATCCCGGTCACCGCCATCGGAAAGGCGGTAATACACAGCTTCGCCGGTATGCACATCCGTGCACACCACATAAAAGGCCATGGGATTTTTCCGAAATGCTTCCCGGTCAAAGGGATCCAACCGATCCGGAATATCGTGGTAGCAAAACTGTTCCCCATACAGATCCCCCGTTCGGATCAAAGAACGCAGGCCCATATATCGTGGGTCCCGGCAATAGGCCAGGTTGTACCGCAGCACGCGGCCAATCTGCCCCGATTTGTAGTTGCAGCCAAACACGGCTCCCGCCGAAACCCCCACCGCGCCATCCACCGTGATGCCGTTTTCCATCAGTATGTCCAGCACCCCCGCGGTATAAAGTCCGCGCATGGCGCCGCCTTCCAGCACAAGTCCCGTTTTCATGGTTTCGCCTCGCTGCAATGCTGCTGTTTTTTTCCTTTGGATGGTAGCACAAGCGCTGTTTTCCTGTCAACACTGCCGGATACAAAACAAGCGCGGGAGTGCCGGCAGATCCGGCAGTCCCGCGCTTGCAAATGTTTATGAAAGATTGAGGGATTACACCGCGCCCTGGGCCATCATGGCATCGGCAACCTTCAGGAAGCCCGCGATGTTGGCACCAGCCACATAATCGCCGGGGGTGGCATATTCCTTGGCGGCCAAGTCTACCTTGTGGAAGATTTCAATCATGATGTCCTTCAGCTTGGCATCCACTTCTTCAAAGGTCCAGCTCAGGCGCTGGCTGTTCTGGCTCATTTCCAGGGCGGAGACGGCCACGCCACCGGCGTTGGCTGCCTTGGCCGGAGCAAAGAGCACGCCCGCCTGCTGGAAGGCTGCGGTGGCCTCCAGGGTGGAGGGCATGTTGGCGCCTTCGCCCACAGCTTCCACACCGTTGGCAATCAGCGTCTTGGCACTGTTTTCATCGATCTCGTTCTGGGTAGCGCAGGGCAGGGCAATCTGGCAGGGAATGGTCCAGATGCCGGAGCAGCCCTCGGTATAGGTGGCGGTGGGCACAGCCTTGACATATTCCTTGATGCGCTTGCGCTCCACTTCCTTCAGCTGCTTGATAACCTCCAGGTTCACGCCATTGGCATCATGGATGTAGCCGTTGGAGTCGCTCATGGCCACAACCTTGGCGCCCATTTCGGTAATCTTCTGGGCGGCGTAAATGGCCACGTTGCCGCTGCCGCTGATCACCACGGTCTTTCCGGCCACGTCCTTGCCATTGCAGCGGAGCATTTCCTGGGTCAGGTAGCACAGGCCAAAGCCGGTGGCTTCCTTGCGGGCCAGGCTGCCGCCATAGGTCAAGCCCTTGCCGGTGAGCACGCCCTCATACAGGCCGGTAATGCGCTTGTACTGCCCATACAGGTAGCCAATTTCCCGGGCGCCCACGCCAATGTCGCCGGCGGGCACGTCCACATCCTTGCCAATGTGACGGTACAGCTCCGTCATGAAGCTCTGGCAGAAATGCATCACTTCATTGTCGCTCTTGCCCTTGGGGTCAAAGTCGCTGCCGCCCTTGCCGCCGCCGATGGGCAAGCCGGTGAGGCTGTTCTTGAGGATCTGCTCCAGGCCCAGGAACTTGATAATGGACAGGTTCACGCTGGGGTGCAGGCGCAAGCCGCCCTTGTAGGGACCAATGGCGC
>USCR01000080.1 GCA_900553295.1 uncultured Eubacteriales bacterium | reverse complement strand
GGGGGCATAGGGGGGAGGTCGGAATCCCCCCTGCCCCCCTGGCCGGCGGAGCCACTCCCTGGAGCAAAATCTCCTCGTAGGTTTGCAGACGACTATTTTCCAATTATACAAACGCCTCCCATTTTTGTATAGAGCATCCTTTCCCCCAAAACCTCAAAACCGCCGGTGCAGTCCACAAGGACTTCACCGGCGGTTTCCTTTTATTTTCCGTCCCGTTCGCTTTCCTCCAGGTATTTTTCCAGCTTGCGCTTTACCCGCTGGAGCGCGTTGTCAATGGACTTCACATGGCGGCCCAGGTTATCCGCAATCTCCTGATAGCTCTTGCCGTCCAGGTAGGCGCGGAGCACCTCCTGCTCCAGGCCGGAGAGCACCTCGTCAATCTTGGCGTGAATGGAGGAAAGGTCCTCCTGGCCGATGATGAGCTCCTCGGGATTGGTGGTGCGCCCTTCGATAATGACATCCAGCAGGGTGCGGTCGCTTTCTTCGTCATACAGGGGCTTGTTCAGGGAGACATAGCTGTTCAGGGGGATGTGCTTTTGCCGGGTGGCCGTCTTGATGGCGGTGATGATCTGCCGGGTGATGCACAGCTCCGCAAAGGCGCGGAAGCTGCTGAGCTTGTCAGGCTTGTAGTCCCGGATGGCCTTGTACAGGCCGATCATGCCCTCCTGGACAATGTCCTCATGATCCGCGCCGATGAGGAAATAGCTCCGCGCCTTGGAGCGCACGAAGTTCTTGTATTTGTTGAACAAATACTCCTGGGCCACGCTGTCGCTGTGTTGGCACAGGCGCACGACCTCCTCGTCGGTCATGTGGGCGTAATCCTCGGGGAAGGTCAGGCCGCTCTCCCCGTCCTCTTCCAGCTCGGGAAGGGTATGGTCGTCCTCGGCCTCCTGGGCATTGCGGGCAGCCTCCAGCTCCCGCAGGGCGGCCAGCTCCTCTTCGGTGAAGTCCATGTTGTGGTCATCCATTGCTTGTTTCCTGCCTTATTTGCTCCTGCGAAGTTTTTCCAGCGCGGCGTACTGGTCCGGCGAAAGCCGCTCCATGAGCGGATTGCGGTGGCGCTCCGCCCGGGCGCGATGCTCAGCGAAGCCCCGTCGCCGGGTTTCGTGGGCTTCCCGCAATAGTTCCCGGGCCGTGAGACGGGTTGCCCCGGTGGAGAGCACCTGGGACTGTTCCAGCCCGTCGGAGGTGGCCACCCGTACCACCCGGTACTTGGGCACCTGGGCCACCAGGCGCTCGATATAGCTGTCCGCCGTTTCTCCATGCTTGGTGAACACCACCGTCACCCCGGCGTGGACCTCCTCCGTGCGCAGCCGCCGGTCGGACTGGTAGCCGTCAAAGACCAGCACCACGTCCTCCCCGGTATAGCCGCTCAGGTCCTGGAGCAGGCGAAGCAGGTTGTCCCGGCAGCTCTCCAGGGACCAGCCTTGCTTCTCCGCTTCCTTCCACGCGCCGATGATGTTGTAGCCGTCCACCACCAGCAGGGGCTTCATGCTTGATGCGTCCGGGATTGCAGCACCCGGTACATCATCACGCCCGCCGCCACGGAGGCGTTCAGGGAATCAATCTTGCCCTTCATGGGCAGGGACACCTTGCGGTCGCATTTTTCCAGGGTCAGGCGGCTGATGCCCTCGCCTTCCGCGCCAATCACCAGCGCCACGCCGCCGCTGAAATCCACCTGATCGTAGCCGTCCCCGTCCATGGTCACCGCGTAGGTCCAGATATTCTTGGCCTGCAGCTGCTCCAGGGTGCGGGTCAGGTTGACCACCCGGGCCACATGCACGTGCTCCACCGCGCCGGCGGAGGCCTTTACCGCTGCCGGGGTCAGGCCCACGCTGCGCCGCTCGGGCACGATGACCCCATGGGCGCCCACGCACTCGGCGGTACGGATGATGGCGCCCAGGTTGTGGGGATCGGTAATCCCGTCCAGCAGAATTAGGAAGGGCGCTTCGCCACGCTCCTGGGCCAGGGCCAGCATGTCCTCCACCGTGGCGTACTGATACGCCGAGGCAAAGGCCAGCAGCCCCTGATGATGGGGGGTGATGGCATCCAGGCGGGCCTTGTCCACCTCCTGGATGGGCACATGGGCTTCCCGGGCCATGTGCACAATCTCCCGGGCGGAGCCGGAGAGGTCGCCCCGCTGTACCAGCAGCTTCTCAATATCCCGGCCAGCCTTCAGGGCCTCCCGGATGGGATTGCGGCCGGAGAGCAGATTCTCGTTGGGCTGGCATTCCGCCACCGGCGCCGGGGGAACCGGCGGTACCGGGCGGCGCTGCTCAAAGTCCCGGTAATCCAAGGGCCGGGGCTCCACGGGGCGGGTTTCCACGGGCCGGGGAGCGGGGCGCATGGCCGCGGGCTTGGGCGCCCGGCGGTTCACCGGGGCTGGACGGGCGGCGGGACGTTCCTGCCGCGGGTTGCGGGCAGCCGGACCGCGCTCGGGCCGGGCCTGGGGGCCGCGGTTATCCCGGCGGGAGGACGCGGGGCGCTCCGGACGGCTTCCACCGGCCTGGAATGCCCGGCCATCCCGGAACTCCGGGCGGTCGCTGGCGCGGTTGCCGCGCACGGGCTTGCCCAGCTCCGGGCCAAAGCGGTTCACGGGTCCCGCGGGCTTATGATGGTAATGGGTTCCCTCGTCGTCCCAGCTGCCCTGGTCGGCGTGGTTTACTTTGCGGCGTTGATGGGGTGCATCCTTGTAATAGGCCATGAAATTACTCCTTTTCTTTTACCGTCACGGGGAGCAAGGCTCCCACGGGGGTGTCAATCCTGGTCCCTATCCTGCAAGGCGGCCAGCAGCGCCTGGCGCTCCTGACGCATTTCCTGCATGTGTCCGCAGCACTTTTCGCCTTCGGGGCAGGGGCCCGAAATGCAGGACGCGCCCGCGTCCGCGAACAGGGCCGGGGCGACCTCCATGCACAGGCGGTGCATCTCCGTGGCCAGGGCGCGGATCTCCCACTGGGCCCGGCGGCACATGCGCAGGCCGAAGAAGTGCCGCAACTCCCGCACATTCATCGTGACCATCAGGCGGGTTTCGCATGCACCGGGGAGCACAAAGCGGGCATCCTCGTTGCTGCCCTCGCCCTGGCCCAGCTTCTCCTGCCAGGCTACGTACCAGGCGTGCATCTGCGCCATCTGGGCCTGGTATTCCGCCTGGGCTTCCGGGCCCAGGGCGGCAATCTTCGGGGGCACGATGTAGCCAAAGCCTTTTTCATAGGAAACGTACCGCTGGCTCTGCACGGAAAAGCTGGCCAGCCGGTGCCGGGTGAGCTGCGCCAGCAGCACCCGGCTTACCCCTTCCACCCCGAAGGTGAAGGAGGCGTGCTCCAGCACGGATTCGTGCCCCATGTCCAGCAGCTTTTCCACAAAGGCGCGCTGGTCCTTGGCGGCAATGCGCTGCTCCAGGTCCGCCAGCGTGGCCCGGGAATAGCACAGCCGGGCACCCAGGGCCACCACTTCCTCCGGGGACAGGGTGTGACGCAGCAGCGTAACCTTTTGTGTAACCTCAGGCATGGGTATCCTCCTCCAGGCTGCGTTGAAATAGCTCCAGGAGCCGTTCCTCCTGGCCGGTGACATACAGAAAGCCCACCAGCGCCTCCAGGGCGGTGGCGGCTTGATAGTCCGCGGGATTCTGGTTGCGGGGCGCGGGGTGCCGGGCATGGGCGTTGCGGCCCCGCCGGGTGATCTCTGCCTCCTCGGGGGAGAGCAGGGGCGCCATGCGCTCCAGCGCCTGGGCCTGGGCCCCGGCGTTCACGCTGCCGGTGGCGGCACGGTGCATGTTGTGTACGTTGCGCCCCGCGTACAGCAGGCGGCTGCGGACCAGCAGATCCCACACCGAATCCCCCAGATAGGCCAGCTGTAAGGGATTGAGCAGCCGGGCCTTCTCCGGGGCCATGGGCGCGGATTCCCTGATGGACACCGCATTCGCCTCCCTGAAACATATTCCGCATCATTATAGCACATTGCTTCCCACAGAACAAGCGCTCATCTCCGCGGAAGGCCATAATGAATTTTTCCACGAAAAAAACGGAGGCCCGCCCGCAGGCAGGCGCTCCGCAGCATGTCAAGATGCTTTCTGGGAGGCGTCGGAGGGGCCGCAGCCCCTTCGACTTCCATTCGTGTAAGCCGGCTTTGCCGGCTTCGCGGGTCATTGATTTTGCTTGCAAAATCAATTCCTTACAAATTCGGGCGACCTTTGGTTGACTGAATTTGCTTCCTCGAAAAAGGGGCGTCTGCCACTTTTTCGACACGCTGATGCGGGATACGCATGCCGCGTATCCCGCCCTCTTATTGCTTGAATCAGTCCTGTGCATCCGCCAGTTCCTTGCTGACATAGTGAAGCACCAGTGCGTTCTCCTCCGTGTCCCAAACATAGGTGGCACCCATGGCCTGTTCCAGCACGGCAGCACGAATCAGCACCGTTCCGTCCTCCAGGCGCCGTACGTCGCCCGCATTCAGCTCCACAGGTTCCCCATCCACGGTCAATGTAGCAGATGCCACGTCTCCGGCATCATCCGTCTCCAGGGAAAACGCCAGCAGGAAGCCGTCTGCGTCAAGGACATAGGCGTTTTCCTTTCCCTCCTCAGGGGTCCAGCTCCAACCTTCCAGGCACTGCGCCAGGAAAGCGGCGTCCACCAGCGGTTCCCCTGTGCCGTCGGTGTATACGTGCAGCATCCGCTCCACGGTAACCCCGTCCTCGGGCACAATGGCATAAAGCGGTTCGCCGCTGCCGTTCACCACCATGTTGCTATCCTCTTGCAACGTCAGCGCGGTAAGGTCCTCCTCTGCCGGTACGGAGGCAGCCGGCTCAGTCAGTGGCGGCACCAGTGTGGGATCGGGCGTGGCGGTAGCCTCCTGCGGCGGATTGAGCGTTACCTCCACCGTGGCCGATGGCGCTGCCGTGGGCGTCGCGGAAGGTGCAGGCGTCGCCGTCACCGCGGACACAATGCTCTCACTTTCGTAAAGCACGGTCAACGTGTTCTTTCCGGCGATTCCATCCTGGGTGAGCCCATTATAGTACTGGAAGCGCTGCACCGCTCTGCGGGTTTGCGCGCCATAGGCGCCGTCCACCTCGCCTTCCAGATACCCCAGATCCTTCAGCCGTTGCTGAAGTTCTTCCACCCGGTCGCCCCGGTCCCCCTGCTGCAAAGTTCTGTACTCGGCATTAGGCGTCATGGTGGGGGCTGGCGCAGGGGTAAGCGTAGGCACCGGGGTATCGGTGGGCGCAGGCGGCGGGGTGTAGGTACCGTCTGTGGTTTCCGGTGTAAAAAAGTCTGCGGTGGACGCAGGCGCACCGGTTTCCACCACCGCTTCCGGCGTTGCCGTGGGAATTTCCGTGGGTGCGGGGGTAGGCGCTCCCTGTACCGAGGTGGCGTAGGTCAGTGAAAGGTAAACGAGCAGGGTTTTGAGAAAATCCATGTTTTTTTCTCCTTCCGGCTTAGCTTCATAGGTGGAGCTTACGCTTCAACTCGCTGCGCAAGGCTCGGTTACGGTGAACCAGCCACAGCATGGCGGAAATAATCCCGCAGGGAATCATAACAAAGGCGGACCAGGTGACGCGAACCTGCCCGGTGAGCGTTGCGGTAATCAGTAAATCTACCGCCAGCACCACCACGCAGATCAGCAACAGTGCCATCGCGGGAATGCCCAGGCCCTTGAGCATTCCCTGCCGAATGCTGGAGGCCATAGCCACCAGCATCATTCCCAATAGCAGCAGCACCGGGAATACAATCGTCTGGAACCACGTCCCGCCGCTTAAGGACTGAACCAGCCACAGGTACAGGCACAATGCGCCCACATCCACCACGACCGACCAAAAGAAAGCATTTTTTCGCAGCGCGACCGGCGGTATGATGCCCAGAAAGATCATGCCAAAGGCGCCGATGGGATACAGCGACCAAGCCAAGCGGCCATTGGCCAGCAGGTCAATGAGCAGGCAAATCAGCGCCGGAACCGCCAGCAGCACCGCCGCCAGGGACAGCGTGGTCAGCGGATTGATCTCCAGCCGCTGTTCCCGGCTTCGGATGGGGAATTCCCGGGGAAGCGTCGGGTCGTAGGGCGCGGCGGGGTCCACTACCGGGGTTTGGCATAGCGGACAACGCGCCTCGGAAGGTGCCAGTTCCACACCACAATGGACGCAATAGGACATTTCCACTTCACTCCTGATTACTGGATACGCGCACCGCGATTCCCTCTTTTACCAGAAAGCACAAAACGTTTCGTTCAAAATCCGTCTCGGCAATGTCTCTGGTGAAGGTCAGGCACAGCTTGTCTCCCAGGCTGATTGCCGCGCAGTTGCTGCGGTAGGAGCTGGATGCCCCCAGCAGCATTTCAGCGCGTTCCACCCGTTCCGCCATGGCTTGCGGCAACCGTACGGCGCCCACATTGGTCAGCGTTGTGGTAAAGAGCCGTTCGCCCACACGATGATAAACGAACGAGAGCACAAAATTCTTCAATGGCAGCGGGCAAAGGCGTATAAGCAGGTTGCGCTCCGAGGCCACATTGGTGGCAATGCTGGCAAAGAGAAACTTCGGATTCATGCCATAGCGCATGGCATGGTGCATCAGCTGCACCGTCTCTTCAAAGGTATAGGTTCCAAGCTTTGGGTCAATCCCCACATTCACATAAAAGGCAAAATTGCGCACCGTATGCGTGGGGATGAATTTGCGCATATTGACCGGTACAGACACCTTTACGGGTAGCCTGCGCTGCCAATGTCCCCGCTGCTGGGTTTGCCACAGGGTAAAGACCATCACCGCAGTCAGATATTCCGTAATGGTAACGCCGTAGGCCGCAGCCCGCGCTTTTACCTCCGCCACGGACATCTGCGCAAGAATCAGCCGCAAGGTATGCGGAGGGTCAGGCGTGCCGGGCATCTGGTATGCGGCATCCTCCCGGCGGCTGGCATGAACGCCGTCCAGGGGAATTTTCCGGTAAGCGTCCTCCACCTCGTCGGGTTCAGGGGGCTGCTGCGGGTCCAGTATTCCCTCCTCGCAGGGCACCGGTATACCCTGCAGGCGCAGGTACTGGGCTACGATGCACTTGAGGAATATCAGCCCGCCGGTACCGTCGGCCAGGGCGTGGAACATCTCCAGGGAAATGCGCCGGTGGCCGTATTTCACCCGGAAAAGGTAGCCGCTGTTCTCTCCCCGGCCCAGCGGCGCGCAAGGATGTCCCATATCCTGGGCAACATGAAAGCGGTCGCTGATTTCCTCCAGGTAATACCAGAACAGTCCCTTGCGAAGGCGGACGCGAAAGGCGGGAAAGCGGGGCAGCACCTGATTTACTGCGTCTTCCAGGCGTTGGGGCGATACGGCCTCGGTCATCACAAAGGAGAGGCGGAACATGCTCGTCCACTGAACGCTGGAGATGGCGGGGTACAGCTTTGCGGCATTGTCCAAGCGGAACCACTGGCGTACACCGCGCTGTGTTTCCAAAAGGCCGTCACCTCCCCCGTTTGGGTTATTATAGCATACTCCCCACAGAATTGCACGGAAAATTCGCCGGATGCCTGTGCGCGCCTTGACCCGTCCTGCCGCTTCGTGTAAAATGAAGCGGATGTGACCTGGCATCATATGCCAAATAAAAGGAGGTAGAGCCGTCATGCCCAGTTTTCAAAGCAAGGTTGTCCTCGGCGCGCTTCGCAGGGGCAAGGGATTCTTTTCCAGGGTAGGCGGTTCCCTCATGCAAAATGTCCATTTTTCCGACCAGATGGTGGCGGATTTTTCCATGGACAAAATACGCGGGGAGCTTTTTCCCTTGTCCCCGGTACCCGCGTTAATGCTCCTGCCTCCGGAAAGCGCCCCGCCAGGTTATCTGATTGTCCATTGTCACGGCGGCGCATATGTTTCCGGCGGACTGACCCAGGCCAGGGCCATTGCGGCCCTCATCTGTGGCGCGGCGCACATATCCACGGTAACCTTTGCCTATCGCCTGGCGCCGGAGCATCCCTATCCTGCCGCCCTGGAGGATGCCCTGGCGCTATGGGATGCGGTGCTTGCCGCCGGTTACGCGCCAGAACACATTGTCCTTGCCGGGGAAAGCGCAGGGGGCAATCTGTGCCTGGCATTGTGTCAGGCCCTGCAATCCGAGGGGCGCCCTTTGCCTGCCGCCATGGCGCTGCTCTCCCCATGGGCGGATCTCCTGCAAACAGGGCCCAGTTATCAGGCACTGAAGGATGTGGACGCTACGCTGTCCGCGCCTGAATTGATGCAAAGCGCCCTGGACTATGCCGGAGGGCAGGAGGCACTGCTCCATGACCCCATGCTTTCGCCGGTATATGCGGACTTTGCCGGATTTCCGCCCACGCAGATTCACGTGGGCACCAGTGAGCTGCTCCTCAGCGATGCGGAAACCCTGGCCGGGCGCATGCGCCAGGCCGGTGTGGAGGTAGCGTTGCTCCGCTGGGCGGGTATGTGCCATGTTTTTCAAATGTTCGGTTTTCCCGAAAGCCGGGAATCCTTAAAGGCAGTGGGACAGTTTCTTCGGGAGCAACTGAAGCTGGCCCCTACCAATGAAAAGGAAGGATAAAATATGGATCTGTTCGACATTATCGGTCCGGTCATGATCGGTCCCAGCAGCTCGCATACTGCAGGCGCCGCACGCATTGGCCTGATCGCCCGGCTGCTGCTTGGGCAGCGCCCGGTGCAGGCACACATCGGCTTTCATGGCTCCTTTGCCAAGACTTGGCGCGGCCACGGCACCGACCGCGCCATTGTGGGCGGATTGCTGGGCATGGCGGTGGACGATCCCCGTTTGCGGGATTCCTTGGCGCTGGCGCAGGAGCAGGGGCTTTCCCTAATCTTCTCCTCGGTGCATCTTCGCGGGGCCCATCCCAACACCGTACAGCTGACGCTCGAGGGCGAGCACGGCGCACACTTGGAAATGGAAGCAGCCTCGGTGGGCGGCGGCAACATTGACATTACCAGCCTGGGCGGCATGAACGTGGACTTTTCCGGGAAGGAAAACACGCTCATCATCCGTCACCGGGACACGCCAGGGATGATCGCCCTGGTAACCGGAGCCTTGGCCAGTCGGCAGATGAATATCGCCACCATGCAGGTTTTCCGGCGAGACGC
This sequence comes from uncultured Eubacteriales bacterium, assembly GCA_900553295.1. GTDB lineage: Bacteria > Bacillota > Clostridia > Christensenellales > Aristaeellaceae > Egerieenecus > Egerieenecus merdigallinarum. The sequence goes on along the minus strand of USCR01000080.1, from coordinate 1,844 downwards.
GGGCGCAGAGGCCATTATGGTGCTGGAGCTGGATACCCCACTGACCCCCGAGCTGCTTACCGAGCTGCGGCAGCTCCACGACGTGATGGACGCAACCTTTCTGGCAAGGAGGGATGACTGATGGATCACACATTGCGCGAATGGGTACGCCTGGGGGAAAAATGCGGCCTGGCTCAGGCTGCGTTGGATGCCCAGGCAAAGGAAACCCGGATGGAACGCACGCACATCCGTCAGGTCATGCTAGCGCACTGGCGCGACATGCAATCCGCCATACGCACAGGCCTGGAGCCAGGGCTTCGCTCCGTATCCGGGCTTAGCGGCGGACAGGCAGTGAAACTGTTGAACCGCATGCAGGAGGGCAAGAGCCTGTGCGGCACGCTGCTGGGCAAGGCAGAAGCCTATGCCCTGGCTACCGCGGAGTGCAACGCCTGCATGGGCAAAATTGTTGCCGCGCCCACTGCTGGCGCTTGCGGCATCCTTCCGGGCCTGTTGCAAGCGTTGGCGGAGGAACGGAATTTGCATGAGGACGCCCTGGTGGATGCGCTGTTTGTGGCCGCCGCCGTGGGAGAATCCATTGCCAGCCAGGCCAGCATTTCCGGCGCAGAAGGCGGTTGCCAGGCCGAATGCGGTTCCGCGGCTGCCATGGCAGCCGCGGCGATGGTGTTTCTGGAAGGTGGAACACCACAGCAGAGCGCGGACGCGGCGGCATTTACAATCATGAACCTGCTGGGGCTGGTATGCGACCCCGCCGGCGGCCTGGTGGAGGTCCCCTGCGTGTACCGAAACGTGGGGGCTGTCGGCGTGGCCATCACCTCCGCGGACATGGCTCTGGCGGGGATCGACTGCCCCATCGACCCGGATGAAGTCATCCTGGCCATGAAAGAGGTGGGCGACGCACTGCCTGCTTCCCTGCGTGAAACCGGCGAGGGCGGCTGCGCGGCTTGCCCCAGCATTCGTTGCCGCCTGAAGCTGTAAAAGCCGGTATATTATGACATGAACAAAGGGACGGAAAACGCCATCGTCGTTTCCGTCCCTTTGTTCTATGGAATCAGGAGCTGATCATCCTCGGAGGATGCAGGCTCTTCCTGCGTTTGAAGCTCTTGAGGCAATGGTGGAAGCTGATCCAGCCGGCTGATACCAAAATGGTTAAGAAATTCATCCGTGGTACCAAAGAGGATTGGATGACCTACGGTATCCTTGCGCCCCACTTCTTCAATCAGCCCTTTTTGCGTCAAGGATGCCAGGGAATAGTCACATTTCACCCCGCGGATCTGCTCCACCTCGGCCCGGGTTACCGGCTGGCGGTAAGCCACCACGGCCAGGGTTTCCATGGCCGCCTGGCTAAGACTTTGCTTTTGAACGGGCTGCAACAGGCGCTCCACCCAGTCCGCATAAATGGCACGGGTAGCCAGCTGCACATGCTTGCCAAAGCGCTTCAGGCAAAATCCCCGCTGCTCAAAGTCATACTCGTTCACCAGTAGTTCCAGCACGCGGTTCACATCGGCCTCGGGCATCTCCAGCGCCTTGGCCAGGTCGCTGACCAGCACGGGCTCCCCTGCCACAAACAGAATGGCTTCAATGCGCCCCCGCACTTCCTGGGTTAGCAAATCAGCTTTCTTCGTCAATCAACTCGCTCCTTCCGGGCAGCAGGACAATATCCCCATACACATCCTCCTGCACGATATGGGTTTCTCCCAGCCTGAGCAGCTCCAGCAGGGCCAGGAACAGCGTGACCACTTCTTCCTTGGTGGGTGCGGCGCTGAATACCTCTTCAAAGTGCAGGCTTCCCTTTTGTTTAAGCCCTTTGAGCAGCACAAGCATGCACTCCTGCACATTGTGTTCAT
>USCR01000079.1 GCA_900553295.1 uncultured Eubacteriales bacterium | reverse complement strand
CCCGCCGCCGCAGCGGCGACGTGGTGCATGAGTGCGTGGATAACGACGAGACCGCCGCGGTCATTGCCGGATTGGTGCATGCCCGGATGCTGGTGCTCATGACCTCCACCGAGGGGATTTATCAGGACCCCGCCGATCCCGCCACCCTGGTGCGGGATGTCACCGGCAAAACCGTCGAGGAAGTGGCGGAGAAGGTCCACCTGCTCCAGCAGAGCTGTGTTGGCGCCAGCCGCGCCGGGGCCAACGGCGCCAGGGCCAAGCTGGCCTATGCCCTGGAATCCGTGCGCAACGGTTCTACGGTGATTATCGGCCATGCGCGCCATCACCTCAGCGATCTGGTGCAGGGCCGTGTGCCCTGCACGCGCATCGGCGTGGAGTAACGTGCCCCCAATGCAAAATAAAGCGCGGCCCCTTTCCCAGCGCCGGAAACGGCGGGAAGGGGCCGCGTTTTTTTGTTTGCGCGGGATCAATCCCGTGCGGGGGTGCGGCGGAGCTTGTCCAGGTAGACCATGAGCACGGCCACATCCGCGGGGGAAACGCCGGGAATGCGGCTGGCGGCGGCCAGGGAGCGGGGCCGTTGGGCGGCCAGCTTCTGCCGGGCCTCCAGGCGCAAGCCGGTAATCTCCTGGTAGGGGGTATCCTCGGGGAGCAGGGCCTGTTCCATTTGACGGGCCTTGCGGATCTGGACCTCCTCCTTGGCCAGGTAGCCCTCGTACACCAGGGCAATTTCCGTTTGCTGGCGTACTTCGGGGGGCTGCTGGGACAGTTCCGGCAGCAGTTCCGTGAGGGCGTCCATGGTAATCCCCGGGCGGCGGAGCAGCTCGCCAGGGGTCACCGAGGCGGGAGGCACGGGCTGCCCGTGCCGGGTCAGCCAGGCGTCCCGGGCCGGGGTGGGGGGAAGCCCCAGGGAAGTCAGGCGGCTCTTGAGGTGATTGGTCTCGTATTCCTTGCGCAGGGTGCGCTCCAGGCGCTCGGCGGTGGCCAGCCCCGCGGCATAGCCCAGGCGGGTGAGGCGCAGGTCGGCGTTGTCCTGCCGCAGGTAGAGCCGGTGCTCCGCCCGGGAGGTCATCATCCGGTAGGGCTCATCCACGCCCTTGGTGGTCAGGTCGTCGGCCAGCACGCCGATGTAGGCCATGTCCCGGGTGAGAATCACCGGGGGTTTGCCCTGCAGGGCCAGGGCCGCGTTCATGCCTGCCATCAGGCCTTGGCAGGCGGCCTCCTCATAGCCGCTGGTGCCGTTGATCTGCCCGGCGAAGTACAGCCCCTGCACCCGCAGGCTCTCAAAGGAGGGGCGCAGCTCCCGGCTGTCGATGCAGTCATATTCAATGGCATAGGCCAGGCGGGTCAGCTCAGCACGCTCCAGACCGGGGATGGAGCGGTACATCTCCCACTGCACATCCTCGGGCAGGGAGGTGGACATGCCCTGCACGTACCATTCCCGGCTGGCCATGCCCTCCGGCTCCAGGAAAACCTGGTGCCGGTCCTTGTCGGCAAACTTGACAATCTTGTCCTCAATGCTGGGGCAATAGCGGGGGCCCGTGCCGTGGATTTTTCCACTGTACAGGGGCGCCCGGTGGAGATTCGCCCGGATGATTTCATGGGTGCGGGGCGTGGTCCAGGTGAGATAGCACATTTGCCGGTTGACCAGGCGCTTTTCCGTCAGGAAGGAAAAGGGCGTCACCGGCTCGTCCCCGGGCTGGGGCGTCATGGCGTCAAAGTCAATGGAGCGCACGTCCACCCGGGCGGGGGTGCCCGTCTTGAACCTGCGCAGGTCAAAGCCCAGACGCCGCAATCCGCCGGAGAGCCCCGTGGCACAGGCCAGCCCCTGGGGCCCGCCCTGCCAGGAACCTTCCCCGATGATGATGCGGCTGTCCAGGTATACCCCGCTGGCGATCACCGCCGCACGGCAGGGAATGCGCTGCCCCGTCACGGTGGTAACGGCCACCACCCGGCCGTTTTCCATTTCGATGCTATCCACCTCCCCCTGACGCAGGGTCAGGTGGGGCTGGGACATCAGGGCTTGCCGCATGCGGTTCTGGTAGGCCTGCTTATCCGCCTGGGCGCGCAGGGAATGCACCGCGGGGCCCTTGGCGGTGTTGAGCATGCGGGACTGCAGGAACGTATCATCAATGGCGCGGCCCATTTCCCCGCCCAGGGCGTCCAGCTCCCGCACCAGGTGCCCCTTGGCGGTGCCGCCGATGACGGGATTGCAGGCCATCAGGGCTACGCCGTCCATGTTCAATGTGAGTAGCAGGGTTGATATGCCCATGCGCGCGGCGGCCAGGGCGGCTTCACATCCCGCGTGCCCCGCCCCTACCACAACCAGATCCGGCAAAGAAACGCGCCTCCTTCATGCAATGGCTTCAGGTATTATAGCATGAATCCAGGCGCAGGAAAAGAGCGCGTCCGCAGGCCAGGGCCTTATTTTGTGGTGTAGGCCTGGTCCAGGCTGGCGGCCAGCTCCTGAGCGGTGATGTTCCCCTGGGCAAATTGACGCATTTGATTTTCATACAGGGTCAGGACCTGAGCGCTGCTGAAGAAACTGCACTGGAAATAGAGGTACTCCGGATGGTAGCTTTCCATCCATTGAGGAACCAGCACACAACCGTCCTCACCTTCCGGAGGTGTAAACTGCTGCTGTGCAACGTTTTGATACAGGCAGACATTGCGGCGCGCTGTGGGGTCTGCTACATACAGCAGATTGCCAAGGAACTCCATACACACCTGCGCGTAGGGACTCCCCTTGCGTACCACAAACAGCCAGCAGTTGCCCTGTACCCGCATGGGTTCATCCTCGGTAAGGCGCATGGGAAAGGCATAGGTGTCCAGGGCTTCCAGGCCGTATCCCACCCCGTTGTGAAATCCACCATCGTAGAGGGAAAGCGACGCGGGCCCCGGACGCTCCTCGGCGGCAGCCAGTGCTTCACCCGTTTCCCGGGCACGGTCTGCCAGCGCAATAAACTCCGGCGAGCTAAATACAATGGGCTTGCCCGATAGCTGCTGCTCCATGGCCCAGCATTGCATCAGCATGTCCGTGAGCCATAGGGTGTAGCGTCCGTCATCCAAGAGATATCCGCAGCTTTCCAGGGTGTGCAAACGCACGTCGCCCACCTTGTCCTCCTTTACCAGGGAGATCCACCGCTGTGCGAAGTTCAGCAATGCTTCAAAGCTTCCGGGCGCTTCTTCCAGGCGTAAACCGGCCGCCTCCCAGGAGGATGGGATGGCATGCATGGCCTGGCTGAAAACAGCGTAGGGCACGCCGTAGATTTCACCGTTTTTGCCGCTTACCAGCTCCCGGAATGGCTGGTATATTTGCGCCATACCCAGCTGGATTTTCTCATTGCTGCTCAAGTCCTCCAGCAGGCCGCTTTGCAGTAGGGCATAAATGTCAACCCGGTTGCTTTGTACCATCATGATGTCCGGGGCATTGACGTCCTGGAGCAAGGCAAGGGCTTCCGCTGTGCTGGAAGGGCCGAACGCCACTTCACAGGTTATTTCAGGATGCGTATCCTTCAGCCAGTTTGTCAGCAACTCTTGCGCGGTGGCGGCATACCGGAGCGGAGCTTCCGCCCTGGCCGGCACGGCGGAGACCAGCATGGAACAGCATAACAACAGGTAGGCAATGAATCGTTTCATAGTAGCTTCTCCTTTTGCTTTCTATATGTGGCGTTAGGGAAGAAAGGCATGCTGAGAAAGACAGCTTAGCGGACAGCAGCTTCCACTTCATCCATGGATACGGTCAGCTGGTCCGGAAATGCCTCTAGCGACGTGGATATTTCCATGGTTACCTTAGGCAGCGCCTGGGTGTTGATGCATACGGAGAGATTCATGCCCTGGGGTAAGGGACAGCCGGCTTCGTCCAGTATGCTGATATGATTCAGAACCTCCTGCGCGTCCATATCCGTCATGTGCTCCTGCGCTATGAACTGCGCTGTGAAATAGATGCCTGTGGCATACGAGGCGCCCTGGACATTTTCCAGCTTCAGCCCCTCAAAGTATGTTTCCTGGGTGGGCAGGTAGGTTTTCTCTGCCAGCATTGGCGTCATGGGCAGGGAAATATCCTCTTGTGCCTGCCAGGTTGCCAGAACGCTCTCGGTCAAGGGATCGTACTGTGTCACCCGCATATACAGGGTGGCAGGTATTTCAGACTGCGAAGGAACAGACGCAAGCAAGGGCATGCTGAAATACGTGATGCTTCCATCCTCCTGCCATAGGGCGCCTTCCATGGATTCAGCACTGTACGCGGCGGGCAACTCCAGCAGCGCCCGGACGCTGTACAGGGGGAGCTGCAACTCCTGCGCGGCTTCAAACCAGCTGCCTCCCCAGGAAAGATCATAACTTGCGAGGACTTCTTCGGGAACCGCGTCATCGGCGCTGTCCGCGTAGAGGGCCTTGCTGCCGTCGGTCAAATGAACCTGTGCCGCGCTGAGCCCCATGTGTCCATCGGCAAGCAACTGTTGAAAGGTGAAGGTCATGGGTCCAACCTGATAGGATACAGGCTGCGTTGCATGCAATGCCTCCTGCGCAGAGGGGGATATGGAAATGCCAAACTGCTGGCCAAGAAACTCGGCCCAGCCTTGCTGCGTGATGGCATAGGCCATGGCTGCGGTGCACAGCAGCACCAGCGCGGCAGCAAATACAATTCTGTAAGGTACCCGCTTTGGCCGCTTTTTTTGGACTGCGGAACGGGCAGCCTCCATCAGTGCCTGACTGCATGCTTCTGGGATGGGATGAAAAGCGGTTGATAGGTCCAGATGATTCCAGTCACGTTTCATGTTTCCTCCAGCTCCTTCCTGAGCTTTTCTTTGCCTTTGCGCAGACGATTTCGAATGGTGGACTGTGATAGATGCAGGGTTTGAGCGATTTCCTGGTAGCTCATGCCTTCGGCGTAGTGAAGCACCAGCGGCAGCCGAATTCCTTCGGGAAGATCTTTCAGGGCAGCTGCCAATTCCGGATCGGGCGGGGGAGAGGAGGCCTGTATGGGCACGCTCTCCATGCAAACAAGGCGGCGGCGCTTACGCTGGATGTCGTGGCAGGCGTTGATCAAAATGCGAGTGATCCAAGTGCGAAAATAGCGGGGCTCGCGCAGGGAAAAACGCTTTTCCCAGGCTTTCAGGGCAGCATCCTGCAGGGCGTCACGGCAGGCGTCGTCGTCCCGCAGCACGGTGTATGCCACACGGTAAAGCGTTACCTGATAGGCTTGCAACTCCTCCATGAAGAAGTTCTTATCCATTTTCTTCACCCCTTTTGTAACGTTACACCCTTTAGACGCAGCAAGGAAAAAAAGAAGGCATGCAAAGATTTTATTTTGCATTTGGCAGATAACAGGTGTTGATTGTTGGATGTGCTTATGCAAGGTCACGGTTCATGATACCATATCACACGCACATGCATGTGGAGAGCACCATGCTCATCCCCCAGTGGGCGGCCCGTGCCATTCTCCCCTGGGGCACCACCACCGTATGCACCGATCCCCACGAGATAGCCAACGTGGCGGGACGGCAGGGCGTGGCCTTCATGCTGGACAATGCCCGCAAGGCAGGACTGAGACAATACATTCTGGCGCCCTCCTGCGTTCCGGCGGTCCCCGGGCTGGAGAGCGCCGGTGCGTCCTTCAGCGCCCAGGATGTGGCGGAGCTGCTGGATATGCCCGGAGTGATTGGCATTGCGGAGATGATGGATTACATCGGCCTGGCCCATGGGGCGGAACGGATGAGGGACATTGCCGCCGAGGGCCTGCGCCGGGGAGCCTATCTGCAGGGTCACGCGCCGGGCGCCAGCGGCAGCGTGCTGGCAGCCTACCGCGCGGCCGGCCCTGTATCCGATCACGAGAGCGGCTCCGCTGCGGAGGTCCGGGAAAAGCTGCGCTGCGGATTGCACGTCAACCTGCGGGCCAGCTCCATTGTGGATCGGCTGGAAGAGCTGACCCAAGGGCTGGAAGGCATGGGCTGGTTGGATCAGGTATCCATCTGCACCGACGATGTACATGCAAAGGACCTGATGGACAAGGGTCACGTGAATGCCACCGTGGCCCGGCTGATTCACGGCGGCATGGACCCATTGCAGGCCTATAAGCTGGCCACATGGAATGCCGCCAGGGAATATGGCCTGGATGACCTGGGCGCCATTGCCCCGGGGTATCTGGCGGACATGCAGCTGCTGGACCGGTTGGATGGTTCGCGGCCCTATGCCGTGTTTGTCCGTGGCCAGCTGGCCGCTTTGGAAGGGGCATACGTGCTCCAGGACGGCTCGGACCAATGCGCCCTGACGCCAGCAAACACCATGCGGGTAACCGGCGTCATCCGCGCGGAGGACTTCCTGCTGCCCGCGGGGGAAGGCTGCCAACGGGTGCGGGTATTGCTGCTGAACCGTGGCGCCCAGGCGGAGCGGGAATGGGTGGAACTGCCTGTGCGCAACGGATACGTGTCCCTGGAGGAACATCCCGAGCTGTGCTTTGTGGCTGTGCTCAACCGCTATGGAACGGGCGGCAGGACCATTGCCGTTACCCGGGATTTCGGCCTGCGGGAGGGTGCCATTGCTTCCACTGTTTCCCACGACAGCCACAACCTGACCATGGCCTACCGGGATGCCGACAGCGCCCTGGCATGCCTGCGCCAGCTGGAGCAAACGGGGGGCGGCATGTGCGCCGCGCGCAATGGCGCGTGCTTTGCCATCCTGCCCCTGCCGGTGGGCGGCCTGATGAGCCTGGAACCCTGCGCCGCTGTGGTGCCGCAGGTGGAGCGCGTGGAGCAGGCCATGCAATCCCTGTGCGATAAGCCTTTCTCTCTGCTGGATATTGCCATTTATGCCCTGCCGGTGGTGCCGGGACTGGTGATTACCGACCGGGGCGTGGTGGATGGCATCAGCCAGACCTTTGTGCAGTATATAAAACCCTGCGAAGCGAAAAGTAACGGATAAGACCATAAAACAAGCCAGGAGCCCGGATGAGTGGGCTCCTGGCTTGTTTTGCTAGTGTCCTTTACCGGTCAATGCTGCTGCACGGCAAGGCTTTGCGAATATGAGGGCTAGGATAGGTATGCATGGGGCGGCAAGCACATGGAGACAGCCCGCCTGTGCTGAAACCGGCCAAACACCCGGGACCTATTGCCGGCAATGAAATTTCCCTGGGGAGCAGGATTCCTACTTTTTCGCCACGAACAAATACGCAAATCCCAATGGATGGTTCCGCCGGAATTCCGTAACAGTGGAAATGGAAAAACAAACCATCCGGGGCCACGCTTTCCTTTGCGAAAGTGCCCCGGTGGAAGAAACCATACCTTTGTGACCGGATGCATTATGCCGCGGGGAAGCGCAACATGCGGGACGCTGCTGCGAGCCTGTCCCATGGAAAGAAACATGGGCGCGGCGCACATATCCCGGCGCAAGGGGATCGGATAAGGAGGCATGCGATTGAAATCCTATGGCACGTATTTTCAAAACGATCCGGAACGCCCGCTGGTGTACGGCGAGGTGGAGCTGATCAATCCGCCGCGCCAGCGCCTGCGGGGAGAACCGCTCAAAGAGGGCGTGCTGGTGCATCCGGTGCTGGTGGGCTTTTGCGGTACGGATCATGAACTGATGCAGATGGGGCGCAGGGGACAGCTGAACGCGAAGTTTCCGCCCGGACAAAAGCGCCTGATTAACGGTCATGAGGGCGTTGTCTGGGTCCCCTCGGAAAACCGCTTTGCCATTGTGCTCATTCGCGGGGGCGACAGCATTGATCCCACCCGCTACACCGAGGATGAAACCTATTTTGAATATGGCTGCGACCAGGCCGACGGCCTGTTCTGCGACAGCATGTATGTCAACCCCGATATGCTCCTGCGCATCCCCGAGGGCTATGTCCACGGCGGGAAACTGGACCTCTCCTTTGCCAAGAAGATGGTTTTCCCCGATCCCTTTGCTTGCATGCTCTTTCAGCTGGAGCGCATGGAGGACTTGGGCGGCGCCCATTGGTTCCGCCAGACGGCCCGCCGCCTGGGCTGCGACCTGGACACGGCACGGCGCATCGCCGCGGATGAAATTTTCCAGCGCACGGTGGTCTTTGGCCTGGGTACCACGGGCATGTTTGTGGGGGATGTGATCCACCAGGCACACCCCCAGGCGAAGATCGTCTTTGTGGACCGCAGCGAAGCGGACAGCCCCAAGGTACGCTTCGCCCTGGAGCAGGTTCCAGCCGCTTATGTGCACAACGCATACGATGAACCCGCGGACTGCGCCCGGGCGATTATGGACGCCCTGGGCGGCCGGGCCACCACCTTTATTGGCGTCAGCGGGTCCAACGTGGAGCATCAGATTGCCTTTGAACACAGGGTGCTGGGCTGTAACGGGCTGTACAATTCCTTCTCCCTGGGGCCGCGCATTGCCTTTGACACCATGCCCTTTGGCTTTGAGAATCACTTGATCTTCGGTTCCATCAATTTCCGCCAGGACCATATGGAAAAGGCCATCGAGATGCTTGCCCGCAGCCGCTATGACGATATTGTGGGCCTCATTGACAAGGAAACGTTCATCGCTGACCCCATGGACGCCTATGAGAACAAAATCTACTGCAAGGGCGCGCCCATGAAAACCGCGGTGATCTGGAACAAGGACTATATCGATACTCAACGCCTGATGAATACAGGAGGGGAACCATACCATGGCTGTGACCGTCTCTTATGACCAGGACTGCAAAATGATCATCTCCGGGGTGGCGTGCAGCTGCGGTTGCCAGCATCATGCCATTGACAAGGACATTTATATCGGCAAGGGCCTGCTGCCCCGCATTCCATCCTACATTGCCAAGCGTGGGCTGGGCACCCACTGCGTGCTGGTGGCGGACGACAATACCTACCGCGTGGCCGGGGCGGAGGTGGAAAAAGCGCTCACCGATGCGGGCTTCTCGGTGGTGGCCTGCGTGATTCATCGGGAACATGACATGCTCCCGGACGACCTCTCCTGCGGTGAAGTGCTTCTGTCCATTACCCGGGAGACCGATTTCTTGATTGCCGTGGGCAGCGGTACGGTGACCGACACCACCCGCATCAATGCCGAGCGCACGGGGCTGCCCTTCGTCTCCGTGGGTACCGCGCCTTCCATGGACGGCTATGCCTCCGCCGTGGCGCCGCTGCTGCACCGGGGATTGAAAATTCAGCGCCCCGCCGTGTGCCCGGAGATTATCGTCTGTGACCTGGATGTGCTGGCCACCGCCCCCATGCGCCTCATCGCCAGCGGCGTGGGCGATGTGCTGGGCAAGTATATTGCCAAGGCGGACTGGCAGCTGGGTCAGGTCATCAATGGGGAGCCCTGCTGCCCCGTGTGCGTGGAAATGGTTACCAATGCGGTGAACGCCCTGGTGGATAACGTGGAGGAGATTGCCCACAAGACGGAGAAGGGCATGCGCATTCTCATTGAAGCGCTGCTGCTTTCCGGCGTGACCATCATGATTATCGACAACACCCGGGCCGTGGCCTCCATTGAACACAACATCGCCCAGTACTGGGAGATGATCCTGGTGCAGCAGGGGAAGGAGCCCCCCATGCACGGCGCTTCCGTGGGCGTGAGCACGCTGCTGGTGTGGCCCATGTTTGAGCGCTTTGCCCGGGAGAACCTCTCCGCCCTGGACCTGGACGCCATCCGGGCAAACCGCATTTCCCCGGAGAAGCGGGAGCGCTGGATGCGCCATGCCTATGGGGAGGAGGGCGGCGAGCAGATCATGCGGGAGAATCCCGGGGACTTCCTCACCTGGGAGGAGCAGGAGCGCCGCATCCGCGCTGCCCAGCAGCATGTGGAGGAGATCCGTCAAATTATTGCCGCCATGCCGCCCTTGGAGAAGATCAAGGACGTCATGACCACCCTGCATGCGGAAATGACCCCGGAGGAGGAGCATATCCCGCGGGATCTGCTGTGCCGCTCCATGCACTGTGGCAAGGATTACCGTACCCGCTACACCCTGTTCAAGCTCATTGACGAGTGCGGCCTGACGGACAAGTACCTGGCGGACTATCCCTACCCCTTCGACTAAAGGAGACGGACCATGATCGACGCGCATCTTCACCTGTGGGACAAGCAGCATGGCATGGTGGACGGCCTGCCCGTGTATGACCTGGGCGGCGGACGGAGCCAGTTTGGCAGCGTGGTGCGCCAGATGACCCCCGCCTACATCAACGACGGCGTGAACAGCGTGGAGCGCCTGCTGGCCAACATGGACTTTGCCCAGGTGGCCGGGGCCGTGGTGACCCAGGAGTATATCGACGGCAACCAGGACGCCTACCTGCGGCAGGTACGCCAGGCGCATCCCCTGCGGCTGCGGGTCAGCGCCCTGTATGAGGAAAAGCCCCTGGGGGATATTTCCTGGGCGGACGGCATCAAAATCTGCGCCGGCAGGCTGGCGGATCAGGACCTGACCCACCATGCGGAAGTGTTCTGGCGCGCCGCGGCGGAGGACAAGTTCATCGGCCTGGACCTGGCGGACGGTGACACGCAGACAGCCTCCCTGCGGGAGATGATCCAGCAGTACCCCAACGTGCGCATGGCCATCGGCCACTTCGGCATGGTGACCACGCCGGGCTGGCAGGAACAGATCCGCCTGGCCCGATACCCCAATGTGTTTGTGGAAAGCGGCGGCATTACCTGGCTGTTCAACAGCGAGTTCTATCCCTACCCTTCGGCGGTGCGGGCCATCCTGGAGGCACGGGACATCTGCGGCATGGAAAAGCTCATGTGGGGCTCGGACTACCCCCGCACCATGACGGCCATTACCTACCGCATGAGCTGGGACTTTGTGGACAAGTCCCCTTTGCTGACCCCGGAGGAAAAGCAGCTGTTTTTCCACCGTAACAGCGAAGGTTTCTACCGCTTCCATGACCTGCCGGATATGCCGTATATTCACCATATGGCGGAGTAAGCGGCTTGCAAAAGCATGCAAATGCACAGAGACGGGCACCCGTATGGGCGCCCGTCTCAGCGTGTCGAAAAAGTGGCAGATGCCACTTTTTCGAGGAAGCAAATTC
>USCR01000078.1 GCA_900553295.1 uncultured Eubacteriales bacterium | reverse complement strand
CCGTCTATGGGGAGTGGGAGTCCATGGGGGAAGTCACCCTGACCCTGAATGTGTTCCCGCAGCTGATGCGCGCCCTGGAGATCAGCATCAGCGGCTCGGATAACGAGATGCTCACCCTCACCGAAACCGACAGCGCCTTCCGCCTGGAAGCCCGGCGCTTTGGCCACGGCGTGGGCATGAGCCAGCGCGGCGCCCAGTGGATGGCCGCCATGTACAACAAGACCTACGCGGAGATCCTGGCCTTCTATTACCCGGGCATGGAGCTCATGCGCACGGGCAGCGCCCAGCCCGCCCTGCCCACTGTGCAGCCGGAGCTGGCCGCTACCCCCGGCCCGCCCGCCACGCCCACGCCCCGGCCCACCCTGATGCCCGTCACCGGGGAACTCCCCGCGGGGGCATACCTGGCCGCCGTCACCGGCATCGAGGATGATTCCAGCCTGAACCTGCGCGCCGAGCCCAACACCGCCAGCGAGATCATCATGCGCCTGTACAAGCATCAGCAGCTGGTGGTGCTGGAGACCTGCGAGGACCCCGCCTGGGTGAAGGTGCGCACGGACGTGGTGGAGGGCTATGTGATGGTTAGCTTCCTGGAGAAGCTGGACGCCCCCCCCGCCCCGGCCACGGCGGTACCCGCCAGCGCCGGGGACGCGGAAGCGACCGCCACCCCCATGGCCACCGCCACCCCCGTGCCGGCTGCCGCCACTGCCGTGGCGCAGACCCCCACGCCCACCCTGATGCCCGTTACCGGGGATTTCCCCGAGGGCGCCTACCTGGCCACGGTGGTGGGGGATATTGAGCCCTACAGCCTGAACCTGCGCAAGGAACCCAGCCTGGAGGCGGAGGTCATCATGAAGCTGGACCGCTACCAGGAGCTGATTGTGCTCCGGGTTTGCGAGGACCCCGCCTGGGTGGAGGTCCGCACGGATGTGGTGGTGGGCTATGTGATGGCGGAGTACCTGGAAAAGGTCCCCGGCTGAGCCCAAAACAGGCAGACAAACAAGGGCCGTCCCGTTCCTGCCGTGGAACAGGGCGGCGCTTGCTTTGCGAACAGGAAAATTTACGTCAGAAGAAGAGAGCGGGTATTCGGGGGAACCGCGGGGGCGTGCCCCGGCTGGAAAGCGGGAGGCAAAGGCCCGCATACCGTGGATTCCCTTTTCCCCTGTGCCCGCCCTTGATGTAAGGAGGAGATTCCCATGGCCTCTCTTTTGCTGGGTATGATCTACCTGGCCTTTATCAGCCTGGGCCTGCCGGACGCGCTGCTGGGCGCGGCCTGGCCGGTGATGTATCAGGAATTCGCGGTGCCCGTCTCCTACTCCGGGGGCATTTCCATGATCATCACCGCGGGCACCATTGTTTCCAGCCTGCTCAGCGACCGGGTCACCCGCCGGTTTGGCACGGGGCTGACCACCGCCGCAAGCGTGCTGCTCACCGCCCTGGCCCTGGGCGGCTTCTCCCTGAGCCACAGCTACCTGGCGCTGTGCCTGTGGGCCATTCCCTATGGCCTGGGCGCGGGCAGCGTGGACGTCTCCCTGAACAACTACGTGGCCCTGCACTATGCCAGCCGGCACATGAGCTGGCTGCACTGCATGTGGGGCATCGGCGCCTCCCTGGGGCCGTACATCATGGGCTATGCCCTCTCCGGCGGGCAGGGGTGGAACGCCGGCTACCGCACCGTTGCCCTGATGCAAATGGTCCTTACGGCGGTGCTGTTCCTCAGCCTGCCCCTGTGGAAGCGGCGCGCCGCCGGGGAGCCCGAGGCTCCCGGCAAGCCCCTGTCCCTGGGCCAGATCATCCGCATCCCCGGGGCCAAGGAAGTGATGGTCACCTTCTTTTGCTACTGCGCCCTGGAGCTCACCGCCAGCCTGTGGGCCAGCAGCTATCTGGTGCTGAACCGGGGCGTCACCGAGGAGGCCGCCGCCAGCTTTGCCAGCCTGTTTTACCTGGGCATCACCGCGGGGCGGTTCGTCTGCGGCTTCCTGACCCTGAAGCTCAATGACAAGCAAATGATCCGCCTGGGCGAAGGCATTGCCCTGGTGGGCGTGCTGGCGCTGGCGCTGCCCCTGGGGGGAACGGCGGCCTGCGTGGGCCTGGCCATCATCGGCCTGGGCTGCGCGCCCATCCACCCCTCCATCATCCACAGCACCCCGGCGCACTTCAGCCCGGAACGCTCCCAGGCCATGATCGGCGTGCAGATGGCCAGCGCCTATACCGGCTCCGGCCTGATGCCCCCGGCCTTCGGCCTGCTGGCCAACCATGTGAGCATTGGCCTGCTGCCGGTGTACCTGCTGGCGGTGCTGCTGCTCATGACTGTGATGCATGAGCGGCTGCTGAAAAAGGCCTCCGCCTGAATATACGCTTATTTCGCGTCCCGATGAGGGGCGCTCCTGGCCCTGCGCACGGGGATGCGCAGGGTCAGTTCCACATAGTCCCCAAAACGGGTCTGGTTCACCTCGGGGGTGATGCCCGCCTCCCGCATCTGGGCGATAATGGCCTGGATGGCGTTGAGGTACAGCCGGTGATCCCGCATGAGGGAGATCGTCCGCCCGCGAATGGGCGGGGGCACGGGCAGGCGGGCAATGGCCGCGGACACCAGCAGCTCCACATCCCGCACGCAGAGCTTCTGGGCCACGGCCTGCCGGGCAATGGCCATGCGCCCGGCCCGGTCCGGCAGCTTGGACAGCGCCCGGGCATAGCCCTCGGGCAGGTTCTGCTCCATGAGGAAGGCGCGCAGCTCCGGTTCCAGGCCGGCCAGGCGGAGCTTCTGGGCCACCAGGGCGGGGGTCTTGCCCAGGCAGCGGGCCAGCTGCTCCTTGGTGAAGCCATCCTCGGTGAGCCGGTGGCAGATGTCCGCCTCCTCCAGGTAGTGCAGGTGCTCCCGGGTCAGGCGCATAAGCAGGGAACGGTCGGTGCAGTCCGGCCCGGCGGCGGGCAGCACAATGGCGTCCATATGGGTGTATCCCGCCATGCGGCAGGCCAGATAGCGCCGGTTCCCGGACACGATAACGTACTTCCCCGGCCCCTGGGGCTGTACGGTAATGGGGTTTTGCAGCCCGTAGCGCTGGATGGACGCGGATAGCTCCTGCAGGGAACGGCTTTCTTCTTGACCGAAGGCGTGATCGGTCCGGGGCGTAATGCTGCTCAGGGGCAGCCAGCACACCTGCCGGCTGCATGGGGCCGTTTCCGAAAACTGCACGGAGACGCCGCCTCCTCTCCCGCGGATGCCGCGGCATGGTTTGGGAGCGGCGCCCTCCCAGCCCCTCCGGCCTCCCCCTGCCGCAAGGGCGGTAAGCGCGCCGCTCTTGCCTCAAAGTTTCGCCCCCAAAAGGCAAACCCCTGCCTGGCCGGGAAAGGAATCGTTCGCCTTTCTTCGCGGCCACGGCAGGGGGAAACGGGGCGTTTTTTTGTTTTTGGGGATGTATTCCGTCACTCCTTGGCGCTTGTACCCAGGGGGCAGCGGCCGGGCGTGCCGGCTTTTCGGGGATATTGTCGAAGGGTTTTTTCACGTTTGCGTATGGGCAGGAGCAGGTGCTCCCAGTCCCGGCCGGGAAAACTCACGGGCAGAGGTTCCTCCACCCGGCCGCCCAGGAGAAGCGCCGCGGCCTTTCCCGCCTCCAGCTCCTGGCGCAGGGCAGGCCCCTTCCAGCACAGGGCCATGCCGCCCACCCGCACATAGGGCAGCAGGTATTCCGCCAGCACCGGCAGGGCGGCCACCGCCCGAGCCACCGCCACATCAAAGCGCTCCCGCAGGGCGGGATTGCGGGCGCCGTCCTCGGCGCGGCTGTGGCACAGGGTCACGTTGGTGAGCCCCAGCTCCCGGACCACCGCCTCCAGGAAGTTCAGGCGCTTTTGCTGGGCGTCCAGCAGCGTCACCCGCAGCCCCGGGCAGGCCATGGCCAGGGGCAGCCCCGGAAAGCCCGCCCCGGTGCCCACGTCAATGAGCGTGCCCGTCTGCGGCAAAAGCCCGGGCCGTGCCAGGGGGGAAAGGGCGTCCACATAGTGCCGGTCCAGCATTTCCGCTTCCTCGGTCACGGCGGTAAGGTCCATGCGGGTGTTCCAGTCCATGAGCAGGCGGTGATACGTGGCCAGGCCCTGGGCCAGCTCCGGGGTGGCGGGTATGCCGCACTGGGTCAACCGTTGGTAAATCTCTTTGCTTTCCATAACGCTCCCATTTAGTCCAGGGGCAGGTGCAGGTATTTCTGGCCCCAGTATTTGATCCAGCTCAGCGCCTCCCGGAAATGGTTCTTGATCCAGTATTCCGGCAGGGTGGTGCTGCCGATGCCCGAGGCCGACAGCCCCTGATCCTTGGCCAGGGCCAGGGCCCGGGGCAGGTGGTAGTCGCTGGTGACGATGAGCACGCGCTCCACCGGGTAATCCCGCAAAAGCGCCGCGGCGTTTTCGATATTCTGCCGGGTATTGTACGAATCGGTGTCCGCCAGGACCTGCCATTCGGGAATGCCCCGGCCGATGAGGTACTCCCGCATCACCTGGCCCTCGGGGGCGGGTTCGTCGGCGCCCTGGGCCCCGCAGGTGACCACCAGGCAGGGCGAGGCCTCCCAGGCGTCATAGGCGGCGTCCAGCCGCCATTGCAGCTGCACCGACAGGGTGCCGTCCGCCTTGACCTGGGCCCCCAGGACAATAATGGCGTCGTAGGGCTCATTCTTGGGCACATGCTGTTCCTGCCAGCATACATGCCCCACCACGCCCAGGAAAAATACGGTTCCCGCCAGCAGCAATATCAGCAGCAGCATCAGCAGCCGGTGTCCCCTTCCATGCGGTTTGTTCATGGTACCTTATGCCTCCGATGTGGGATTCATTCGTTTTTTCCGGCGGGGGAGCAGCTTGCCGGAGCTGTCCGCCGCCACCAGGGTACGGGCGCTTGCGGGCAGGTGGGGGAGCAGCGCCTCGGGGTTCAGGTCCCCCTGCTGCATCATGCTGTATACCTGTCCGTCCGCCACGATGAAGTGATCCAGCACGGCGATGCCCATGGGCTCCAGGATGCTGCGCAGAAGCAGCGTGGTCTGAATGTCGTCCGCCGAGGGACGCAGGAAACCGCCGGGATGGTTGTGGCAGAACACCACGCTATGGGCGTTGTGGTTCAGCGCGGCCTCCACCACCAGGCGGGGATAGGCGCTTACTTCCGTCAGGCTGCCCTCGGCAATCAGCCGGGTGCCCATGAGCTCCATGTCCGCGTTCAGGCTCAGCAGGTAAAAGCGCTCGATTCGCCAGCCGGAGAGCAGCGCCAGGCAGTAGGCCGAGGCCTGGCTGCGGTTCTGGATCTTTTTGCGGTCGGCGCATACGCTCTGCTGGTAGCGGCGAAAAAGCGGCAGCAGCGTGGCCAAATGCGCCGCGGTGCGCTCGCCCACGCCTTTCACGGCCAGGAGCTGGTCCATCCGCGCCTCCAGCACCCCGTGCAGGGAGCCGAAGGTATCCAGCAGCTCATGGGCCAGGGGATTCACGTTCCCGTTGGGGATGCAGTCAAACAGCACCAGCTCCAGCACCTCGTGATCCGCAAAGCCGTCCAGCCCTTCCCTGCGGAAGCGTTCCCGCATGCGCCGCCGGTGTCCATCATGCACGCCCATGGCCGTGCCCCCTGTCTTTCGGTAAAGTAACGGTTTTATTGTAGCAAATCTTCCACACTTTGTCATGGGGTTGGGGAAAAAAGCCGAAGGCGGACGAAAAAAAGCGGGCTGCCCTTTCCCGCGTCTAATTTGGTTCCCCTATGCATATGCCTTTGCGAACGACCAACGCAGGGGGGACAAAACCTTATGGAAATGAAATGCCTTCGGGAGAATCTGCAAATGGAGCGCCTGGTGGGCAACGCCCAGGGCCAGGCGGCCGTGGAAGGGGAAATCACCCTGCCCGGCGGACTCAGGGAGGAAGCGCGGGTGCTCTCCGCCGGCGCCATGGTGGTGCTGGAAAACGTGGAGGCCCAGCAGGATAAGGTAATCCTGGAGGGCCGGATGGTGTTCCACGCCCTGTACACCCAGGGCGACCCTGACAAGCCCCAGGCCATGGAGGCCAGCGCGGACTTCACCCATACCCTTGATTTGCCCGGCGCCCAGGCCCGGATGCTCTGCCGGGGGGATGCCGCCGTGGAGCACGTGGAAGCCACCGCCTACAGCGGACGGCTGGGGCTGCGGGCCATATTGCAAACCCGGTGCCGGGTGCTTTCCACCCAGCCGGTGGCCGCCCTTACGGGCATTACGGGGGTGGAAGGGCTGGAGCAGCGCACCTGCACCCTTTCCCTGAAGCGCACGGTGGCCCAGGGCCAGGCGGAAGCCCTGCTCCGGGAGGAATTCGACCTGCCCGCGGGGCTGCAGATCACGCAAACCCTGTATGGCACGGCCATCCCCCGGGTAACGGAGATCACCGGCGGCCTGGGCCGGGCGGGGGTCAGCGGCACCGTGGCCCTGGAGGTCTATCATGCCTCCGATACTCCCGGCAAGCCCCTGTGCGTCACCCGGCACACCCTGCCCTTTGACCAGGCGGTGGAGCTCACCGGCGAGGATGGGGAGCTCCTGGACGGCCGGGCGGTGGTGAAGGACGTGGCCGTGGTCAGCCAGGAAGGGGCCGAGGGCGAGCGCACCCTGCGGGTGGAGGTGCTCCTGGGCATCACCGCCTGGGCCGACCGCCGGGAGGATGTAACCGTGCTCCAGGACGCCTACACCACCGCCGGGGACGACGTGCGCCTGACCCGTACCCCCGTGCGCTGCCGGGTGGAGGACCATGAGGTACAGGCCGCGGAAAGCGGCAAGCTAATGCTCATGCTCCCCGAGGGCAGCCCCGCGGCGCGCACGGTGCTGTGCGGCTTCGCGGTGCCGGTGCTCACCGGGCGGGAGCAGATCGGCGGGCGGCTGACAGTAGAAGGCATGCTGGAGGTAACGCTCCTGTACATGACCGACGACAGCGACGCCCCCGTCACCGTGTTTCAGGAGGAGCCCTTCCGCCTGACCTTCGCCGCGGAGAGCGCCCCGGAGGATTTCCTCACCCTTACGGTGGGAGAGGTGGACGTGAGCGCCATCACCAGCGACCGGGTGGAGATGAAATACATCCTGCACCTGCGGGGCAGCGGCCTGGAAACCCAGGAAGCCAGCCTGGCCACGGAGGCCGAGCGCGTGGAGGCGGAGCCCCCCAGCGAGAGCCTGATCCTCTACTTTACCCAGCCCGGGGAGGAAACCTGGGACATTGCCCGGCGCTACCGCCTGCCCAGGGCGCAGCTGATGGAAATGAACCCCGGCCTGGAAAAGGCGGAACCCACCCCCGGCCAGTCCGTGGTGGTGTGGCACAGGCAGTTACAGGCTTAACCAGGGGACCCAGTTCCCCAGCACCCTTTGGGGCGTGACCCCCGCGGCCGTTTCCCCGTCCAGCAGCCCCGAGGCGGGATGCCGCCCTCCGGTGGGGTCCCGGTCCACGGCAAGGCCCGCGGTCACCGGGCGGAAGGGCCGCTCCCAGTCGATCCACAAGGCGGGATGAATGGCCGCGGGAAACGCCGTATCCAGGAACAGGCACTTGGCGTGTTCCCGCCAGGGCCTGCCCAAGTAAAAGCTGGCCGGTTCCACATCCCCGGCGATGCGGCAGCGGCGGAACACAAAGCCGTAGGCCTGCCCCGCCGGGGTGTTGGGCGCGGTAATCCAGCCGTTGATGGGCTTGCGCTGAGAGATCAGCGCAAGCTCGCAGTTTTCTATCCAGGCGGTGGCGCTGCCGAAGATGAAGTCGATATTCCCGGCGATGCGGCAGTCCCGCAGGGCGCAGCGCTGTCCGCTGGGCACCACCTGCCGGGGGTTGTAGGTATCCGGGCCCATCATCAGGGTATCCTGCTGGGCCTCCAGGGCGCAGCCCTCCACATAGCTCCGGTCCCCGGCCAGGTACAGGGCCACGGCCTGGGCCACCCGGTCCCCGGGGCCGGCGTCGTTGCGCACGGTGAGGTTGCGCAGGGTAACGCCCGGGGCGTGCACCCGCACCGTGGCGGTGCGGAAGGTGCCCAGGGGAACCCCGGCATCGTCGGGCATCAGGGCGCTGTCCCCCCAGACAATGATGGTTTTCTCCGCGCCCGCCCCTTCCAGGGTCAGGCCGGGGATGCGCAGGGTGAGCTTTTCCCGCCACACCCCGGGGCCCAGGCGCAGCACGGGGGCCTTTTCCCGCGCCAGGAGACAGTGGCGCAGGGCCTGGGCAATGGTTTGGAAGTCTCCGCCGCCCTGCTGGTCAATGCGAAACGTACTCATAGGCGGGCCTCCGGGCTGGAGAGCAGCAGGTTGCGCAGCTTGCGGGTCAGGGGGCCGGTGCCGTGGTCCGTGCGCTGGGTCATCATGAGCATGGTCATCTGCTCATGGGGGAAGTTGGCAAAGTAGGTGCCCAGCCAGCCGTCCCAGCCGTATTCATCCATGCGGCTCAGGCCGGGGTAGCGGCCGGGATCGCGCATCACGCGCATGAGCTTGCCATAGCTGAAGCCGTCCAGGGAGTTCCACACATCTGCCAGGGGCTGCGGGCCCAGCTGGGGCGAGGTAAGGAAGCGCACGGTTTCCGGCTGGAACAGTTGTCCGCCGGGGTAACGCCCTTCCGCCAGGAGCATGGTGGCAAAGGCGGCGTAGTCGTCCAGGGTGGAGACCAGCCCCGCGCCGCCGGAGGCAAAGACCGGCTCCCGGTCATAATCGCCCACCTCCAGGTGCGTCTGCCGGTAGGGACGAAGCGCGCCGGGCTGAGTATAGGCCTGGGCAAAGCGTCCGCGCTTTTCCGCGGGCACCCAGAAGGCTGTGTCCTTCATGCCCAGGGGCTGGAAGATCTCCTCCTCCAGGAAGCGGGCGAAGGGCTTTTTCCCGGCCACCTCCACCACCGCGCCCAGCACGTCGGCGCAGGTGCTGTAACGGAAGTGCTCCCCGGGATGGAAGGCCAGGGGCAGCTGGCCCATGCGGTTGCACAGCTCCAGGGTGGACATGCCCTCGCCCCGGAGAACGCGGGCGTCGTTTTCCGCAAACAGCGCCGCGGCGGCCTGGCCCGCGGGATCGTCCCCGGGGTAGCACAGCCCGGCGGTCATGCCCAGCAGGTCCATCACCGTGGCCTGACGGCGGGCGGGCTCCAGCCCCGACTCCGTGAGCACCTGCTGGTTTTTGAACCCCGGCAGAAAGGTCTCCACCGGCGCGCACAGGTCAATCTCCCCGCGCTCCACCAGGAGCATCACCGCGGCGGCGGTAATGGGCTTGCTCTGGGAAAACAGCCGGTGGATGGTGTCCCGGGCCATGGGCTTGCCGGCCTCCCGGTCGGCCATGCCCGCGGCGGCATAGACCACCTCCGCCCCGTGGCGCAGCACCAGCATGCTGGCCCCGGCCACCTCCTCCCGGGCGATGGCATCCTCCATGCAGGCGGTGAGTTTTTCTTTCAGATTCATGAAAATCATCAACTTCTTTCGCGTCATCATTGCGCGCCTAAGCGCCGCTTTAGCAAGAGTATAGCATACCATGGGCCGGAAATGCGCAAAACCGGGAACGGAAATGAAAAAAATTTTCCCGCTCCGGGAAGGAAATCCCTCCCGCCCGCCGTCTTATATTTGTTACATGCGTAAACGCCCCTGAGCCAGGGCAAAGGTTAAATTTACACAAGGCCGCGGATTGGGGCTTTCCATTCCGGGCAACCTCGTGTATAATAAATCAATAACACCGAAAGGGGGAGCGACTGTGCCGGACACCTTCGACACGACCAAATTGCAGCCTATCCAGGAATCGGGAAACGAGGCGCAGGATATCCTCATGTACGTCTATCACGCCCTGGAGGCCAAGGGCTATGACCCCATTACGCAGATTGTGGGCTATATCATCTCCGGGGACCCCACGTACATCACCAGCCACAACCAGGCGCGGAGCATGATCTGCCGCCTGGAGCGGGACGAGATCCTGGAGGAGCTGGTGCGCTTCTACCTGGCGGGGCACGTGGGACAATGATGCGCCGGGTACGGCTGGGCCGCTCCGGGCTGATGGTATCCCCCCTGGCCCTGGGGACGCTGACCATGAGCCCCCTGCAAAAGGATTTTCCGCCCCAGCGCGGCGCGGAGCTGATTCTCTATGCCGCGGAGCAGGGAATCAACCTTTTTGACACCGCCCAGTATTACGAAACCTATGAGCCCCTCCGGCTGGCGCTGAAACGCCGGCCGGATTTGCTTGTGTCCACCAAGTCCTACGCCTATGACCGGGCAGGGGCGGAGGCCGCCTTTGAGGAGGCGCGCCGGGCCCTGGACATGGACGTGATCCCCATTTTTCTCATGCACGAGCAGGAGGACCGGCTGACCCTGAAGGGGCACCGGGAGGCCTTTGACTTTTACCTGGAGCAGAAGGCCAAGGGGAAGATCCTGGCGGTGGGCTTTTCCACCCACCGGGTGGCGGCGGTGGATTACGCGCCCCGGTATCCCGGCGTGGACGTGATTTTCCCGCTGATTAACGTCACCGGCGTGGGCATTCCCGACGGCACCCGGGATGAGATGGCCCAGGCCATTGCCCGGGCGCATTCCGCGGACATTGGCATTTACGCCATGAAGCCCCTGGGCGGCGGGCATCTCATTGCCGACCCCCGGGAGGCCTTTGATTACCTGCGGGGGCTAGGGACCATTGACACCATATGCGTGGGCGTACAGTCCGAGGCGGAGCTGGACGTGGATCTTTGCCTGGTGGAGGGGCGGGAGCCCCCGGCGCAGGCTTTGGCGGAAACCCGGCGGGAACCCCGCCGCCTGATGATTCACGACTACTGCCGGGGCTGCGGCCGTTGCGTGGAACGCTGCCGCCAGGGCGCCCTGCGCCTGGAAAACGGCAAGTGCGTCTGCGATCAGAGCAAGTGCGTCCGGTGCGGTTATTGCGCCCCGGTGTGCGAGGAATTTTGCATCAAGGTGATATAAAGAAACAGCCGCGGTGGAGGGAAGGCTTCCACTGCGGTTGTTTTTGGCTTTTTTGAAAAAAATAGCCTGAAAAAATGGGTTTGTGGGGTCAAAGAGAGGTTTTAGGAGCGCGGCTCCCTTTGCGAGGAAAAGGCTCTGTCTGGGGGAAGATGAGTTTCTTT
>USCR01000077.1 GCA_900553295.1 uncultured Eubacteriales bacterium | reverse complement strand
ACCACCGTAGCCACATAATACTCTGTCTTCATCCGGCCCTCTATTTTCAGGCTGGAAATCCCCGCCGCTGTCAGCTGCGGCAGCAGGGGCATCAGGTTCAGATCCCTGGCAGAAAAAAGATATGAGCCGTTCTCATCCTCGCAAACTGGCAGGTACTCCCCCGGCCGTTTTTTCTCCATCACCGCGTACTCCCACCGGCACGGCTGTGCGCAGGCGCCCTGATTGCCGCTGCGTCCGGTCAGTGCCGCACTGAGCAGGCACCGTCCTGACCAGGCCACACAGGAAGCCCCGTGCACAAAGGTTTCCAGCTCCATGTCCGCTCCCACAGCTGCACCCAGCGCCGCCAGGCGGGAGAGGCTCATTTCCCGGGCAAGAATGACCCGGCGGCACCCCAGGTCCCGGTAATGCCGCACGCTCGGGGCATTGACCGTGCTCGCTTGGGTGCTTACATGCAGCGCCAATCCTGGCACCTGCTCCCGCAGGGTGCAAATCGCCCCCAAGTCGCTCACAATCGCCGCATCCACCCCAATTTCCCATGCCTGGCGGGCTGCCTCCACAAAGCCGGGAAGCTGATCGTCAAAGGGGAAAATATTCATGGTTACATAGAATTTTTTCCCTTGCCGATGGCACAGCTCCACAGCTTGCGCTAACTCCTGCGCGTCAAAGTTTCCCGCAAAGGCGCGCAGGCCATAATGCTTCATGCCGCCATAAACCGCGTCCGCCCCAAAGCGCAGCGCGGCCCGGAGCTGCTCCATCCCGCCGGCGGGTGCAAGCAGCTCCGGTATCTTTCGCGCGTTGGTCACTTACTCAATCCCCCTGGACTCATCATAGGCCTTCCACAGGGGCGCGTAAATCGCCACGGCCTGATCGTGTTCTTCCTGCGTCTTGGAGAAGTACAGCTCTCCGCTCTCGGGGTCCTTGGAGCAGAAGAAGAGATAGTTCTCCGCCACATAGGTCTCATCGGGGTACAGTGCCGCCGCAATGGCCTTGGGCGACGGATTGCAAATGGGACCAATGGGCAAGCCTGCATACAGATACGTATTATATGGGGAATCCACTTGCAGGTCGCTGTTGGTCAGGCTCATTTTCCGTACGCCTGTGATATAGTGGATGGTTACGTCGCTGCCCAGCTTGATGTTTTGCTTCAGCCGGTTATGGAACACCGCTGAAACCTTGGTAAAGTCGGCTTCCTTGGCTTCCTTTTCGATCAAAGAGGCCAGGGTCAGCACTTCATCCATGGACATGCCCAGCTCCGTGGCGCGGTTTTGATACTCCGCGGGGAATTCCGCCTCGGTTTGCGAAAGCAGCTTGCGAATAATGTCCTCGTCGCTGGCATCCATGTACACTTCATAGGTGTTGGGCGCCAGGTAGCCCTCCAGGATATACTTCCGCTGGCTGGCATCAGCGGTGGCCTTTACATCGGCAATGTAATAATAATCCGTAAATGCGTCGCCCGTACGGCACTTTTCCAGAAAAGCGTTTTTATCGGCAATGACGCCATCGGACGCCAGCTTCTCCGCGAAGTCCTCCACGGTCCAGCCCGGAATCATGGTGATGTTCCGCACAATGGGATTGCCATCACCGGTGGTCAATTGATCGGCAATTTCCGTCATGGTCATGCCCCGGGTGAGCTTGTAAGACCCTGCCTGGATCTTCTGGCCCATGCCTGCAAAATCGCAATAATATTTGAATACCGTGCGGTCATGGATCAGTCCGGCATCCTGCAGGTTATTGGATACCTTCGTCAGACTGTCGCCGCTGGCCACCGTGAAGCCAACCTCCTCCGTGCTGCCGGGCTCCATGGGCGCCAGGAAGCCATTGTAGATCATCTGCCAGCCGGAATACAGCAGCCCGATGACCACCACCAGGGAGGCGCATACCACCAGAATCGGGCGAAGAATATTCCACAGCCCGCTGTACCAATACAGGCCGTAGGCACGCTCATCCCGCATGGTACGGTACGTATAGTTTCGTTTTGTCTTTCTTTGTTTCAATGCACGCTCGCCTCCCGCCGCTTATTCCATCCCCGGTATTTCCAGGTCGATATCCGCCGCCTCGGTGAGTATTTTGAAAATATCCGCCATCATCTGCTGCATGCGCATCTCGCTGAGCAAATAGGCCGAAACCTCAGGCTTGCTAAACAGCAGCGTAGTGATGCCGGAAAAGCGCTGCATATCCTCTGCCTCCCCCTGTCTGCCGGACATGGCTGCCACCTGCAGGGAAAGCTGAAGTTTTTTATATTCGCGGATCAGTGCCGCAGTGGTTTCCTCTCCCATAACCTCTTCCTTCAGGCGGTGGTACTCCTGCCACTCACTGCTTTGCCGTATCTCCGCGGCCAGGCTGTGCGCCGTATCGTACTGCATTCCATTCATCCTTTCAAGCCATAGGCAAAATACCGCGCTACCAGTATACCCATTTCCATCCGGGAACACAAGCGGAAACTGTATGCCCCATCGCAAAACCTAACGTACAAAAGCCGGTGATTCTTGCCGGCTGTGGGAAATTTGTGGCAACAGAAAGCGCGCCAGCCGCTTGTGTAAGCCGTTGACGCGCCGCTTGTTTGAAATGACGCAGATTAAATTTCCACGATAATCGGCAAAATCATGGGATTACGCTTGATCTTTTCATAGATGAACCGGTGCAGCTCATCCTTGATACGATTTTTCAGCGCAGGCCACTCTTCGCCATCCAGTTTGCCAGCGGAAAGGAGAATGGACCGCACCACCTCGCGGGTGTTCTCGATGATGTCCTCATTCTCCCGCACATAGATGAAGCCACGGCTAATGATATCCGGCCCGCTCACCAGCACGCCCTGATCCCGGTCAATGGCCATTACCACAATGATCAGGCCATCCTGGGACAGGTGCTTCCGGTCACGCAGCACCACATTGCCCACATCGCCAATACCCAATCCGTCCACCAGCACGCCGCCCGTGGGCACCTGTTCGCCCAGGGAGAGGCTGTTGGCCGTCATTTCAATGACCTGGCCAATTTCCGGAATCACGATATTTTTGCGGTTCATGCCCATGCTCTCTGCCAGCTCGGCATGCTGCCAGAGCATGCGGTATTCGCCATGCACAGGGATGAAGTACTGGGGCCGCACCAGCGCATGCATCAGCTTCAGCTCTTCCTGGCGGGCATGTCCAGAGGTATGCACCTCCGCCATGGCCTCATAGACGACCGTAGCGCCGCAACGGTAGAGCTGATTGATAACCCGGCTGATGAATTTTTCATTGCCAGGAATGGGCGATGCGGAAATAATAACCATATCGCTCTGACGGATCTGCAGCTTCCGGTGCTCGGAATATGCCATGCGCGTCAGGCCCGCCATGGGCTCACCCTGACTGCCCGTGGTCATGACCAGTATCTCATTGTCGGGGTATTGGTCCAGGTTATCCACGTCCACCATGCATTCA
Source organism: uncultured Eubacteriales bacterium (assembly GCA_900553295.1). Taxonomy (GTDB): domain Bacteria; phylum Bacillota; class Clostridia; order Christensenellales; family Aristaeellaceae; genus Egerieenecus; species Egerieenecus merdigallinarum. Next base: position 7,624 of record USCR01000077.1, on the reverse strand, counting down.
TCAGGTATATGCAGCTCGCCAATCTGCATGGCCACGCGGCTGACATTGACCATGCTGCGGCCCACAAAGCATACCCGCCGCCCATAGCGGATGGCGCAGTCCACAACCATCTGCATGCGGTGAATATTGCTGGCAAACATGGCCACAATGACGCGGCCCTTCGCCTCCTGAAATTGTGTATCAAAGGTTTGGCCGATTTTCTTTTCGCTGATGGTATGGCCCGGCCGCTCCACGTTGGTGGACTCACACAGCAGCGCCATTACGCCCCGCTCACCCAGCTCGGCAAAGGATGCCAAGTCCGTAACGTGGCCATCAATGGGCGTATAGTCTACCTTGAAGTCCCCGGATACCACCACAGTTCCCGCTGGGCATGTCAGCGCAATGGCACAGGCCCCTGCAATGGAATGGCTCACGTGAATAAACTTCGCGGTAAAGTAGCGGCCTAACCGCACCTCATCCCGGGGCGACACCACTTGCATGGGAATCCCCGACACGCGATATTCCTTGAGCTTTAAATCCACCAGCGCCAGCGTCAGTTTTGTGCCATACAGCGGCGCCGGAACCTGCCGCAAAATATATGGCGTGGCACCTATATGGTCCTCATGCCCATGGGTTAGCAAATAACCCCGTACATTCTTTTTCTTGGCTACCAAATAGGAGACATCCGGGATTACCAGGTCAATGCCCAGCATATCCTCTTTGGGAAAAATCGACCCGCAGTCCACCACCACAATATCGTCCTCATACTCAAAGACGGTCATGTTCTTGCCGATTTCATCCACGCCGCCCAGAGAAACGATTCGTAGCTTGCTAACGGGGGCAACACTCTGTCTCACAAGAAACCTCCTTTCCAACTTGGCAGAAAAAAATCATAAATCGCATAAGCGTCGGGAAAAACGCACCCCCGGCGCAAAAAGCCAGTCCGTTGCGTTCAAGTCCTCCATACCCCTGTCATAAGATGGGCAGGCATAAAACGCCCAGCTCCCAAAATTACAGAGGAAATCAAGCCGCGATGCCATCCCTGCCACTCATGCATTTGGACGGGCATAAACAGCCGACGCGGCATATCGTCATGCACTTGCCGCAAAGCGCATATTGCACCCCGGACAAACATAGAACAAACCGCACGAAAACTTTCGTACAGCCGCGATCATGTATTTTTAATGTATTATACCATAGAAAGCCAGGATTGACCAGTGCCTTTGCTGGAAAAAAATAGCTTAATGATCTTTCTTTTTTTGGTTTAACTTGCATGCATTCCTTATTTTTTTAGAAAAAACGAAAATGCGGCGGAAAGAACGATGTCCTCGCCATTCCGCCGCATCTGTATCCGTCATAGTGCCCGATCCAGCATATTTTTCATCACGTCCAGGGGCTGAGCACCGATGACCTTGTCCACAACCTTGCCGTTCTTGAACAGCATCAGTGTGGGAATGCTCATAATGTGGTACTGGGCAGCCAAATCGTTGCATTCATCCACGTTTACCTTGTACACATCCACACGCCCTGCATATTCCTGGCCGAGCATTTCCACCACCGGAGCCATCATTCTGCACGGTCCGCACCAGGTTGCCCAGAAGTCAACCAGAACAGGCTTATCTGCCTGAAGAACCTTGCTGGCAAAGGTCGCGCTTTGAATTTCCATAGCAGTACTCATTTTACAAATATCCTCCTCATTTTCATGCATGCTTATTTTGTGTCGGGAGTTACCGTGGGGATAATGCGCACCAGACGTGGTTGCCACGAGCTGTCCGCACGGCGTTTTCGCTCCGTTAGGGCAACTATGGCAAGCGGTATCGCCATGCCCAGCACGCCTCCCACAATGGCCGCCGCCTCCTGCGCCGCCGGGAAAAGGAAAGATCCCAGAAACAGGCCGGCCATAAGCCCCAGCAGCGGAAAAAGATATGCCAGTGCCGAAGCCTTAACAATCTTTTGCGTGGGCATTTCCACGACTGCACGATCGCCTACCTGCGCCTGCCCATGTACCAGCAACTGTCGCTGTGCGGAACCGCCCATACAACCATGACATTTTTCACAATCGGTGGGACGGCAAAACTGCACTACCAGGTTTTCACCCTGCACCGCGATTACTTCGCCCTCACGTTCCATCTTTTGCTCACCTCGCCGGTATCATACCACATTCTATCCCAAAAAGGAAGGCGTCGTTGTCCGGTAGCTATACTATACCCCGTCTTTGTGCATTTGAAACCTGTTTTTTCCTATTTTGTCTCACTACCGGTGCAGATGACCTTCACGCCTTCCGGGGAAACGCCGGTGTGCGCTTCACACAGCGTTAGCAGCAGCGCACTCTCCCCTTCGGACAGGCTCTCTTTTTCTGTGACCACTGTTACCATGCCCTCGCTGCGCACAGCCAGGCATGGGGAAATGCGGCTTTTGGTCAGTGCACCTTCCAGCGCCAGCTCCTCTTCATTCCAGGTTACCAGCCGCTGCAATGCCGCTGCAACATCCTCCAGGGTTTGCGCATCCAGGTCGTCGCGTTCCAGCAGCTTTTCCAGGGATGCACGGTCCGCCTTTCTTTCCTCTTCCCGCTCCGCCCGGAAGCTTTCAAAAGCATCGGTTGCTTCCTGGGTGGTCGTTAGTACCGGCAGGGAGACCCCCTCCTGGGGCACGGGCTCCATCATGGCCGGAAGTCCCAGCAGCACACCCGCGCACAAAGCCAGCATTCCCGCTCCCCACCAGAACCAACGCTTGTACTTGGTTATCCACGCTTTCATTGTTCACGCTCCTGTTCCATGGCAAATACTTCCACCGAGTCCGGCTGTAGCTGCAGCAGCGTCGTTACAGCGCGAATGAGCTTGATCCTTACGCCTATGTCCTCCGCGCCTTGCGCCACCACAACAGCCCCCGTGGGAGTCCTGCTGCCCGACTGGGTCATGGTAGCGCTGGTCTCATCCCAGCGTATAACCACCTCGGCCTTTCCTACCCCTTCCATGGCAGAAAGCACGGCGGCCAGCCGCGCCTCCTCCTGGCTGGAGGTCCCGACCGTATCCTCCTGCCCCTGAGGCAGGAGCAGGCATATGCCCACCGCCAGAGCAATCATCACCAGCAAGCCGCCGTCCTGGCGGACCCGTCTCCATATTTCCAGCAGCTTACCCATGACGTTCACTCCTGTTGAATGGCTTCCACTGGCAATGCCAGGGTTTGCGCCACCGCCTCCAGTGCCTTGGAAGCATCTCCGCTGTATAGGGACAGCCTGGCTCCCGTAATTCCCGCGTCAGGCTCCAGCGTCACCTCCACCTGGCCATCGCATCCGGCGGCACGCAGGGCTTCTTCTGCCTGCCAATCCATATGCTGCGCATATACTGCCCATACATCCTGCGCTTCGGATGATAACCCCGCTTCCAGCAGCGTTTCCGGTGACTCCGTGCCGGCAGGCAAAACCTGCGCCAGCAAGCCTTGCAGGCCAGAAAGCCACACCAGCAGGGATAGCAGGCCAAACACCATTCGAGCGGCCTGGCGAAGGCGGCCTTCCTGCAGCATTTTTTCCGCTCCGGCCCAGCAAAGTGCCAGGACCGTAAAGCTGCGCAGCAGATCGTTCCATCCCATGGGTCCTCCTTCTACCGAAGCATCACGGTAAGATTGGTTGTGGCCAGAATCTGCGCAATCAGCAGCACAAACATGGCGGCGGCACACAGCTGGATGATGAACAAAAGCATCAGCACCTTTGCAAAACCATCCATGCACCGCAGCACCCTTCCTTCCGCCACGGGTTGCAGGAGGGCTGCCGTCGCTCTGTACAGCGTAACGGCGGCAAGCGTTTGCGTCAGCGGCGTCAGGCACAGCCCCAGGATAAGCAGCAAACCCGTTGTGCCCAGGGCATTTTGAATCAATAAACTGCCGCCCACCAGCGTATCCACCGTGTCGGCAAACAAACCGCCCACCACTGGTATAAAGTTATCCAGGGCATATTTGGCCGTACGTATGGTTACGCCGTCCACTGCCGCGGCATGCATTCCCTGGGTGAGGATTACGCCGATAAATACCGTAAAGCAGATGCCCAATGTCCACGTGGCCGCCGTGTACAGCAGCGACACCAAGCGGCTGAAGCGGCCCTCCTCCCCCAGGTGGTCAACCATGGTAACCAGCGCCGATCCGGTGGCCAGAGGTAACGTCACTTTGCTAATCAGCGCCGTCATGGACCCTGCCGCCGCCACCACTGCCGGCTGAAACAGTGCCGCGCCAGTGCTTCCGCCGACTGCGGCCAGCAGTGTCAGCAACAGCGGAAAAAGGTGCTGCATTCCTCCGCTCATCTTCTCCACCGCTGCGGCAGCCTGCTGCGCATGGGTAATGAGGTCCTGCACCATAAACACAGCCACCAGTAGAAAGCACAAGTACGCCGCAGTCTGTCCCGAGCGGTTCCCCTTGCCAAGGGTGTTGCATATTCCCAGGGCCAGCGTCGGAACCAACAGGCGGCTGATTCGCCACAGGCTCCCGGAAAGCGCGGACAGGAAGCGTTGAGAAATCAGCCGTAGCAGCGCATCCAGGGACAGTGTCCACTCCCCCTTGGCAATTTTGGTAAGGGTTTCCCGCAGGCTCCCGGAGGCGAAAGGCTCCCCCAGTGCCGCAAGCTCCTCCCCCAGCTGTTCCAGCTCCAGCTTGTCCAGGGCCTCGGAGATTCCGGACGTGAGCTCTTCCCCACGGGCGGGGCATGGAAGCAGGCACAGGAAGAGAGCCACCAGCACCACAAGCCATTTCATGGCGCAAGCTCCAGCAGTTTTCCCAGCAATGACGCCAGGACCGGCGCCGCCACCGCCAGAATCAGCATGCGGCCAACGGTTTCCACCCGCTGTGCAAGCCCTGTCTCCTCCACGTCCCGGCAGACATCCGCCGCAAAGTCTGTAAGAAAGCATATCCCCACCGTCTTAAACAGCGTGCGCACATAGGCAGGCTGTAATTGTGCTTTATCGCAAAGCTGGCGCAGGGCATCCGCTACAGTCTGCACCTGGCTCAAGGCCACGAGCAAGAGCATGACGCCTGCCGCCAGTGCCAGTCCCATGCCGGCTTCGGGGCGCATGCGCCGTATAACCGCAGCCGCAAAGGCCGCCGTCATGGCAAAACCCGCAACGCGCACGATTTCCATGCCGCTCCCTCCGCGCTAATACAATTGGAAAATGCTTTTCACCTGTGTCAGCATACCGGCTATCATGTCCACCACCATCAGCAAAACGATCACCAGCCCGGCTACGGTGGTCAGCATGGCCATTTCTTCCCGCCCCGTACGGGTGAGCACTGCCGCAATCACAGTGACCAGGATACCCACCCCAGCAATTTTGAACAGCATATCAATCTGCATCCCGGTCCGCCTCTTTCCTGCAAAAATTACAACAGCAGCAGCGTCAGGCACGCGCCGGCCGTCCATCCCAGCGTCAGCGCCAGCTTGCCGTCCTTGCGCTGCTTTTCTTCCGCCTTGCGCAAATGGAGACCTATCCATTCCGCGGCATGGTCCACAGCCTGCCGGCGCATGGCCAGGGAGCCGCGTCCTATCCCCGCCATCATGTCCGTCAGCTGGCCTTTTTCCTCTTCCGTTGCCCAGCCCAGGTAATCCATGCCGGATTGTGCAAAGGCCTGGGCTGCGGTGAACCCGGGTTCCTGCTCCAGGCGTTCAGCCGTTGCCCGCAGGCTTTCCGCCGCAAGGCCCGTGCCCATGGCCGCTTGGCGGAAGGCACGCGGCAATGTGGAGGCGCTTTCCTCCAGCAGCAGCGCCAAGCGCTGCAGTGCCTCCAGCCACCGGCGCAGTTCACGCGCCCGGCACCCCAGGGATGCAGCGCGCCGCATACCGATCAGGCCGCAGCACACGCCTGCTCCCAGCGCAAGCCATGCGCGAAGCATCAGTGAAACGGCAGGGCGCTGCCCGAGCGGTCATACAGCGCCGTAATCCGCCCCGTCCCCTCGCTGTCCAGGACAGCATACAGGTCAAAGATGCGCCGGGACATCATGGCTGCCAGCACCGGACGCTGCGCCAGCTCATGCAGGCCTGCCCCATGGGCACTGGCCAGGACAGGCACGCCGGAGTAAATGGCCTCCAGCACCGCGGCCGCGTCGGACGCGTCCGCCAACTCGTCCGTAATAAGCACCTGGGGTGCCATGGCCCGAAGAAACCAGGCCACAGCCTCGGTTTTCGGACAGCCGTCCAACACGTCCGTCCGCTCGCCCACCTCCAGCTGCGGTACGCCATCCACGCATGCGGCCAGCTCCCCGCGCTCATCCACCAATCCCACCTGTACCGCCTGCCGTCCGCTCCCCAGCTGGCGCGCAAGGTCCCTCAAGAGCGTGGTTTTTCCCGTCCCGGGCAATCCGACCAGCAGCATGGAGCGTACCCGCCCCTCCCGCACAGCCCACGGCATCAGCGCATCCGCAGCGCCCGGCCATTGACCGGCAATGCGCAGGCAAAGGAAGGCAATGTCACGCAGGGCACGCACACGGCCCTCCCCTGTGAGCACTCGGCCGCACAGGCCCAGGCGATGCCCACCGCGTAGCGTTACAAAGCCCTGCCGGGTCTCCTCCCCACGGGCATACAGCCCATGATCCGCCAGCGCCTCGGCCAGGCGTTCCACCGCATCCTTGCTGGGCCGCCATTGAAGCGACGCCGTACGCGAAGCCGTTACCAGGGTGGTTGGTTGACCCACCCGAACACGGATTTCCCGCAATTCTCCGGGATAGAGGAGCTCCAGCTCTGCCCGCATTTCTTCCGGGAAGCAGGGGGACAGAAATGCCTTGGTCTCCGACCAGTCCATGTACTCACCGTCCTTTATTCAAATAGTGTCAAACCAATGGCCTGATAGAATTGCCAGTCCACAATGCCACTTTCCGCCAGCCCCAGCGCTTTCTGTGCCCGGCGGACGGCACTTTCCGTACCTGCGCCGAAAATGCCGTCAGGCCAGCCGGTATAGTAGCCCAGGGCACGGAGTTTTTCCTGTACCGCCAGGACATGGCTGCCGCGATCGCCGTTTTTCAGCATACGCAAAGACGTATCCAGCTTGCCATAGGGCCCCCCCTCCAGAACCACGCGGGTCCAGTTGGGTACCATGGCGTACAGCTCTTCCGCGTCCTTCACATACATGCGAATACAGCCGTGGGAGGCGTTGCTGCCAATGCTTTCCGGCCGATTTGTTCCATGGATGCCATACTGGCCCCAGGGTACGTTCAGGCCCAGAAAACACGTACCGAAGCCGCTCATCTGTCCTGAGAAGCGGCTGTTAATCATAAATACGCCAATGGGGGTAGGTGTATCCCAGGCGCCGGTAGCCACAGGCCAGCGCTTCACCTCCTGGAAGTTTTCATAGAGGATCAGCGTTTTTTGATGAATATCAATCCAGATCAAGTACGGGTTGCTTTGCGCTTCTCCCGCTGGAGGCGCCGGATAGCACAGGAAAACGGCCGCCAGGATCAAACACACGCATCTTTTCCATGCTTTCCCCCCTGACAACACCGTCACCTCCCTTTTCCCTCGTACCCTATGCACCGGCACAGCGGATCATGCTTTATGATCCATACTGTTTTTGCGCAACAAAAAACGCGGGATACGCATGCCACGTATCCCGCCCCAGACTGTCAAAAACCTTCAGGAGGTGTCGGAGGGACCGCAGCCCCTCTGGCTTTTATT
>USCR01000076.1 GCA_900553295.1 uncultured Eubacteriales bacterium | reverse complement strand
GAGCAGGCCAGGGACAAGGAACTGCCGCAGCTGAGCCAGGAGGACCAGGCCTTTGCAAACAATGCGTACAGCACGCTGAAGGGGCTGTATGAGCAGCAGGCAGAGCTGGAGGCCAAGGGAGACGCGGCCGGGCTGGCGGAAGTGAACAAGCGGATTGCCAACGAGGAGACGATCCTGAACCGGTTGGGGGTTCCCCTGCCGGAGGAAGTAGCGGAGAGAGCTGCCGTCTACGGCAAGAACACGAAGGGGGATTTTGACCGCTACATCAAGGCGGTAGAGAATGCGGAAGAAATCGACGCCATGCTGAAGGCGGATATGGAAAAATATCCGGAAGCATATAACGCCTACCTGAAAGCGAAGGAAAAGGTGGACAGGGGTGAAACGCTGACAGAACAGGAGCTGCTGGACTATGAAGGGTGGGCCAGCCTGGAGGAGCAGGCGGAGGAGGCCAGGGCGGAAGCAAAAGCGCTGGAGGATGGCGGGGTACTCGAAAGCGGGTTCAGCTATGCGGAGCGGGATCGGCAGCGGGTCAACGAGGGACAGCTGACCCAAGTGGAGGAGCTGAGCCAGTACGCGGGAACGATGCAGGCCCCCATTGCCAGGCAGGAAGCCAGCAAGCTGCTGACAGAGCTGTACAATCAGCAATACAAGCTGAAAAAGGACATTGCGGCCATGGAGCTGGCGGGAATTACAGGGCCAGCGATGGACAACGCCAAAGATCAGTTGGAGACCGTAGAAAGGCAGATTGCCGAGGGCGAGTATGCCATGCTGCGCTTCGAGGACGACTTTGTCGGGAAGAGTGCGGCACCAGCGGAGCTAAGTTGGGGAGCCGTGGAAGCAGGGATAGCGCAGAACATGACAGAAATGGAACTGGCGACCTATAACTATCTGCGCAATACGAAGGGCATGGACGCTGCGAAGCAATATGTGGAAAGCATTAAGCCCAGACTGCTCAAGAGAGAGACGGATAAGCAGATGGGCGTGGTGAAAAAAGCGGCGGAGCATCCTGTGGGATCTTGGATTACGTCCGGGCTAAGCATAGCCGTGACGCCGTTGGAATGGACTGGAGCGGTCAAGGCGGGCGTGGACACCATGCTGGGACGGGATACAAGTCCATATGACCCGGCATTTGCGACGACACACTTCAAGAACACCGTGCGGGAAACAGTTATGGAAGGGCAGCGGAAGGCCTTTGGGGACGGACTGGGCGGACAAACCGCGAACCTGGTTTATCAGGTGTTCATGACGGCGGGGGACAGCGCCATTTCCATGGCGACGGGAGGCGCGGTGGGAAAGGCGCTGCAGGGCGCTGGCGTGGTGGCGCAGGGCGCAAACGCGCTTGCCAAAGTAGGAAACAACGTGGGCAGCGCGCTCATGGCGCTATCGGCGGTATCGGGCAAGACGCAGCAGGAGCTGCTGCTGGGCAGGGACAACAGCCGGGCGCTGGTGCAGGGGCTGGCGGCGGGCGTAACAGAATACATCACGGAAAAGCTGGGCATGGATCGCCTGACAGCGGCGTTTTCCCTGGGAAAGGGGGGCGGCTATCGGACGATACTGACGAACGTGATAAAAGCCTTTGCGCCGGAGGCCCTGGAGGAGCTGCCGGGGAACGTGGTGGACCGGGCGCTGGACAACTACCTGAACGGGGACAGCAGCCAACGGGCGGAGAGCATTAAACAGAAGATCGCCGCCGGCATGAGCGTGACGCAGGCCACGGTGGAAACGGACATGGAGTTTGTGGTGGAGACGCTGCAGGGCATGCTGGTGGGCGGGCTGTCCGGTTCTCTGGGTGCAGGCGTATCCACAAGCGTGGGCATGATTAAGGCCAGAAGCACGCGCACAGCGCTGACGGAGGCGGGCGTGGACGCGGACACGGCCCAGGCGGCGGCGGAGCGCATGGCTGGGTTAAGAAGCGACGCGGCGGGTGACCAGGCAGTGCGGGCAGCAGTGGAGCAGATGCAGCAGGCGGAGGACGCAAAGGGTGTGAAGCATACGCCCTTTGCGGCGGAAGCGACGGCGGCGGGGTACGAGGATGTACCGGTGAAGGTAACGGGATTCCAGGGCATCCGGGACGGCGCGGCCTGGGTTGAAATCGAAATTGCGGGCAAGGGCAAGGGAGAAATCCGGCTGGATCAGGTGCGGTTTGCGGACACGGACACGCAAGCGGCCTACAATCGGGCGGCCATGTTTGAGGACACGCAGACGGCGCGGCGGTTCCTGGCGGGGTATGAAAATACATCCCTGCCCCTAGAGATATACGGGCAGGCCTTTCAGAGCGCGTACCAGGCGGGGCAGAACAGCCGGGCCATGACGGAATATGAACGCAAGGTGGGCTTTGGGACCATGCTGGAGGACGGGGTGTACCGCATCGCCTACCAGGCGGGGCAGGAGGCCACGGCGGCGCAGAATGCGCGGCTGGAGATACCGGAGAGCCTGGGCAAGACGGTGCAGGCGCAGCTGGGACAGTTGCCGAGGACGTACACGCAAGGGTACACGGGGGTGGTGTACGCGGCGAAAACCACCCGGCCCACAAAAGCCCAGGCGGTGATGCTATCGCTGCTGGACGATTATGCCAAGGCCCACGGGGTGCATTACACGGTGGTGGACAGCATTGGGGACGGGGGCGCCAATGGTGTATACACGACCTCCGAGGGCATGGTGGTGGCATTGGACGCGGAGGAAGGATATTTGACGCGGGTGGCGACCCACGAAGGGTGGCACTACATCCGGGAGCATATGGGGCAGGAAGCCCAGGGCTTGCAGGATGCGGTGCTGACGCTATTGCGGAGCACGGAAGGATACGACCTGGAGACCCGAGTGGCGGAGAAGCAGGAGCAGTACAAGGCCGCCGAAGGCCAGACGCTGAGCCGGGAGGAAGCCCTGGAGGAATTGACGGCGGACGCGCTGTATGACGCCATCGCTACGCCGGAGGCGCTGGGGGCGTTTGTTTCCCGTGCCTATGAAAACGCGGAAAATAAAAATGCCTTCAAGCAGGCCATGGATCAGGTGATGGCGTTCATCAACCGGTTTGTGGCCGAGGTGAAGGCACTGGCGAAAAAGATCGCGGGAAAGAACCCGGAAGCCCGGGCCATGCTGGAGCATGAGGCGGACTGGGGCGAAAGCATTATACAGGAGTACAACCGGCTCATGGAGGAGGCCGGAAAGCGAGAACGGGGGCGGACGGAGGAACGGAGCGGGAAACAAAACGAAAACACCGTTGCATATGATTTGAAAAATAGCGCAGGAGAAGTCATCAGGCTAAGTGACGAAGAAATAGAGCAGAACAAGGCAATTGTAGCAAACATGGAGGCTGTTGCCCAAATACAAGGAAATAAGTTCGCAAAAAATGCGGAAAAAGATTTCTTTACTATGGCGAAGGAATACTTTCAGCAGATAGGAGGGAAAGCATACAATCCAATCCTTGGAGAAGTACGATTAAGTGAAGGAGGTATTAGGCATCTTATTAGCCAAGGCATAACGAAAAGAAGAAGCGCGCTGCTGGAAGCGGTGAAACCGGTCATTGAAAAAGGACATATTATACATATAGATAACAACCATAAAGGCAATCTATTTGATACTGCATTGATCGTTGCGCCCGTATCGTTGAATGAAACGCAGTATTATATGGGGGTCGTGATAAAACAAGGCTTATCGCTGGATAATTCTTATTATATGCATGATGCTGTGGTTATACAAAAAATGAAGGACCCAGCCGATTCCTTTCAACAAGACGCGGCCGCTCATATGAACGTTACCCGCGAGGAATCGGAGAATCCTTCTATAGCCAGTATACTCGCTTCGCTGGCAAATTACAATAGGGAATTCAATGAAACACCGGAAAAGTATTCCCTTCGCAACGTGGACACCGACATGACGGAGATGCAGCGGGTGGTGGAGGAGAACGAACGGCTGCAGAAGCTGGTGGGGTCGCTGAACGCGCAGCTGCGGGCCATGCGGGACGGGGCAAACGGGAAAGCGGCGGTAGACCGCAAGGCGGTGTGGGCGCTGGCGCGGGAGATGAAAGCGCAGTACCAGAGCAAGGTGCGGGTGAACGACCTGGGCGCGAATCTGCAAAAAGCCTTTGACGCCATGGCCAACGCGCGGACGGACACGGAGGGCAAGAGCGCCATGGAGGCCATGGCGGCCATCGCCCGGGACATGCTGGACAAGAGCGAGAACATCGACAGCACCATGTACGACGAGTACGCAGATCTGCGCGGCTATCTGCGCAAGGGGCGATTCCGGCTGACGGATGCGCAATGGGCGGAAGCGGCGAAGCTGTACGGATCGGAGAAGGAATTCCGAAAGGCGGCCTTTGGACGGTGGAACATTGCGGCGAGGAATGACCGAAACGCCCTGAGCCTGGACGCGGCGTGGGAAGAGATGCATCAGCAGTGGCCGGGCATGTTTGACCAGGACGCCAGCGAAGGGGACAAGGTGCAGCAGGTCATGGCGGCCCTGGAAGCGGTGCGCAGGGAGGTCAGCAACCCCTATGCAATGAACCTGGAAGAAATGACCCAGTACGTGACGGCGGAGATGTACCAGAAATACCTGGAGGCGCCCACGGTAAAGGGCGCGGAGGCGAGGACGCAGGAAACCGCGCGGGAGCTGGAGAAAACGCGGGCGGAGCTGCGGGAAGCACGGCGGGAGCTGGAGCAGTCGCGGGCAGAGATTGCGGCGGCGCGGCAGGAGGCGCAGGAAGACCGGCGAATGACCGCGGAGATGATCAACGTGGCTAACGAGAATGCCCAGCAGATCATAAAAAAATGGTCGGCAAAACGGGAAGAAATGGCAGAGCGGCGCAAGGCGCGGGCGGAGGTCATCCGGCAGAAGGGGCGCATACTGAAAAAGCTGAACAGCCCCAAGTCGGGGAGCTTTGTGCCCTATCAGATGCGGGACGCGGTGACGGCGCTGCTGGAAGCGCTGGACTATAACGAAGGCAAGGGGGTGACCATCAAGCGGGAGATGCTGGAGCGTGCGCGGCAGGAGTACGAAGCGGTGCTGCCCAAGCGGGACGCCAACGGGAGCGCGGTGCCGGACACGGGCATACCGGCGCTGGCGGCGTTCTACAATGGGGACGTATCGGAGGCCATGCAGCGCCTGGCCCAGAGCGCGGACGGAAAGCAGCTGAACCGGCTGTCTCGGGAGGAGACCATCGAGCTGCGGGACATTCTGCGCAGCTATGCGGCGATGATCATTAACGAGGACAGGCTGTTTATGCAGAAACGTCAGGACAGCTTGCAGGAAGCCGGGGACGGGCTGGTGGCGCGGATGCTGCAAAGAAAAGCGCACAAGCAGCGGGGCAAAGCGGCGGAAACGGTGCTGAACGTAACGAACCGTGCGCTGCTGTCCCCGGGGACTGTATTCCACATTTTTGAGGGCACGGAGATGGAGCCCATCTGGAAGGCGCTGCGGGACGCGGAGAACACGCACACCCGGCACGTAGCCCAGGGGCAGGCGTACATGGAAGCGGCGCTGAAGGAATACGGCGTGCAGGAGATTATCAACCAGAGTGAGCGCAAGCAGCTGGAAAACGGCGTGGAAGTGACGCTGCACGACGGGAAGAAGCAGAAATTCCGGATTCAGGAGGCCATGTACATCTACGCGGCGGCCAAGCGTGAGGAGCTGGTGGGCACCAACCATCTACTGGGTGGCGGAATCGTATTCCAGAAGAACAGCCACCCAGGGGAAGCCACGGGCGCAAGGCAGCTGACGGCGGAGGACCTGGAGGCCATAGCGGGCAAGCTGACGGAGAAGCAGAAGGCTTTTGTGGACCACATGGTGCAATTCCTGTCCAGGGACACGGCGGAATGGGGCAACCAGGTGACGCGGGAGCTGTACGGGGTGGAGAAGTTCAAGGAAAGCTACTATGTGCCCTTCAAGGTGGCGCGGAACTACCTGCGCACGGACCCGGCCAGCCAGCAGGAGAACCGGCTGAAGCTGGGGAGCTTCACCAAGCCCCTGGCGCAGCAGGCGTCCAATCCGTTGGAGGTGCAGAACTTTGTAGAGATGTGGGCGGCGCACATGGAGCAGATGAGCGACTACAACGCCTTTGTGCTGCCCATTGAGGACATGACGCGGCTGATGAACTACAAAACGGACAACGACACGGTGAGGAGCGTGATGCAGGAGCGGTACGGGAACCAGGTGCCGGACTATATCCTTTCCTTCCTGCGCCGGCTGAACGGGAACGCCAAGTCTGAGATGGGCAGCGCGCTGGTGAACAAGCTGGTGGGCGGCGCCAAGGGCGCGGCGGTGGGCGGCAACCTGTCCGTGGCCAGCCAGCAGGCAACGGCGGTTTTGCGGGCCTACGCGCTGATCGACGCCAAGTACCTGGTAAAGGGTATGGGCGCGGGGGCGCTGTCGGCGGCAAAAATGAAAAAGAGCTATACGGAGATCATGGACTGGGCGCCCATTGCCACGCAAAAAAGCTGGGGTTACTTTGACACGAACATGACCCGGGGAACGTATGACCGGGTGCGGCAGACGGCCATGGGCAAGCTGGACGACGCCCTGGGATACCTTTCCCAGAAAGGCGACGAGCTGGCCTTCACGATGATCTGGGAAGCGGTGAAGCGGGAAGTGGCGGCGAAATCGGGGCTGACGCGCGGGACGGAGGCATACTTCCGACGCTGCGGGGAGCGGTTCACGGAGGTGATCGACCAGACGCAGGTGGTGGACAGCATATTCCAGCGCACGGAGCTGGCCACGGAAAAGGGGCTGGCGAGGCTGTGGACGTCGTTCATGTCGGAGCCGTTCAAGCAATACAACATGCTATGGCGGGCAGGCTGGGATCTGAAAGAGGCCTGGCGGAGCGGGAACAAGGCGGCCATCAAGCGGGCGAGAAACCAGATGATACGCACCAGCGCGTCGGTGGTGCTGTCCTCCGTTGCGGCGGCGGCGGCCAAGTCCCTTATATCGGCGATGCGGGACGACGACGACGAGAAGAAGGAGAAGGACGAAAACGGCAAGACGGTGACCGTGGGCGTGCGGGGGTTTGGTCAAAAGTACCTGGAAGCCTTCCTGCCCAACCTGCTGGACAACGCCACAGGTCTGCTGCCCCTGGTGGGCAACTGGCTGGGGAGCTTCATCACAGGGGAGACGTACAACAGCAGCAGCATGGACAGCGCGCTGCTGGATTCCATTACGCGGATGTGGCAGGCGCTGGGCAAGGGCGACTATGAAATGGCGTGGTATCGGGGATTGCAGGTGGTAAGCAACGCCACGGGGCTGGGCCTTGGGAACGCTTACCGGGACGGCAAGGCGCTGTTTACCACGCTGGTCAAGACGTTGCAGCGGGATACCCTGGCGGGGACGGCATGGGACAAGAGCAAGCCTTTTGCCACGCGGTTGCAGGCGGCCACAAAGAACTATGTCTACACCAAGCAGGAGGGCGACAGCAGGCGGGCAAGCCCGGCGGTATTCTATGACCTGCTGCTGGATGCCTGGTATGCTGGCGGGACTGGCGAGGAGTTCCAGCAGGTAGCGACGGCGATGCTGGAAACGGGCGCGACGGTGGACGGAATTGCCAGCGGATTCAAGAGCAGGCTGCGGGGCAGCGAGGAGCTGGTGACCAAGGCTGCGGACGCCTACGAACAGGGAAAGTACAGCGAGTATGAAAAGCATGTGCTGGAGCTGGTGCGTCTGGGCATTGGACAA
Source organism: uncultured Eubacteriales bacterium (assembly GCA_900553295.1). Lineage (GTDB taxonomy): Bacteria > Bacillota > Clostridia > Christensenellales > Aristaeellaceae > Egerieenecus > Egerieenecus merdigallinarum. The sequence continues at coordinate 3,609 of USCR01000076.1, read as the reverse complement.
AAGGCCGCGGTGAGCATGGTGGACAGCGTACTGGACAGCAGGAAGAAGGCGACCGAGGAGCCGGAGGCGCAGACCTGGGAGATGCTGCTGGACGAGCTGACGGACGATGACGCGGACCTGTTCAGCACCAAGGATTTGCTGGAAGCCATCCAGCGGGGGGACCAGGCGGAAGCGGACTATCTGCTGGGACGGTTGAAAGAATCGAAGGAAGAAAGCACCATACGTTCGGGGTTGACGGAGGCCTACCGAAAGGAATATGTGGCGGCGTGGGAAAAGGGAGACACAGCGGCCATGAAGAAAATCAGCGACCTGCTGCTGGGATTGGATGTGGGCTACACAGAGGAGAGCATTGCCAAGTGGCCGCGGGATGAAATGAACGCGGACTACCGGGAAGCCATCGAGAGCGGGGACGCCGGGCAGGTACGGACGGTGATTGCGGCCATGAAAAAGGAGGGGTACACGGACAGCGACCTGCGGAGCAAGCTGACCCAGGACTACAAGGCAAGCTATACGGAGGCATGGAACGCGGGGAACAAGACCCAGGCCCAGAGCATTGCAGCCATGCTCAAGGGGTTGGCCGTGGGCTACACGGAGGACAGCTTCAAGGAGTGGCGGGTAGACAGCCTGAAAGCGGACTGGGACGCCGCGGTGGAGGCCCGGGACGTGAACAGGCTGAAAACGCAGATCACCCGGCAGATGGAAGCGGGGATGAACCAGAAACAGATACGGGACAAAGTATGGAATGCATACGGAGAAGCCTATGTGATGGCCCTGGCCGAAGGAAATACATCCACGGCGCGACAGTTGGCGGGACTGATGCTGAACACCGGCGCGGGATTAACGACGGAGGAAATTCCTCAAAAGGCCGTGAACAAGGCGCACAGTATCTATGAAAACAGCGTGGAAAGCGGAGACCTGAACACGGCGCGGCAGGTATTGAAATACCTGAACCAGGCGGAGGACGGGGACAGGCTATGGGACAAGCTGTACAACTGGGCCAAGGACGCGTTCATGGACGCATACGACAGCGGAGAATATGCAGACCTGGAAAAGAACCTGGTAAGCATGGGATTCTCCCAGAAAACCATCAACGGGTGGAAGGACTGAAAGAAGGCGGGGTTTTGCGGCCCCGCCTTTTTTGCTACCCTGAGCGCAGGAGGTGGAACGGTTGGGCATAACGCGGGAACGGTTTCTGGAGAAGGTGGAGGAGATTGCGGCGACTGATATTGTCTATCAGGAGGGCAAGGACGGGTCAAACGGTGCCTGTGATTGCATCGGGCTGATTATCGGGGCCATCCGCCGGGCAGGGGGCAGCTGGACGGGGATACACGGGAGCAATTACAGTGCAAGGTACGAGATGCGGGAGCTGCTGCCGGTGATGGATGCCGGGGAGCTGAATCTGGGTGACGCGGTGTATAAGGCCCGGATGCCGGGGGAAGTGGGGTACGCGCTGCCGGAGCGGTACAAAAACGACCCGGATCAGCGGGACTATTACCACGTGGGGGTAGTCACGGCCACCAGTCCCCTGGAGATTACCCACTGCACCAGTCCGGGCATTGTGCGGGATACGAAGCTGGGCAAATGGACGTACCGGGGGCGGCTGGAGAAGGTGGACTACGACGGCACGGAGGGGGTGGAAACCATGGCGCAGACGGCCACGGTAGTGGCGGACAGCGGCGATGATGTTAAAATGCGCAGCACGCCCAGCCAAACGGACGGGCTGTATTGGAAGGTTCCTGTGGGGGACAAGGTCCAGGTGGCATATGTGGAAGGCGAATGGGCAAAAGTACGGCATCAGGGGCGCACGGGCTACATGATGGTGGAATACCTGAAGATGGATGCGCAGGAGCTGCCAGCTGCGGGAAGTTCATCCGGAAGTGCTGGCGGGGAATTGATTACCGTGCAGCGGGCGGCCTTGCAGGCGGTGTATGAGGCCCTGGGCAACCTGCTGCAAGGGGGGTGATGCCGGTGCAGTGGTTGGAGCAATACGGGGAAGCGGCGGGGTACATCAGCACCATATTGGGGCTGGTGGCACTGATCCTGGTAAAGCCTATGAAGCAGTGGGTGCGCAAGCGGAAGGAAGGCAAAGAAAAGGAGCGGAAGGAGAAAGCGGAGTTCCGGGAGGAGCTGCGAGGCCGTCTGGGGGAGATAACCACAGCCCTGGGCTGGCTTTCCGATGATATAGGAGACTTGCAATATGAGCGGCTGAGCCAGGCACAGGACTTCTACACGTCGCGGGGATGGTGCCCAGGGGCGAAGAAGGAGATGCTATGCAAGATGCACGCATCCTACCGGGCCAAGGGGAGGAATCACCTGTCTGAGCACTACGAGGAAGAGATTTTGCGGCTTGCGGACAAGCCGGAGAAGGAGGAGGACGCATGAAAAAGGCAATGGCAATCTGGATGGTAATAGCGCTGTTGTGCCTGCCGGTGCTAGCGCTGGCGGAACAAGGGGAAGCGGTGGTGACCGTAGACTGGACGGCGCTGGTGGTGGCGGTGATCGGAACGGCGGCGGCGTTCCTGGGAGCGTGCTTGCGGCAGGTATGGGTGAAGCATGTGCGGCCCTGGCTGGAGCAGCGGGACCTGAGCGACGCGGCAAAGATTGTGGTTGGTGCGGTGGAGGCGCTGCTGGGGCGCTACTGTGGGGAAGAAAAATGGGAGCTTGCCTTGCAGAAGATGGCGGAGCGGGGATTTAATATTGATAGCGATGCGGTGATGGATGCGCTGCGGGCGGCGTGGAAGGAACTCGATTTGCAGCAGATTATGGCGGGGGAAAAGATTTCGGGAGACAAGCCGCCTGATGAAAATGCATGCATGTAAAAAATGCGCCCGGGGGATGTTCCCGGGCGCGTTTTTCATGTCACATTTCGTGTCACATTTTTTAGAAAAACGATAAAACAAAAGAAAAAATATGAAAGGAATGAAAGGAAGTGAAACGCATGAAAGCCTTGAAATTCCTGGGGAAATGAAAAAAACCGCGATTGCTCGCGGCTTGGGGATGCGTGCTGATGGCGGGACTCGAACCCGCACGCCCTTTTGAGGCAGGGGATTTTCTTGCCACTCTATGTTGCCATAGCCGCGCCAGGCGCGTTGTGGTCTGGACTATGTCTTGACCATGCCCGCAATGCGGGTGTAGGCCGCCGGTGTATAGTCTCTACACATGGCCAGCGGAAGGCCGCTGGATTAGCTCGGCGTTGCCCCGGAGGGGTATTCGCCGAATTAGCCGGCATTCATCGGAGCGGTTTCCCGGCTCCGTGCTCTTGCTGCGTTTGCAAAAGTCCCCGGTGTCTGCCATTCCACCACATCAGCGTACTTTATTATTATACCATGCCCGGGTGGAAGAAGTCAACGCGCAGTTGCACCACGGGGTGGACATCTGCTTCCGGAGCGTGAGAGAATAGCTTGCGCGCGATGGCGCCTGCGTCCAGGCAGGGTAGCTGGAAAAGCAAATAAAAATGCAAAGCATGCTTTACAAAAGATGCAAAGCGTGCTATACTGTTTTTGCAAAGCATACTTTGCAATACGGAGGTGCATGGCTTGAAAACAAAAATCAAAGAGCTTCGCAAGGCGCGAAAGCTATCCCAAGAAGAGCTTGCCGAGGCAGTAGGCG